>NZ_JBVVPL010000024.1:65219-117186 GCF_055807615.1 Bradyrhizobium sp. MV1.5 | reverse complement strand
GAAGGCGGTGTTCATGCGGATGTCCGCGTAAAATGCAGAAGCGATGACGGTGCGCCCTCTCCCCTTGCGGGAGAGGGTGGCTTCGCGAAGCGAAGCCGGGTGAGGGGTTTTCTCCGCAGCGATGGTGCGGAGAGAGGACCCCTCACCCTAGTGGGGTCTTGGCTAATAGCGGAGATGCCCTCTCCCGCAAGGGGAGAGGGCGCATCGACCCGCATCGCGCTCTCGGTTCGAAGTAGGCTCACTCCGCCGCCTCCGCCATGTGCCCGTGCCCGTCCAGGTCCACGACCCTCAGCGTTGTTCGTACGCGCTGCGTGGTGCCGTCCTGGAACCGGATCACGGTGTCCACGGGGATGTCGGCCTGGCCGCGGTAGATCGCGTCGATGATCCCTTCGTATTTCTCGTTGATGACGCTGCGGCGCACTTTCCGCGTGCGGGTGAGCTCGCCGTCATCGGCGTCGAGTTCCTTGTAGAGCAAAAGGAAACGGGAGATGCGCTGTGCCGGCGGCAGAGTCGCGTTGACGGTCTCGACTTCCTTCTTGAGCAGCGCATAAACCTCGGGCCGCGAGGCGAGGTCGCTGTAGGTCGTGAACGAGAGCCGGTTCTTCTCCGCCCATTTCGAGATGATGGAGTAGCGGATGCAGATCATTGCGGCGAGCGCGTCGCGGCCTGCGCCAAGCACCACGGCTTCGGCGATATAGGGCGAGAACTTCAGCTTGTTCTCGATGAACTGCGGCGAGAATCGCTCGCCGCGCGAGGTCTCGGCGAGATCCTTGATGCGGTCGATCACCATGAGCTGCTTGTCTTCGTTGAAATAGCCGGCGTCGCCGGAAAGCATCCAGCCATCCCTGATGTCGGCGACGCTCGCCTCCGGGTTCTTGTAATAGCCGAGGAACATATTGGGATGCCGCACCACGATTTCGCCGACCCCGTGAACGTCGGCATTGTCGATGCGGATTTCGACGCTGTCGGCCATCGGCACGCCAGTGGTGTCGGGATCGACCTTGCCCGCGGGATGCAGCGTGTAGGCCCCCAGCAGCTCGGTCTGGCCGTAGAGCGTGCGCAGCGGCACGCCCATGGCCTGGAAGAACTTGAAGGTCTCGGGGCCGAGCGCCGCGCCGCCGGTTGCGGCTGAACGCAGGCGGGTGAAGCCGAGGCGGTCGCGCAATGCACGGAACAGGATCGCGTCGGCAAAGCCGGAACGCTCGCCCTGTTCGAGCGCGGCAAGCCCGCTCTTCATGCCGATGTCGAACAGGCGTTGCTTGAACGGCGTTGCGTCCATCACCCTGGCGCGAACGTCGGCGGCGATCGATTCCCAAACGCGCGGCGCAAATAGGATGAACGTCGGTGCGATCTCGCGCAGATCGTTCATCATGGTCTCGGGCTCTTCGACGAAGTTGATCTTCATCCGGCACAAGAGGCCTTTGCCGAGCACATAGACCTGCTCCATGATCCAGGGCAGCGGCAGCACCGACACGTACTCGTCATCCGGCCCTTTCGGGTCGAAAGCCAGATACGTCGCGCAATGGCCGAGCACGCGGCCGGCGGCGAGCATCGCGAGCTTTGGATGCGAGGTGGTGCCAGACGTCGTGCAGAGGATCGCGACGTCCTCGCCCTTGGTCGCGTCCACCAGCCGGTCGTAAAGTTCCGGTTCGCGCGTAGCCCGCGCCCGGCCGAGTTCGGCAAACGTCTCCGCCGACATCAAGCGCGGATCGTCGTATTTCCGCATGCCGCGCGGATCGGAATAGATGATGTGCTTCAGCTTTGGGACGCGGTCGGCGAGCGTGAGCAGCTTGTCGACCTGCTCCTCGTCCTCGGCGAAAACGAGCTGCGCCTCGCCATAATTGAGGAGATACGAGGCTTCTTCGTCGAGCACGTCGCGGTAGAGCCCGAGGCTCAAGCCTCCAACCGCATGAGTGGCAATTTCCGCCGCGACCCAGTCCGGCCGGTTGTCGCCGATGATGCCTATGACGTCCTGGCGCCCAAGGCCCAGTTCGACGAGGCCGAGCGCGAAATCGCGCACCCGCCTCTGGTAGGCGTTCCAGGTGAACGGGCGCCACAGCCCAAGATCCTTCTCGCGCAGCGCAATCTCGTTGCCGTACTCCTTCGCATTGAGCCGGAGCATCTTCGGATAGGTGTCGGCCTGCGCGACGCGGCCTGCGTAATCCATCATGCCGCGCTCTCCTGCGCCGGCGGAGCATCGTCAGGATCGACCAGCACCTCGTCCTCTTCGCCGAGATAGGCGCGCCTGACGTGGGGATCAGCGAGCACGGCGGCCGGATCGCCCTCGGCGATCTTGCGACCGAAATCCAGCACCATGACACGGTGGGAGATGTCCATCACCACGCCCATGTCGTGCTCGATCATCACCACGGTCATGCCGAACTCCTCGTTGAGATCGACGATGTAGCGGGCCATATCCTCCTTCTCCTCGAAATTCATGCCGGCCATCGGCTCGTCGAGGAGAATGAGGCGCGGCTCCAGCGCCATGGCGCGCGCGAGCTCGACGCGCTTGCGCAAGCCATAGGAGAGGGTGCCGGCTTGCGCCTTTCGCACCGACTGGAGATCGAGGAAGTCGATGATCTCCTCGACCTTGCGGCGATGTTCCAGCTCTTCCTTGCGCGCGCCGGTGAGCCAGTACAGCGAGCCCGTGAGGAAATTGTTCTTCAGGAGGTGATGGCGCCCGACCATGACGTTGTCGAGCACGCTCATGTGGTGGAACAGCGCCAGGTTCTGGAAGGTGCGGCCGATGCCGAGCGAAGCGCGCGCGTTGGGCGTCAGGCCGGTGATGTCGTGTCCCCGGTAGAAAAGCTGGCCTTCAGTCGGCTTGTAGCGGCCGGAAATACAGTTCACGATCGAGGTCTTGCCGGCGCCGTTGGGGCCGATGATCGAGAACAGCTCGCCTTCCCTGATGGCGAAGCCGACATCGCTCAGCGCACGAACGCCGCCGAATCGCAAGGACACGCCGCGCACTTCAAGACTGGTAGCCACCAAACAGATCCCTCCCGGTGATGGCGCATTCAGTGGCGCTCTTTCCGTTCCTGTCGTGCGATCCTAGTACGGCCGTGCCGGTGAGGCCATGCAGCAGATGGTCTCGACCGGACCCGCGCCGCTCTCGTTCCCGTTTGGGATCAAAAGCCGCACCGCCCGAGGTGGTCCTCAATAGGGGAAAGCGCTATTTTGAAATGTCTCCCGCCTGACAATTCTGCGACAAAGTTTTTGGATGGGATCATCCTCCATCTTTCGTCGGACGGTGGTCGGAACGGTCATGCTGCATTGCAGCAGAATAAGGAGTGACGCATGGTGCCGCTGGCTTCAGGATCATGATTTCAGAGGATCAACTGAAGCGCGTCGCTGCCTGGTCGCGCGAGCTCACGCAAGCGGAGATCGCGGTCGCTCGTGGCGGGATCACGGAGCGATCCTACGGCACCGGCGAGACCGTCTTCATGCGCGGCGACACGTTCGACTATTGGGCCGGCATGGTCTTCGGCCTTGCCCGGATGGGCGGAGTCTCGCGCGACGGCAAGGAGACGAGTCTTGCCGGGCTGACGGCAGGGGCCTGGTTCGGCGAGGGCAGCGTGCTCAAGAACGAGCCGCGCCGTTATGACGTGGTCGCGCTGCGCAACAGCCGCGTCGCATTGATGGAACGCAGCGCCTTCATGTGGCTGTTCGAGAACAGCGTCGGCTTCAACCGCTTCCTGGTGCGCCAGCTCAACGAGCGGCTCGGCCAGTTCATCGGCATGCTCGAAGTCAACCGCACGCTGGATGCGACCGCGCGGCTTGCACGCAGCATCGCCTCGCTGTTCAATCCGATCCTCTATCCCGAATCCACCGCGCATCTGGAGATCACCCAGGAGGAGATCGGCGCGCTCTCTGGCATGTCCCGCCAGAATGCCAACCGTGCGCTGAACCGGCTGGAGAAAGAGGGGCTGCTGCGGCTCGAATATGGCGGCGTCACCATCCTCGATATCGAGCGGTTGCGGGGTTACGGGGACTAGAGTTCCTCGTTCGTCATCGCGTATTGGCCGGCGCGTGCACCGGCCAGAGGTCGGCGCGCCAGCGGATCGCGATTGCCAGCATCGCGATGAACCCCGATACGGCATAGAGCGAACCCGTCGCGGAATAGCCGATGATGTCGATCAGGCTGCCGGCCGCGAGCAATCCGAGCGGCAGGCCGTAGATCACCATCATCCGCACGCCCATCACGCGGCCGCGAAGGTGTGCGCTGGCCGTGCGCATCAGGATGACGGCAGCTGATATCATCGACATGCTCTGGGCGATGCCGGCGAGCACGAGGCAGGCCATCGCCACCGGCATGGTCCTGATCTCGACGAACACCAGCAGCATGGCGTACCACGCCAGCGTCGCGCCGATCAGGAGCCGGGCAATGCGCACTCCGCTGACGAGGCTGAGCGTGATGGAGCCGATCAGCGAGCCGACGGCGAAGCTCGCGGAGAGATAACCGAGGCCGGTCTGGTCGGTATGAAAGATGTCCCGCGCGATGTAGGGCAGCAATCCGCCGGTGAAAGGAAATGCGGTCAGGTTGGCCAGGAAGGCGACGCACAGCGCCGCGCGCATCCCCGGACCATTCCAGGCGTAGACGATCCCTTCCTTCAAATCGCCCAGCAATCTTGAAACGACGCGGCTGTCTGCCGGAAGATCAGTTGTGGCAATGGTCCGTTCCGGCCGGGTCAGGCAGAGCATGAGAAGCGCGGCCACGAGATAGAGGCAGACGATCACCACGTAAACGAGGCCAATGCCGAGGACGGCAAACAGTCCGGCGCCTGTCAACGCGCCAGCGATGCGCGCGCTGTCCTGGGTCGTGCGCGCAACGCTGATCGCGCCCACCAGTTGCTCGGTCGGCATGATCTCGGCGAGCAGCGCGCCGCGAACGCCGAGGTCCGAGGGGCGAATCAGGCCCATGATTGCGACGATGATCATCACGCTTGGCGGCGTCAGGTGACCGGTCAGTGCCAGAGTCATGATGGTCGACGCGAGCACCATGTAGGCAAGACGCATCGCGACCAGGAGATCGCGATGACCCATGCGGTCGCCGATCATGCCGAACACCGGCGCCACCAATGTCCCGACGAACTGGAGCGACGCAAGCACGGTGAGCAGCAGCACCGAGCCGGTCTCGACCATGATGTACCAGCCGAGCACCAGCGTCTCGATCTCGAATGCCCAGGAGGTGAGCAGATCGGACGGCCACTGGAAGCGATAGTTGCGGATGCGGAATGGCGCGAGCGCGGAAAGACGTATGGTCGTGCTCAAGTCTCGACGACGGGTATCACGGCGATTCCCTGCCCTTTGTTATTCGTTTTTCTGGTCGCAGGGTAACCCCGGCGATGTCCGTGTCAATCGGCGCTGCCGCATAGTGCCATGCTCGCCGACGACGCGCGATCAACGCGCAGGAGCTCGCTTCCGCTGCGCCAGCGCCGCCGCCATGGCCGAGATCAAGGGTCGCATGAAATAGGCTTCCTCAGGCGGCGAAACGTCCGTGCGCAAACCATGCGCGGTGAGCTCGGCCGAGACCGCCGGTCCTACCGACGCGATCAGCGTCCGCTCGAGGCCCGCGCGCAGCTTCGCCTCGCTGCCATGGGCTCTCGCGGCTTCGATCAGCCGTCGGACCTGGCCGAGATTGGTCAGCGCGATGGAATCGATCCGCCCTTCGGCCATGTCGTCGATGGCGGCGACGATGCTGGCATCCGCCGCCTTGGAATCGTAGGCATAGGGCAGCACGGTATCGACTTCGGCACCTTGCGCCGACAGCGCACCGGTCAGCGCGCTGTGATCCTTGTCGGGATAGAGCTGGAGGCCGAGGCGGTGCCCCTTCAAGTCGAGATTGCCGAGCATCTCGATCACGCCCTCGGTGGTCGGCTGTTCCGTGGTCTGCTGCGCCTCGAGCCCGACTTCGCGCAGTGCCTTGCCGGGCTTCGGGCCGCGGGTGAATTTTCGCGACCTGGCAAGCGCCGCCACGAGAGCCTGGTCGAGCCCTCGCGCGATGGCGAGCTTCATGATCCGCCGCAGTCCTTCGCCGGTCATCAGCACGAGGTCGTCGAAGGGCTTGTCGATGGCGCGGCGGATCCAGGCCTCGACCGGGGCGGGGTCCGGCGCATCCTGGATGGTGAACATCGGGCATTGCACGACCTCGGCGCCTTGCTCGGCCAGCAGCTTCGAAAACTGCGCCTCCTCGCGCGTTTCCAGGATCAGGATGCGGGTGCCGTTCAAGCGGTCGGCCATGAGCCTACTCCGGTCAGTCAAAGCAATCATACGTTTATCCTGACTCCACGGTCGGGATTGGCGCAAGGTGGGGTCGGTGATAGAGCAGGGCGCAAATCGCGGGTCGTTCCGCAGCCGCTGCCCAAACCTTCATCAAGGCCCATTGTTTCAAAGACCATGCCCGATCATCAATATGTCCTGACCCTGTCCTGTCCGGATCGTCCCGGCATCGTCTCGGCGGTGTCGACCTTCCTGGCGAATTCCGGACAGAACATCCTCGACGCCCAACAGTTCGACGATATCGAGACCAACAAGTTCTTCATGCGGGTGGTGTTCACCGCCGCCGATCTCGCCGTGGAGCTGTCGGCGCTGCAGACCGGCTTTGCCGCGATCGCCGAGCGTTTCGGCATGGATTGGCAAATGCGAGATCGCGCCGCGCATCGCAAGGTGATGCTTTTAGTGTCGAAGTCCGATCACTGCCTGGTCGACATCCTCTATCGCTGGCGCACCGGCGAGTTGCCGATGACTTTGGCCGCAATCGTCTCCAACCATCCGCGCGAGGTCTATGACGGGCTCGATTTCGGCGCGGTTCCGTTCCACTATCTGCCTGTTACGAAAGAGACCAAGCGCGAGCAGGAGGCGCAGATCCTCGATCTCGTCGCCAGGACCGGGACGGATCTCGTCGTGCTCGCCCGCTATATGCAGATATTGTCGGACGATCTCTCGGCAAATCTGTCGGGACGCTGCATCAACATCCACCACTCGTTCCTGCCGGGTTTCAAGGGCGCAAAACCCTATCACCAGGCTCATGAGCGTGGCGTCAAGCTGATCGGCGCCACCGCGCATTACGTCACGCGCGACCTCGACGAGGGCCCGATCATCGACCAGGACGTCGAGCGTATCAGCCATCGCGACACGCCTGAGGATCTCGTCCGAAAGGGCCGCGACATCGAGCGCCGCGTGCTGGCGCGCGCGATCCGCTACCATCTCAACGACCGCGTCATCCTCAACGGCCGCAAGACCGTGGTGTTCGTGGATTGATTTGCTTCGCTCTCGCCGCAAGCGGCGAGGGGGCGCGACTTAACGCGCCGCGGTGCCGGACGCCGAGCCCGTTGCGCCCTTCTGCGCCTGCTCTTCCTTTTCGCGATCCGCTGCCGGCATCAGTCGCTTGCGCTCGCGCTCCTTCATGTAGGCATCGTATTGCGGCGTGCCCGCCCGCGGCGGGGCGTCCGCCGGCAAGCCGCCGGCCCATTGCGGGACGTAGTCGCCCATGCCGGACGAGAGCTTTTCGTTGACGGTGCCGCAGCCGGACAGGCCCGCCGAGAGCGCGAGAAGGATCAGGAGGGAACGCAAGGATCTGGGCATTGTATGGAGGGCGCGAGGTCAGTCGTGTTGGACGCCAGATAGGCTGTCGCCGGGAGAGTAGCTTTCAACAAGGTAAAATAGACTTATTCGAGGTAGGTAATTTAATACCGAGGTGTGCCGACCTGGACCCTGCCGATGTTCAAATTCTGCAAACAAAAGACGAAATCCTCCATCCACCCGGGTGGCAGCGTTTCTAGACTGCAGCAGGGCTTGCGACAAAGTCGCTTCATCCGAGATGGGGCTTTTTCGTTGACAGGTCCATTTTCTTTGTACAATCGTACAAAAGATAGCAATCACAGTCACGATGCCCGGGTTACCCGAACGTGACCCGATATCGCATCTGCCGTCGGCAATCGGAACGCTCGGCTTGCGCCGAAGGGTCGCCAAACGTCCGATTGACAATAAGAGCGCGAAAGACGCCATGTTGCGCGCGACATCACGCGTGCGTGAGCTAGACTTAAGGCAAGGATCGGGCACTCGGTCCGGCGCACAAGCGATCAGGAATGAAGGGGAGGGACATCTGATGTTCGAACGCAAACAACTGTCTCATAAGACTGCTTGGGCCGCGGCAGCTGCCGCCATCGCAGGCCTTGTGGCCGTCGCTCCGGCCAAGGCCGAGGACAGCGTCAAGGTCGGCCTGATCCTGCCGATGACCGGCGGCCAAGCCTCGACCGGCAAGCAGATCGAGAACGCGATCAAGCTCTACATGCAGCAGAAGGGCGACACCGTCGCCGGCAAGAAAATCGAGATTATCCTCAAGGATGATGCTGCGATACCCGACAAGACCAAGACGGCCGCGCAGGAGTTGATCGTCAACGACAAGGTCCATTTCATCGCCGGCTTCGGCGTGACCCCGGCCGCGCTCGCGGCGGCGCCGCTGGCCACGCAAGCCAAGATTCCGGAAGTCGTGATGGCGGCCGGCACCTCCATCATCACCGAGCGCTCGCCCTATATCGTGCGCACCAGCTTCACGCTGGCGCAATCCTCCACCATCATCGGCGACTGGGCGGTGAAAAACGGCATCAAGAAGGTGGCGACGCTGACCTCGGACTATGCGCCGGGCAATGACGCGCTCAACTTCTTCAAGCAGAACTTCACCGCCGGTGGCGGTGAGGTGGTCGAAGAGGTGAAGACGCCGCTTGCCAATCCCGATTTCGCACCGTTCCTCCAGCGTATGAAGGATGCCAAGCCCGACGCGATCTTCGTGTTCGTGCCGGCCGGCCAGGGCGGCAACTTCATGAAGCAGTATGCCGAACGCGGGCTCGACAAGGCCGGCATCAAGGTGATCGGACCGGGCGACGTGACCGACGACGACCTCCTCAACAACATGGGCGACGCCGTGCTGGGCACGGTCACCGCACACCTTTATTCCGCGGCGCATCCCTCGCAGATGAACAAGGATTTCGTCGCGGCCTACAAGAAGGCGTACGGAAACCGGCCGGGCTTCATGGCGGTGAGCGGCTATGACGGCATGCACCTGATCTACGAAGCGTTGAAGAAGACCAATGGCGACACCGACGGCACCAAGCTGGTCGAAGCCATGAAGGGCCAGAAGTGGGAGAGCCCGCGCGGCCCGATCTCGATCGACCCCGAGACCCGCGACATCGTGCAGAACATCTACATCCGGAAGGTCGAGAAGGTTGACGGCGAGCTCTACAACGTCGAGTTCGCGACCTTCGAGGCCGTCAAGGATCTCGGCAAGACCAAGAAGTGACACGCGAAAGCCCGTCATTCCCGAGCGCGCACTAGCCGCGCATCGGGGATCTCGCCCGCCACTCTCGTCATGCCCGGGCTTGACCCGGGCATCCACGCGAGAGCCGAACCAGGAACGTGGATGGACGGGACAAGCCCGGCCATGACGATAACGCCAAGCTGAGACGATGACCTCAATCCTCACCAACCTGTTCGATGGCGTTGCCTACGGCATGCTGCTGTTCGTGCTGGCTTGCGGGCTCGCGGTCACGCTCGGCTTGATGAACTTCGTCAACCTCGCCCATGGCGCCTTCGCCATGGCCGGCGGCTATGTCTGCATGGTGCTGGTCAACCGGATGGGCTGGCCATTCTTCGCTGCATTGCCGCTTGCTTTCGTCTCCTCTGCTGCGATCGGCATCGTGCTCGAGCGCACGCTGTACCGACACCTCTATGCGCGCAGCCATCTCGATCAGGTGCTGTTCACGATCGGCCTCACGTTCATGTCGGTCGCGGCCGTCGACTACATCCAGGGCTCCTCGCGGGTCTTCATCAACTTGCCGGCGGCGCTCCAGGGTCAGTTCGACATGTTCGGCGTCGGCATCGGCCGCTACCGGCTGATGATCATCGTGATCTGCGGGCTGCTCACCATCGGTCTCCAGATGGTGCTGGCGAAGACGCGGTTCGGCAGCCGCCTGCGCGCCGCGGTCGACGATCCCCGCGCCGCGAGCGGCCTCGGCATCAACGTGCCGCAGGTGTTCGCCTTCACATTTGCCTTTGGCTGCGGCCTGGCCGGTCTCGGCGGCGCGCTGAGTGCCGAGATCCTCGGCCTCGACCCGTACTTTCCGCTGAAGTTCATGATCTACTTCCTGATCGTGGTTACCGTCGGCGGCTCGTCCTCGATCACCGGCCCGTTTCTGGCCTCGCTGCTGCTCGGCATCGGCGACGTCGCCGGCAAATATTACGTCCCGAAGATGGGACCTTTCGTGATCTACACCATGATGATCGTGATCCTGATCTGGCGCCCGAACGGTCTGTTCGGCCGCACGGCCGCGCGTTGAGTTCGCCGATGAGCGCCTCCTCCGACGTCGGCTATCACGCCCAGCGCCAGGCACGCTGGCACTATGGCGAGGCCGCTTTCTGGCTGATCGTGCTGGCCTGCGGCTTCGTATTTCCCACGCGTTATTTGATCATGACGGACATCTTGCGGCTCGCGCTGTTTGCGATGTCGCTCGACCTGATCCTCGGCTACGCCGGTATCGTCTCGCTCGGCCATGCCGCCTTCTTCGGCGTCGGCGCTTACGCGGCGGGGCTTCTCGCGCTGCACGGGATCATCAACGAGCCCGTGCTTGCGCTTGTCGTCGCCGGCATTGTCGCGATGGTGCTTGGCTTCGCCACCAGCTTCCTAGTGATCCGCGGCGTCGACCTGACGCGGCTGATGGTGACGCTCGGCATCGCGTTGTTGCTTGAGGCGCTGGCCGAACGCTTCTCCAACATCACCGGTGGCACCGACGGTCTGCAGGGTATCGAGATGCAGCCGATCTTCGGCCAGATCCCGTTCGACATGTTCGGCAAGACCGGGTTCTTCTATTCGCTCGCCGTTCTGTTTCTGTTGTTCCTGTTCGCCCGCCGGGTCGTGCACTCGCCTTTCGGGCTGTCATTGCGCGCGATCAAGAACAACCCGCTGCGCGCGGCGGCTATCGGCATCCCCGTCAACCGTCGGCTGATTGCGATCTACACGCTCGCGGCGTTCTATGCCGGCATCGCAGGCGCGCTGTTCACCCAGACCACGGCGATCGCCTCGCTCGACGTGTTTTCCTTCGAGCGCTCGGCGGACCTGATGCTGGTGCTCGTGATCGGCGGCACCGGCTATCTCTACGGCGGGCTGATTGGCGCAGTGCTGTTTCGCATGCTGCAGGAATTGTTCTCGACCATCACTCCGCAATATTGGCAGTTCTGGATCGGGCTCGTGCTGGTCGTGATCGTCCTGGTTGGCCGCCAGCGCCTGCATCGCTGGATGCTGTATGTGCCCAATCTGGTCATCAGGCACATAGCCGGGCGCAAGGCCGTCGTCGCCGTGCCGGAGAGCGACGCATGACCATCGCGCTCGAAACCCAGAATCTCGAAAAGCAATTCGGCGGTCTGCGTGTCACCCGCGACTTGTCGCTAAAAATCGAACAAGGCGCCCGCCACGCGCTGATCGGCCCGAACGGCGCCGGCAAGACCACGGTGATCAACCAGCTTACCGGCGTGCTCAAGCCGAACTCGGGCCGTATCCTGCTCGAAGGCCAGGACATCACCGATCTGCCCGTGCACAAGCGCGTGTTGCGCGGCTTGTCGCGCACCTTCCAGATCAACCAGCTCTATCCCGACCTGACCCCGCTCGAGACCATCGGTCTCGCTGTCTCCGAGCGCCTCGGTCATGGCGGCGACTGGTGGCGGCGGATGGGCACGCGCAGCGACGTCAACGGCGAGATCGCCGACCTCCTCACGCGTTTCCACCTGCTCGACGTCATGAACGAGCAGACCGTGACGCTGCCTTATGGCAAGCAGCGCCTGCTCGAGATTGCGGTGGCGATCGCCGCCAAGCCGCGCGTGCTGCTGCTGGACGAGCCCGCCGCCGGCGTGCCCGAGAGCGAGCGCCACGACATCCTCGCCGTCGTAGGCAGCCTGCCGCGCGACGTGACCGTGCTGCTGATCGAGCACGACATGGACCTCGTGTTCTCCTTCGCCGACCGCATCTCTGTCCTGGTCTCCGGCGCGCTGCTCACCGAAGGCCCGCCCGAGCAGGTCGCGCGCGACCCGCAGGTCAAGGCGGTCTATCTCGGCGAGGAGGCGGTCAATGTCTGACCTGCTCGCGATCGACTCGCTTCGCGCCGGCTACGGCGAGGCCGTGGTGCTGCCGAGCATGTCCCTGCGTCTCGCCGAAGGCCAGGTGCTGGCACTTTTGGGGCGCAACGGCACCGGCAAGACCACCCTGATCAACTCGATCGTCGGCGTCACCCGTCGCTTCTCCGGCACTGTCGGGCTGGCTGGCACCGACGTCACGACCTTGCGGCCCGACCAGCGGGCGCGTGCCGGGATCGGCTGGGTGCCGCAGGAGCGCAATATCTTCCGCTCGCTCACGGTGGAGGAGAATATGTCAGCAGTGGCCCAGCCCGGTCCCTGGACCGTCGAGAGAGTCTACGAGATGTTCCCGCGGTTGAAGGAGCGGCGGAGCAATTTTGGCAACCAGCTCTCCGGCGGTGAGCAGCAGATGCTGGCAATCGGCCGCGCGCTGACCCTCAATCCGAAAGTGCTTCTCCTGGACGAGCCGACCGAGGGCCTTGCCCCCATCATCGTCGAGGAGCTCTTGAAGGCGATCGGGACCATCACGCGGGCGGGCGGCATCTGCTCGATCATCGTCGAGCAGAATGCCCAAAAGATTCTGGGGCTGGCCGACCGTGTTGTGATATTGGAGCGCGGAACGATCGTCCACGACGCCCCGAGCGCCGCGCTGAAAGCCGACCCGTCGGTCCTCGAGCGCCACCTCGGCGTTGCAGGGGCGGCGGCCCACTAAAAAATTCACGGGAGTTAAGAATGCAACGAACCAAAGCCCCCTTCCGCGCCGACGAGGTCGGCAGCCTCTTGCGTCCCGCCAAGATCAAGGAAGCCCGCGCCAGGCTGGAGAAGGGCGAGATCTCGGCCGACGATCTGCGCAAGATCGAGGACATGGAGATCGAGAAGGTCGTGCATAAGCAGGCCTCGCTCGGCCTGAAGCTCGCGACCGACGGCGAATTCCGCCGCTCCTGGTGGCATTTCGACTTCCTGGCCAAGCTCACCGGCTGCGAAATGTTCCACCCCGATACCGGCATCCAGTTCGCGGGTGTCGAGACGCGGCACGACGCGGTGCGCGTGATCGGCAAGCTCGATTTTCCCGACGACCATCCGATGCTGGATCACTTCCGCTTCCTGAAGAAGGTCGCCGACCAGGCTCATGTCACCGCCAAGATGACGATCCCGTCGCCGGCGGTGCTGCACTTCCGCGGCGGCCGCAAGGCGATCTCCAAGGACGTCTATCCGGATCTCGATGCCTTCTACGAAGACCTCGGCAAGACCTACCGCAAGGCGGTGAAGGCGTTCTACGACGCCGGCTGCCGCTATCTCCAGTTCGACGACACCGTGTGGGCCTATCTCTGCTCGCCGGACGAATTGCAGAAGGCGCGCGAGCGGGGCGACAATCCCGACGGTCTCCAGCAGATCTATGCGCGCGTCATCAACTACGCGCTAGCCGAGAAGCCCGCCGACATGGTGGTGACGACGCATGTCTGCCGCGGAAATTTCCGTTCGACCTGGATTTCGTCAGGCGGCTACGAGCCGGTTGCCGAGACCATGCTCGCCGGCACCAATTACGACGGCTATTTCCTCGAATACGACAGCGACCGTGCCGGTGGCTTCGAGCCGCTGCGCTTCCTGCCCAAGGGTAACAAGGTCGTCGTGGTCGGCGTCATCACCTCGAAGTTCGGTGAGCTCGAGAAGAGGGATGACATCAAGCGCCGTCTCGAGGAAGCCGCCAAGTTCGCCCCGCTGGAGCAGCTCGCACTCTCCCCGCAGTGCGGTTTCGCCTCGACGGAGGAGGGCAACGTCCTCTCCGAAGAGGAGCAGTGGGCCAAGCTCAGCCTCGCCGTGGAGATCGCAAAGGAAGTGTGGGGCCAATAAGGCTCTACTCGCTCACTGTCATTCCCTGCGAAGGCGGGGAATCCAGTACGCCGCGGCTTCTCGGAGAATCGCTGACTTCTCGGCGTACTGGATCGCCCGGTCAAGCCGGGCGATGACAGCTGAGAGGGTGAGGCACGCGCCCCTCACTTCTCCGCCAGATAAACTTCGCCCAGCAGCGACGAGTTCGACCACGGCACCTGCTTGTTCTTCGTGGTTGACACCACCTCCGCCCGCACACGTGTCAGCATCTGCTGCACTTCCAGGCCGGGCGTGCCGAGATGGCGGGAGAGCGCGGCGGAGAACGGCGAGTTGGCACCTTCGCCGTCGAGCGCGACCTGTCCCGGCGCAGTGGCGAAAGCGATCAGCGTGCCGGCGCCGAGCGTCGCGCCGGCGCCCAGGCTCGTTGGCGCTGCGAGGCCCGAGGCAGCTTCGATGGCGCGGTTGGTGCCGGCTGATGCGACCTGCTGTGCCATCGGATTATTGCGACAGGCATCGAAGATCAAAATGTTGGTGCGGACCTGGTCGTCGAGGCCGGCCATGATCGTGTCCATGTCGATCATCGCGTCCGTCATCCTCGCGCCCGGCTTGAGTTCGACGTCGACGGGAATGAGATAGTTGCGGCCGTCGACCTGCACGCCGTGGCCCGCATAGTAGACCACTACGACCTGCGCCCGCGCCGCTTCCCGCAAGAAGTCACGCGTCATCTTCTGCATCGCCGCGCGGTCGAGATCGACGCCTTCTGATACAGTGAAGCCGATATCGCGCAAGGCCCTGGCAACGGCGCGCGCGTCATTGGGCGGATTGGGCAGCGCCTTGACATGCGCATAGGCGCCGTTGCCGATGATCAGCGCCATGCGCGTGCCGCGCGCGGCCGGGGCAGGCGAGGAGGGCGGCGCGGCACCGGTCTGCTGGGGAGCCGGTGCGTTTGCCGGCTCGGTCGTCGGTGACGGCGCATCGCGCGGGATCGGTGCGCTTGCGTCGGTGATCAGCGACAGCCGCACCTTTGCGGTGGCTTGATTGGCCTTGCTGCCGGCATCGGACGCCGCGATCGCCAGCGTGGCCTTGTAGTCGTCGCTCGCGTGCGCGTAATCGCCTTTCGCCTCATAGGCCAGCGCGCGATGGGTGTAGCCCGAGATCAGCACGCTGTTCGGCGGCGTCATGATATTGACGGGCGGGTTTTCCTTCGCGAGCCGGATCGCATCGCTGCCGTCGGCAATCGCGCGATCGTAATCGCCTCTGACACGCCAGATCGCGGTCCGGTTGATCAGCGGCTGCGGCAGTGTCGGGTCGAGCCGGATCGCCTGGTTGATGTCGGCCAGCGCGCCGTCGAGATCGCCAAGTGCCTCCTTCGCGATACCGCGGTTCTGGAACGAGAACGCCGATCTTGGATTGGCCTTGATCGACATGTCGTAGTCGGCGATCGCCTTGGCGTAATCGCCTTTGCCGCGCCAGGCATTGCCGCGGTTGTGGAAGATGGTGCCATCAGGCGGGCCAAGCTTCAGCGCATCGTCGAAATCAGCGACCGCGATCTCGTAGTCGCCTTTGTCGTAATACGCCGAGCCGCGCAGGTTGTAGACTGCCTGGCTCGGATGGAGCCGAACCGCTTCCGTGGCGTCAGTGATGACCTTGGCGTAATCGCCCTTCTTATTCCAGCCCACCGCGCGCCAGAAGTAGACCGTCGCGAGCTGCTCGCCTTTGAACACCTTCAGCGCGATGATCTTGCTGCAGGCGTCGATCATCTGGTCTGCCGGCGTGGTGTCGGTGGTGCAGAGCGGCCCAAGCTGGTTGCGCGCCTGCGCAAAAGCGGGCGCCGACCACAGGGTTGCGGCGAGCAGGCAGAGCGCGACGAGCAGGCGACGCATTGGCGGTGGTCCCGTAGAGGAGAGGCGTCTGTTTGTTGCCCGGGAGGGGAAGGTGGTTCACGGCCTCGCTGTTGTGCACACGGCAAACGGGGGGTGTCGCTATCCCTATTCCCTCAGTGGGCAGAATTTGCTAGGAGGCGCTACCCAATCCTTCTGCCCACTGCGTCCCACTCCATGAAGAATGACGAAATCCTGAGCCAAATCACCGAGTTCTGCCGTAAGGCGGACATGGCGGAGTCGACGTTCGGCCGGCGCGCGGTGAACGATGGGAAGCTCGTGCACCGGCTGCGCGAGGGCAAGCGCATCACGATCGACACGCTGGACCGGATCCAGGCCTACATGGCCGCATCGATGGCCGGCGGCGTGCCGCCACCGCGGGGGCTTCAGGTGCCCCCGGAAAAGCGCGATCCGCGCGGCAATTTCCGCTTTTTCGAGAATCGGCAGAAATACCTGCTGTTCGTCCACACTTGCAGTGAGAAGCGCGTGGTCGCCGAGCGCGTGGCGCTGGAGCTTGCCAGCATCCATCCCCGGCCGCCGGCGCTGCGCGTGTTCGATGCCGGCGTTGGCGACGGCACGGTGCTGGCGCGCGTGCTGCGCTCGATGCATCAGCGCTTTCCGCACATGCCGTTCTACGTCGCCGGCAAGGAGCTCAGTCTCGAGGACCTCCGCCTGACGCTGGACAAGGTGCCGGATCGCATTTTCGAGCATCCGGCCTCGGTGTTTGTTTTTACCAACATGCTTTACGCGGAGGCGCCCTGGCTCACGCCGGCATCACCCGCGGCGGCGGCCGCGACCGTCTGGCATGAGGTTCCCCTGCGGGGTGCTTCCTCGGGCGAGTTCGAGACGCAAATCGCGGAATTGAAGCCGTTTTTGGAGCAGAACTGGCGCGCGGCGGTCAGCCCGCGCACGGGGATGCCTCTTTATGAGCGGCCTGTCGTGCTGGTGCTCTACCGTGAAGACCAGCGGTTTCTGCTTGATTCGACAATTCCACGGCCGGGCCAGGCCGAGGCCAATTTCGACCTCGTTATTGCATCCCAACCATACCGCGCGCTGTCCTCGGTCAATTTTCGGGCAAAACGGATCATTGCGCCCCTGGCCCGGGCCTTGCGGGCAGGCGGCCGCCTGATCGGAATTCACTCCCACGGCCAGGATCCGGGCATGGAAATGATCCAGGCGATCTGGCCCGGAGAAAACCCTTTCTCTGTGAGCCGTCATGAGCTATTGCGCGCGGTGAAGTACGAGCTCGGCTCGGTGGGCCGCGACTTAAATTTTAATGCTTACGCAGATAACCGCTCGATCTTCAGGTATGATATGGAAGCTCTGCCCAACGAGGTGACAGGCTCTATCGGCACCTCGACGGCCTTTGCAGCGTGGAATGCGGCGGTGTACGTCGCTCAGATTGAGGACGACCGGTTGACGGAAATGACTCAAAACGGCCGCACTCTGGATGCCGCCAGGGACGTGCTGCGAAAGTACAATGGGCTCTGGTTTCTCGACGAATCCTACGTCATCTCGCGCCGGCGTGATTGACATCATTCAAAGCTAAATATCGCAAACGCCCGCCATCTAGCGGCGGAACAAGGGGTTACTGATGCGCGCGTCCTATCTCTTCACCAGCGAGTCCGTGTCCGAAGGCCATCCGGACAAGGTGTGCGACCGGATCTCCGACGAGATCGTCGATCTGTTCTACCGCGAAGGACCGAAAGCAGGCATCGATCCCTGGCAAATCCGTGCCGCCTGCGAAACGCTCGCGACCACCAACAAGGTCGTGATCGCCGGCGAGACCCGCGGTCCCGCATCCGTCACCAACGAGCAGATCGAAGGCGTCGTGCGCGCCGCGATCAAGGACATCGGCTACGAGCAGGACGGTTTCCACTGGCAGAAGGCCGACATCGAGATCCTGCTGCATCCGCAGTCGGCCGACATCGCTCAGGGCGTCGATGCGCTGCAGCCAGGCGAAGTCAAGGAAGAGGGCGCGGGCGACCAGGGCATCATGTTCGGCTACGCCACCAACGAGACGCCCGATCTGATGCCGGCGCCGATCTTCTACGCCCACAAGATCCTGCGCCTCATCTCGGAAGCACGCCACTCCGGCCGCGAGAAGGTGTTGGGCCCGGACTCCAAGAGCCAGGTCACCGTCCAGTACGAGAACGGCAAGCCGGTCGGCGTGCGCGAGATCGTGGTGTCGCATCAGCATCTGGTCGAGGACATCTCGTCCAAGCAGATTCGCGACATCGTCGAGCCCTATGTGCGCGAGGCGCTGCCGAAGGAGTGGATTACGGCGAAGACCATCTGGCACATCAACCCGACCGGCAAGTTCTACATCGGCGGTCCCGACGGCGATACCGGCCTGACCGGCCGCAAGATCATCGTCGACACCTATGGTGGCGCGGCCCCGCACGGTGGCGGCGCGTTCTCCGGCAAGGATCCGACCAAGGTCGACCGCTCGGCCGCCTATGCGGCACGCTACGTCGCCAAGAACATCGTCGCGGCCGGTCTTGCCGACCGCTGCACGCTGCAGCTCGCCTACGCCATCGGCGTGGCGCGGCCGCTGTCGATCTACATCGACACCCACGGCACCGGTAAGGTGTCGGAGGCTGAGCTCGAGAAGGCCGCCGCCAAGGCGATGGATCTCACCCCGCGTGGCATCCGCAGCCATCTCGATCTCAACCGCCCGATCTACGCGCGCACCTCCGCCTACGGCCATTTCGGCCGTACCCCCGACAACGAGGGCGGCTTCTCCTGGGAGAAGACCGATCTCGTCGAAGCGCTCAAGCGCGCGGTCTGATCGCCGACGTCGTTCCCGGGACGCCGCCACAGCGGCGAACCCGGAATTCTTCCATCGTATCGAGATTCCGGGCTCGCCCCTCCAGAGCGACCCGGAATGACCAATTCAACAACAGGACGCCCGCAATGAACGCGAAGCCCGGCTTCACCGATTACATCGTCAAGGACATTTCGCTCGCCGATTTCGGCCGCAAGGAGCTCTCGCTCGCCGAGACCGAGATGCCCGGCCTGATGGCCACCCGCGAAGAATATGGCCCGAAGCAGCCCCTGAAGGGCGCGCGTATCGCCGGCTCCCTGCACATGACGATCCAGACCGGCGTGCTGATCGAGACGCTGGCCGCGCTCGGCGCCGACATCCGCTGGGTCTCCTGCAACATCTATTCGACGCAGGACCACGCTGCGGCGGCGATCGCAGCCGCCGGCATTCCGGTGTTCGCCGTCAAGGGTGAGAGCCTGACCGAGTACTGGGATTACACCGCCAAGCTGTTCGACTGGCACGGCGGCGGTCACCCGAACATGATCCTCGACGACGGCGGCGACGCCACCATGTACGTCCATCTCGGCCTGCGCGCCGAGAACGGCGACACCAAGTTCCTGGACAAGCCGGGTTCGGAAGAAGAGGAAGTCTTCTTCGCGCTTCTGAAGAAGCAGCTCAAGGAGAAGCCGAAGGGCTACTTCGCCGAGATCGCCAAGAGCATCAAGGGCGTTTCCGAAGAGACCACCACGGGCGTGCATCGTCTCTATGACATGCAGAAAGCCGGCACGCTGCTATGGCCGGCCATCAACGTCAACGACAGCGTCACCAAGTCGAAGTTCGACAACCTCTATGGCTGCCGTGAATCGCTGGTCGACGGCATCCGCCGCGGCACCGACGTGATGATGTCCGGCAAGGTCGCGATGGTCGCGGGCTTCGGCGACGTCGGCAAGGGTTCGGCCGCCTCGTTGCGCCAGGCCGGCTGCCGCGTCATGGTCTCCGAAGTCGATCCGATCTGCGCACTGCAGGCGGCGATGGAAGGCTATGAAGTCGTGACCATGGAAGACGCCGCGCCCCGCGCCGACATTTTCGTCACCGCGACCGGCAACAAGGACATCATCACGATCGAGCACATGCGCGCGATGAAGGATCGCGCCATCGTCTGCAACATCGGTCACTTCGACAACGAGATCCAGATCGCGGGTCTGCGTAACCTGAAGTGGACCAACATCAAGCCGCAGGTAGACGAGATCGAGTTCCCCGACAAGCATCGCATCATCATGCTGTCGGAAGGCCGCCTCGTGAACCTCGGCAACGCGATGGGCCATCCGTCCTTCGTGATGTCGGCCTCCTTCACCAACCAGACGCTGGCGCAGATCGAGCTTTTCGCCAACAACAAGGACGGCAAGTACAAGAAGGAAGTCTACGTGCTGCCGAAGTCGCTCGACGAAAAGGTTGCGCGCCTGCACCTCGCCAAGATCGGCGTCAAGCTCACCGAGCTGCGCAAGGACCAGGCCGACTATATCGGCGTCAAACAGGAAGGTCCGTACAAGTCGGACCACTACCGCTACTGATCGCTGAGCGTATCTATTTTCGACGCAAAGCCCCGGAGCGATCCGGGGCTTTGTTGTCTTGAGCCCGACACACGTGTCTCTTCGCGGTTGTGTCGGGGCCGATTGCCAGTTGACGAGCGATGATCCCGGTCAGACAATCCTTGGCTGCGGAGGGGACAATGGCTCAAGACCATTTCGACGTGCTGATCGTCGGCGCCGGCCTGTCCGGGATCGGCGCGGGCTTCCACCTGCAGACCAAATGCCCGGGCAAGAGCTACGTCATCCTCGAGGGGCGCGATTGCATCGGCGGCACCTGGGACCTGTTTCGCTATCCCGGCGTCCGCTCCGATAGCGACATGTTCACGCTGGGCTATTCCTTCAAGCCCTGGACCGATCCGAAGGCGATCGCCGACGGTGCGCAAATCCTCAACTACGTTCGCGAAACCGCGGCCGAGAACGGCATCGAGAAGCACATCCGCTTCCGCCATCGTGTCAAGCGTGCGGCGTGGTCGACGAGTGAGGCGCGCTGGGCCGTCGAGGCCGAGCGCATTACCGGCGAGGGTGCAATCGAAACCGTGCGCTTCACCTGCAATTTCCTGTTCATGTGCTCGGGCTACTACAAATACGAGGAAGGATATACGCCGGAGTTTCCGGGCGTCGCGGATTTCGCCGGCCGCATCGTGCATCCGCAGAAATGGACCGGCGACATCGACTGCGCGGGCAAGCGCGTCGTCGTGATCGGCTCGGGCGCGACCGCGGTGACGCTGGTGCCGGAGCTCGCCAAGACGGCCGCGCAAGTCACCATGCTGCAGCGCTCGCCGACCTACGTGGTGTCTCGCCCGGCGCAGGATCCCGTCGCCAACAAATTGCGCCGCAATCTCCCGACGCGGCTTGCCTATCACCTGATCCGCTGGCGCAACGTGATGTGGGGGATGTTCTTCTTCCAGCTCAGTCGGCGCCGCCCTGCGAAGGTGAAGGAGCTGGTTCTCAAGGGCGTGCAGATGGCGCTCGGCCCCGATTACGACGTCGCAACCCACTTCACGCCGCGCTACAATCCCTGGGACCAGCGGCTCTGCCTCGTGCCGGATGGCGATCTGTTCAAGGCGATCCGCGAGCAGCGCGCCTCGGTGGTCACCAAAGAGATCGACACGTTCACGCATGACGGTATCCGCCTCAAGGACGGCAGCGAGCTTGCGGCGGACATCATCGTGACCGCGACGGGACTGGTGCTCCAGGTCGTCGGCGGGTTGGAGGTGAGCGTCGACGGCCGCGCCGTCGATTTTGCCAACACGCTGACCTACAAAGGCATGATGTATGCGGATGTGCCCAACATGGCCTCCGCCTTTGGCTACACCAACGCATCATGGACGCTGAAATGCGTCCTCACCTGCGAATATGTCTGTCGGCTCATCAACTACATGGACCGGCACAATTTCCGGCAGTGCATGCCGCATAATGACGATCCCACGATTACCGCGCAGCCGTCGCTCGATTTCACCTCGGGTTATGTGCAGCGCTCGGTCGCAAAGATGCCGAAGCAAGGCTCGAAGCAGCCGTGGCGGCTCTACCAGAACTACGCGCTCGACATCGTCTCCTTGCGGTTCGGCCGGATCGACGATGGCGTGATGCAGTATTCGTGATCGCCGCCGTCTTGTCTTGCGCGTGGTAAGCGCCAGCTTCAAATCGATCGCGAGCGCAAGACCAACTGCGTCGCCGCCGAGCCGGAACAGCACAAGATGGTCTCCTCCGCGGTGAGCGTCGCCGCACCCGGCGTCGTTCCTCTCCTGAAGAAGAGCATCGGCGCTCGCCAAGAATCGCAACCGCCAATGCGTTGTTTTGCGTATACGGCCGCTCGGGTGAATCGGCCATGTTGCCCGAACGGTTAACGCCGGATTAACCGCGGAGTCCTAGCCTGTCTCGGCCGGGGTTACTTGCAAGGCCGAGGTGAGCCCAATGGAAGCCCAGAGAATCGCGGTCGACGCCGTCGTCGCGTTGACCGATTGCGACCGCGACGCCGTCATCGCGTTCATCCGCCGCCTGTATCTCGCCGGCGTCACCGACCCCAAGCGCCTGACCTTCAAGGGTCTCCAGGCGCTGTCACGGGCCTGATTCGGCTCGTTTCGGCCTCAAGTTGCCATCCCTGATCTCCGGAGCGTGATTGCAACCCTCCGGTGAATATCTTGCCGCTCGGGCCGCGTCAGGATAGATCACGTTCCCGGTTGGACCACCGGGGAACGGGGGATGTTAAAACAGCTTTTTGCGCCGCAACTCGTCATTCTCTATGTGCTGGCGGCATCGACGATCTACGTTCATTTCCGCGGCAAGCAGCGGCTGCGCTTCACGCGGCAGCTCGGCGATCACTCCACCTATCTCGCGCCCTACAATGTGCTGATGTACGCGGGCTCGGCGGTGCCGAACAAGCCGGTGATCCCGGTCGAGCAGTTTCCGGAACTGAAAGCCCTCAGCGAGAATTGGGAGACCATCCGCGACGAGGCCGTTCGCCTGTTCGACGAAGGCTTCATCCGCGCGGCGGCGAAGAACAACGATTGGGGTTTCTACTCGTTCTTCAAGAGCGGCTGGAAACGCTTTTACCTGAAATGGTACGATGACTTCCTGCCTTCGGCGCGCACGCTGTGCCCGAAGACGGTGGAGCTGCTCAACTCCATTCCGAGCGTACATGGTGCGATGTTCGCAATGCTGCCGCCTGGCGGCAAGCTCGGCGCCCACCGCGATCCCTTCGCCGGTTCGCTGCGATACCACCTCGGCCTTGTCACGCCGAACTCGAACAAGTGCCGCATCCTGGTCGACGGCGTCGAATGCGTCTGGCGCGACGGTGAGGCCTTCATGTTCGACGAGACCTTCATCCACAGTGCGGAGAATGCCACCGACGTCAACCGCATCATCCTGTTCTGCGACGTCGAGCGTCCGATGAAGTACGGCTTCATGACCGCGATCAACCGCTGGGTCAGCCACCACATCGTCAAGGCCTCTGCAACCCAGAACGTCGACGGCGAGAGCGTCGGCGTCCTCAACAAGGTGTTCGGAAAGCTCTACGAGATCCATCTTGCGAGCCGCAAGGTCAAGGCATGGAATCGCAACGTCTACTACACGCTCAAATATTCGCTGACGGCGCTGATTCTCGGCCTCATCGTGCTGTCGGCATTGCGGTGATTGCGTTTAGTGACGGTGCTTGTGTCCTTCGGAGCCATCAGGGCGTTGGTAACCGCGCAACTCAGCGTATCGCTGCTTCTGGCTCGGATCGAGCACGGCAGTTGTCGACAGATGATATTTGAGGTGGCTTTCGCGGAGCAGTGCCTGGGTTTCCGAAATGGCAACGAGGGTCGCCCTGAGTGACTCCGATGTCGCGACGCGGGTGGAGAAGAGCCGGTCCAACTCCGTCTCCTGCTCGACCAGCTTGTTACCCAGCGAAACCGCCTCTTGCTTCATGGCGTCGAAGAGGCGCTGAACCTGGATGCGCTGATCCGCGGTCAACTCAAGCCGATCACCTAATTCAAGAACATGGCTCGGACCGGGATATCCATTGAGCTCGGCGGCAAGCGCCAGGCCCATGCCACGTCCGGCCCGAAGATCGTCGATCTGCTGCTGCGACAGCGCCTTGATGGGGCGATGCTCAAGGCCAGCATAAGGCTGACTGGACTGCGCGCTGGCAATATTGCACGAGACGATAAGCGTGGCCGCAAGCAGGAGAAGGCGTCTCATGAGGCTGGCTCCATGACATCGGCCCGGTTCGTCGTCGATCTCCACCGGTGCTCTCCACATATCTTGCTGGACGGTTCGCCCCATGGCAACAAGATTGCTGATTGAGCTGTCAAACATGGAGCAGGCAATGGCCTCGTTGCCAATTGCGAACACTGAGCTGCTGCAATTCTTCCGCGCGTGGCTGGAGACCTTCGCGGGCTATGTCCGCGAGGTCGATTATGCTTCGGCACGGCCGCTTTTCCATCCGGAAGTGCTGGCCTTCGGCACGCACAACGACGTCATTCCCGGCCTCGACCAATGGGTCACCACGCAATGGGACAACGTCTGGCCGAAGACGGCCGACTTCCGCTTCGTCGTCGACCAGGCCTCGATCCTGGCATCGTCCGATGGCACGATGGCGACCGTGATCGTGCCGTGGACGAGCACGGGCTATCATCCCGACGGCAGCGCGTTTTCGCGCCCCGGCCGGGCCACGATGGTGTTTTCAAGACATGGCGATGGTTGGCTGTGCGTGCATTCCCACATGTCGCTCAATCGCGGTGTGCCGCAGGCAAGCCACGCCAATCGGCCGGTGAAGGCCTGGTAGATCGGCATCGTCCGCCATCGAAATGCAAAAGGCCCCGGACATGCCCGGGGCCTTCTTATTTAAAGCCACCGTGAGCCTTACTCCGGCTGGCCGATCGAGACCTTCAGCGTGCCGACGCCGTCGACGCCGCATTCGAGCTTGTCGCCGGGCTGGAGCTGCGACACGCCGGCAGGCGTGCCCGTCATGATGATATCGCCGGCGGCGAGCTTCACCTGCTGCGAGAGCTGCCAGATGATCTCGGGCACGTTCCAGATCAGCTCTGTGAGGTCGCCTTTCTGGGCTTCCTTGCCGTTGACCGTCAGCCAGATCTTGCCCTTGGCGGGATGGCCGATCTTCGATGCCGGCTGCACCGCTGAGCAAGGCGCCGAATAGTCGAACGACTTGCCGATCTCCCACGGACGCTCCTTCTTGCGCGAGGCGATCTGCAGGTCGCGCCGGGTCAGGTCGATGCCGACGGCGTAGCCGTAGACATGGTCGAGCGCCTTCTCGGCGGGAATGTTGAGGCCGCCGCTCTTCATCGCGACGATCAGCTCGACCTCGTGATGAAGATCCTTGGTCAGCGGCGGATAGGGAATGGTGGCGCCGTCGGGCACCAGCATGTCGGCGTGCTTGGCGAAGAAGAACGGCGGGGCGCGCTCGTCATTGCCCATCTCGCGGATGTGCTCGAGATAGTTGCGACCGACGCACCAGATGCGGCGCACGGGATAACGGCCACTCTCCCCGACGACGGGAAGCGAAGCCTGGGTCGGGAGCGGGATGACGTAGGAGGCGGCGTTCATGGTGCGATCTCGCTGCTCTTGAGGTGAAAGGAACTCTATGCGGTTGCGCTGATCGGCGCCAGGGCGCCGGCGTCGTGATGTTGCAGGCGGAAGAACGAGGCGTAGCGCCCGCCGCGGCGGAGCAGCTCGTCATGCCGGCCCTGCTCGACGATCTCGCCGCCCTCGACCACCAGGATCGCATCGGCGTGCATGATGGTGTGCAGGCGATGAGCGATCACGATGGTGGTGCGGTTCTGGCAGAGATGCTCTATCGCCTCCTGCACCTGGCGCTCGGACTCCGAATCGAGCGCGGCGGTGGCTTCGTCGAGCAGGATGATCGGCGCGTTCTTGATCAGCGCGCGCGCGACCGCAATGCGTTGGCGCTGGCCGCCGGACAGCTGCGTGCCGTGCTCGCCGACCGGCGTGTCGTAGCCGAGGGGGAAGCCCATGATGAAATCATGCGCGCAGGCTGCTTTCGCAGCATCGATGATTTGTTCTTCGGTCGCGCCCGCGCGGCCGAAGGCGATGTTGTTGCGGATGGTGTCGCGGAACAGATAGACGTCCTGGCCGACATAGGCGGTCTGAGCCCGCAGCGATTTTCGCGAGACGGCGCCGATCGACTGGCCGTCGATCACGATGTCGCCTTGCGTCACCTCGTAGAAGCGCAGCAGCAACCCCAGCACGGTCGATTTGCCGCCGCCGGAGGGCCCGACCAGCGCAGTGACCTTGCCGGGCTCGGCAACAAAGCTCATCCGGTTGAGGACGGTCTCGCCGTTGCGATAGGAGAAGCTGACGTCGCGCAGTTCGATACGGGCATTCGAGAGTTTCAGCGCCGGCTTGTCGTCGTCGGAATGCTCGCTCGCAGGGCTGTCGACGACTTCGAGCAGCATGCGGGCGCCGACGAGCTGGCTGTTGAGGTCGATGTTGAGCCGCGCCAGCCGCTTGGCCGGCTCGGTCGCCATCAGGAACGCGGTCATGAAGGAAAAGAACGCGCCGGGCGTGGCGTTGAGGGCGACCACGCTATAGCCGCCATAAAGCAGGCAGCCGGCGACCGCGAAGCCGCCGAGCATCTCCATCAGCGGATTGGAGCGGTTGGCGACGCGGGCCATCTTGTTGGCGTTGCGCTCGACGATCGCGATGTTCTCGTCGATGCGGGTCTGCATGGTGTCTTCGAGCGTGAACGCTTTCACCGTGCGGATGCCCTGCAGCGATTCCTGCATCGTCTCCAGGATGTCGGCGGTGCCGGTGAACTGGTTGTAGGCGAGGCCCTTGATGCGCTTGACCAGCTTGCGTAGCACCAGCATCGCCGGCGGCACCGCGACGAGGCCGATGAACGACATCACCGGATCCTGCCACACCATCACGCCGATCATGGCGAGCAGCATCATGAGGTCGCGCCCGACCGCATTGACCAGCATGTTGAGGACATCGGTGATGGACTTTGCGCCGGCCGTCAGCCGCGCCAGAAATTCGGACGAATGCCGCTCGGAGAAGAATCCGACGCTCTCGCGCATCAGCTTGGCGAACAGCTGGCGCTGGTTGGTGGCGAGGATGGCGTTGGAGATCTTGGTCAGGATCACCATGTGGCCGTACGTCGCCACGCCCTTGATGAAGAGCAGGATCACCGTGATGCCTGAGAACATCGCGATGCCCGGGATGTTCTTGTCGACATAGGCCTGGTTGATGACCTGGCCGAGCACGTAGGTCGCGCCCGCGGTCGATCCGGCGGCAAGCGCCATCAGCGCGAAGGCGACCAGATAGCGCCGCCAGTAGAGAATCCCCTGTTCCGTGACCAGGCGGCGAATCAGCACCGCTGCCGCATAGGGATCGTCAGTGATTTTCTTTGGAAACTGAGCCATCCGTAGTCCATTGACGGCACAGGAATAAGCCTGCCCGCGCGTCAGGGATCGAACGGCCTCTGTGCCCGCTAAGCCAGCGCTTTTCAAGCCCAATTAAGGGCTTGCGCTGGAATGGAATCTAGGCCGAGGCGGCGTGGCGGAGCTCGCCGTGACGCTCGCGGAACAGCTTGTCCTCCCAGGCCAGCGCATGGGCGGCGATGGTCTCGAGGTCGTCGTATTGCGGCTTCCAGTCGAGCAGGCCGCGGATGCGGCTGGTGTCGGCGACCATGGTCATGATGTCGCCGGGCCGGCGCGGGGCGTATTGCACGGCGAAGCTGCGGCCCGAAACACGACGCACCGCGTCGATGGTCTCCAGCACCGAGTAGCCGCGGCCATAGCCGCAATTGAGCGTCGTCGAGGCGCCGCCGTTGCGCAAATAGGCGAGCGCCGATCGATGCGCCTGCGACAGGTCCGTGACGTGGATGAAGTCGCGAATGCAGCTGCCATCCTGGGTCGGATAGTCGGTGCCGAACACGTCGATCTTGGCGCGCTGGCCGGTCGCGGCTTCCACCGCGATCTTGAGCAAATGCGTGGCGCCGACGGTGGCAAGGCCGATGCGGGCCTGCGGATCGGCACCCGCAACGTTGAAATAGCGCAGGGTCACGTATTGCATGCCGTAGGCGGCGGCGACGTCGTGCAGCATGATCTCGGTCATCAGCTTCGACGAACCGTAGGGCGACAGCGGCCGTGTCGGCGCATGCTCGGGCACCGGCACCTGGTCCGGATCGCCGTAGACCGCCGCGGTCGAGGAGAAGATGAAGCGGTCGATGCCGCGCTTGACCGCGACATTGAGCAGGTTGCGCGCGGTCGTGAAATTGTTGCGGTAATAGCCGAGCGGATCGCGCATCGAATCCGGCACGACCACCGAGCCCGCGAAATGGATGATGCTCTCGATGTTGTGCTGGGCGATCACGCCTTCGAGCAGGTTCTCGTCGCCGGCATCGCCAATGAACAGCGGCACGCCTTCGGGCAGATAGGCCGAGAAACCGGTGGAGAGATCGTCGATCACGACGACGTCCTCGCCGGCTTCCGCCAGCGCCAGAACCGTGTGGCTTCCGATATAGCCGGCACCGCCGGTGACAAGCACAGTCATGATCTCACCCGTCTTCGATCAACGCTCCAAGCTAACGTTTACGTGGTGAAGAGGGGGTATCGGCGCGGCTGAACTGGTCACTATGCTTAATGTTGCGTATAGGGACTTTCGAAACGGAGCGTGGCGTGGCGAATTCCCCAGGCGATCTCGAAGTGATCGTGCCAAATCTGCACAGGCGCTATTCCGGGGTCACCGCGACCAACCGGATGGTGGCGCCGCGGCTGGCAAAGCTGTTTCGCGCCGCGTGGTTCGGCTCCGACGCGCCGGAGGGGATCGCGCGCCTGGGCGGTGCCGATCTCCTGAGATTGTGGCGCCGCAAGGCGCCGGTGATCTGGCACGCGCGCCGCAACAACGAGATGATCGCGGGCGTGCTGTTGAGCGCGCTCGGCTGGCCGCTCAAGCTCGTCTTCACCTCGGCGGCGCAACGCCATCATAGCTGGATCACGCGCTGGCTGATCCGGCGCATGGACGCGATCATCGCGACATCAGATCTTTCGGCCTCGTTCCTGAAGGTGAAGGCGACGGTGATTCCGCACGGCGTCGACACCGCCGTCTATGCGCCGCCGCTCGACCGCACTGCTGCCTTCGCTGAAACCGCACTGCCGGGCCGCTACGCGATCGGCTGCTTCGGCCGGGTGCGCGCGCAGAAGGGAACCGATGTGTTCGTCGATGCGATGTGCCGCTTGCTGCCGCGCTATCCGGATTTCACCGCAATCATCGTCGGCCAGGTCACAGCCGAGCAAACCGCTTTTGCAAACGATCTGAAGAAGCGGATCGAGGCCGCCGGCCTGCAATCGCGCATCGTCATCACTGGCGAACTGCCGATCGAAGACGTGCAGCGCTGGTATCAGCGGCTGACGATCTACGCCTTCACCTCACGCAACGAAGGTTTTGGCCTGACCTTGATCGAGGCGATGGCGGCCGGCAGCGCGCTGGTCGCCGCGCGCGCCGGCGCGGCCGAACTCGTGGTCGAGGATGGCGTGACTGGCGTGCTGATCCCGACCGGTGATGCGGATGCGCTGGCTGCAGCGCTGGAGCCGCTGATGCGGGATGCGGCCATCGCAATCGCGATGGGCGAGCGCGGGCGGGCACGGGTGCTCGAACGATTCAGCCTCGATGCGGAGGCGTCACGGATCGGGGACGTCTATCGGCCGCTGCTTTGAGCCACTGCCGTAGCGGCATCAAAAACAAAAACCGCGAAAACAACCCCATGCACAGTAGCCGGTGCTAGCGGAATCAATGGTTTGGCGGCCGGTGTAGTGGGCTGCTGATTTTACGAAATGGATTTGACTCGTCGGGCAAAACAGGTCTAAAGTTCATCATCGCAGGTTCGCTGTCCCCGTTGTCAGCGTACGCCCCGTCGAGCGGGAAGCCCTTTTCCTCTCGACAGCAATCCAACATTGTTGCGCACAGAAAATGCGCATCAAATCAGTGTGTTATGTTGCGGGGCGGGTTTTCCTAACTTGGCGAGACTAACTAGGGTTTAATGCGTTGTCTGGCACTCTGCTTGCTATGCGGTTGCCATGACTAGTGAGGGCTGCTTTGATGAAAGAAATCGCCGCAGAGGGAATGCTGAAAATGGGCCATCTCATCGTCGTTCGAGCGAATTGGGATACCGAAGCGTCTGTGTGGACTGCCGAGAGTTCCGACCTCCCGGGACTCGTCACGGAAGCTGCGAGCCTTGATGAGCTCGATGCGAAGTTGCCCGATCTTATTCGCGATTTGTTGGAGGATGAAGGCGCCACTGAAGGGTATGAAGTCCCCGTCGAGGTGATTGCGAGCTTCTCCAAACGCATAAAGATCGGCTCCGCAAAAGAAGCCGCATGAATAGCTTTACTCCGGAATTGAAACGAATTCTGGAGAAGGCGGGATGCTTCTTCGTTCGACGTGGGCGCGGCGACCACGACATTTGGGAGAGCCCGGTCTCAGGTATCCGCTTTACGGTCGATAACAATATCAAATCTCGGCATACAGCGAACGCAGTTCTGAAACAGGCTGGGCTGCCCAAGCAGTTTTGACCTCCACGCTCACGTCGAAGCCCGCATCCCCACCTCACCCAGCACCCGCTCCGCAATCCCAACCACCTCGCTCGCCGCGATATCTCGCATGCAGCGGTGGTCGTTCATCCTGCAGGTCGTGCTCTGGCAGGGTTGGCAGGAGAGCACGCTCTTGTCCTGGACCACAGTCGCGGCGAGGCCGTTGAGAGGGGCCCAGAGATAGGGGCTGGTCGGGCCGAAGATGCCCATGGTCGGTGTGCCCAGGGCGGCTGCGATATGCATCAGGCCGGAATCGTTGGAGATTGCGACGCCGGCCGCGGCCATGGCCAGCACGCCGTTGCGCAGATCATTGCTGGTAAGGTCTCGCACCCCAGGGCCGCCAGCGGTCCCGGCGCCGCCAGCCGCGACGATCTCCTGGGCCAGGCCCTTTTCCCCGGGGCCGCCGACCACCCAGACCTCGAGGCCGCGCTCGGCGAGCAGGCGAGCGGCCTCGGGATAGTAGGTCCAGCGTTTTGAGACGCCGACCGAGCCGGGGGCGAGCGCTACGGCAGCGCCTGCGCTGAGGCCGTTGGCCTGCCGCCAGCGGACGATTTGCTCGGCCGGGACCCGCAATTGCGGCACCGGCCATTCCGGGGGCAGCGGGGCGCCATCGGGCTGGGCGAGGGCGGCGTTCTTGTCGATGAAGCGGGGCAGCTTCTTTTCGCCCCAGCGCCAGCGATTGAGCAGGCCGAACCGGAACTCGCCGACGAAGCCGACCCTTTCCGGAATCCCGGCCAAAGCGGGTGCAATGGCGGCCTTCCAGGTCCGGGGCAGCACCAGGGCGGTGCCGTAGTTCCGCTCGCGCAGGAGCTTCGCCAGGCCGAGCTGGCGGCCCACGGCGAGCCGGCCGCGCGGCAGGTCCCAGACGATCGCTTCGCGCACGCCCGGCATGTAATCGACCAAGGGCGCGCATAGGGAGGTCGTGAGCAGATCGACCGGCCGGTTCGGCCAGCGCTCATTGAGGACCCGCACGACGGTGTGATTCCGGACGAAATCGCCGATCCACATGTAGGGGACGATCAGGATCGGGCGCGTGTCGCCCCGATCTGCCTCGCCACTAAGTTGCGAATCTTGGTTCATTCGTTGATAAGGCCGGGGTGCGCTGATGTGGCGGTTCGGTTAGCCGCTCCGGGCCGGCAGGTAAAGCCGGCTGAGCGGCAATCCCAAAACCGCTTACACTTTGGCGGATCATGCGCTAGGGCAGAACCGGGCCGCAAAACTTCGGGCGGGCGGAATCTGGCAGGGAAGTTGGAATGTTGCTGGTGACCGGCGGGGCCGGTTTTATCGGATCGAATGTCGTCGCCGCGCTGAACGAGGCCGGCCGCAGCGACGTGGTGGTCTGCGATTTCCTTGGCAACGAGGGCAAATGGCGCAACCTCGCCAAGCGGCAGCTTGTGGATATCGTGCCGCCGGCTGAGCTGCCGGACTGGCTGAAGGGCCGCAAGCTCGATGCCGTGATCCATCTCGGGGCGATTTCCGCGACCACCGCGACCGACGGCGACCTGGTGTTCGAGACCAATTTCCGCCTGTCGATGCGCCTCCTGGACTGGTGCACGGCGAATGCGGTGCCGTTGATCTACGCCTCTTCGGCGGCTACCTATGGCGACGGCGAGGCAGGATTTGACGACGATTCCTCGGTCGCTGCGCTGAAGAAACTGCGGCCGATGAATCTCTACGGCTGGAGCAAGCACCTGTTCGATCTCGCCGTCGCCGAGCGCGCAGCGAACGGCGAGAGGCTGCCGCCGCAATGGGCCGGGCTGAAATTCTTCAACGTGTTCGGCCCCAATGAATACCACAAGGGCTCGATGATGAGCGTGCTGGCGCGCCGCTTCGACGACGTCAAAGCGGGCCGCGTCGTGCAATTGTTCAAGTCGCATCGCGAAGGCATCGCCGATGGCGACCAGCGCCGCGACTTCATCTATGTCGACGACGTCGTGCGCGTGATCATGTGGCTGCTGGCGACGCCGTCGGTGTCCGGGCTGTTCAATGTCGGCACCGGCAAGGCGCGCAGCTTCAGGGACCTGATGCTCGCGGCCTATGCTACGCTCGGCGCCAGCCCCAACATCGAATACATCGACATGCCGGAGCAGATCCGCGGCAGCTACCAGTACTTCACCCAGAGCGAGGTCGATCGCCTCCACCGCGCCGGTTACAATGGCGGCTTCACGACGCTCGAGGACGCGGTGAAGGCCTATGTCGGGGATTATCTCGACCGGCCCGACCGCTTCCGTTGAGGCCCATCACCATGCCGACGCCCATTCTCGATTTCGATGCTCTCGCGCAAGCCATCTCGGGCCGCACGGTGCTGTGCATCGGCGACATCATGCTGGACGAGTTCGTCTATGGCGAGGTGTCGCGGATCTCGCCGGAAGCGCCGGCGCCCGTCATCGCGGCACAGCGCAGCGAGATCCATATCGGCGGTGCCGGCAATGTCGCGCGCAACGTCGCCGCGCTCGGCGCGCGCTGCATCTTCGTCGGCCTCGTCGGCGAGGACGATGCGGGCAGGCAGCTCGCCTCGACGCTTGCGGAGCAGGGCGCCATCGAAAGCGTGCTGGTGTGCGATCCCTCGCGTCCGACCACGCGAAAAGTGCGTTTCGTCTCCGAGCATTTTTCCACGCACATGCTGCGTGCGGATTGGGAGCAGGCACAGCCTGCTTCCGATACGATCGAGACCAAGCTGATCGATGCGATCCTGCCGCAGATCGCGCGCGCCGACATCGTGCTGCTGTCCGACTACGCCAAGGGCGTGCTGACCGCCCGCGTCATCCGCCACACCATTGACGCCGCGCGAAAACTCGGCAAGCCGGTGATCGTCGATCCCAAGAGCCTGAACTGGGCGATCTATCGCGGCGCGACGCTGCTCACACCCAATCGCAAGGAATTTTCGGAAGCGACCCGAAGCCGCGCCGACACGCCGCAGAGCATCGTCGACGCCAGCGAGGACGTGATGCGGCTCGCCGATTGCGAAGCGATCCTGGTCACCCAAGGCGAGCACGGCATGACGCTGGTGCCGCGCAACGGCGAGGCCGTTCACGTTCCGGCGTTTCCCGTCAAGGTGCGCGACGTCTCCGGCGCCGGCGACACCGTTGCCGCGGCGCTCGCGGTCTCGCTTGCCACCGGCGCGGACTGGGACACGGCGCTGCGCATGGCCAGTGCCGCGGCCGCCGTCGCCGTCGGCAAGCAGGGCACTGCCAGCGTGAGTGTGGCCGAGCTGAAGCGAAAGATCTTGCCGCATGCCTATCTCGCGGCCGAGGAGAAGATCGTGCTCGAGCCCGGTGCGCTCGACGCGCAGCTTGCGGAATGGAAGAAGCAAGGCCAGCGCGTCGGCTTCACCAATGGCTGCTTCGACATCCTGCATCCCGGCCATGTCAAGGTGCTGACAGCGGCGCGCTCCGCCTGCGACCGCCTGATCGTGGGCCTGAACAGCGACGCCTCGGTACGGCGGCTGAAGGGCGCCGACCGCCCCGTTCAGGACGAGCGAGCGCGTGCGGAAGTGCTGGCGGCGCTCGAAGCCGTCGATCTCGTCGTCATTTTCGATGAGGATACGCCGATCGACCTGATCACTCGCATCAAGCCGAGCGCGCTGATCAAGGGGGGCGATTACACCCGCGAACAGGTGGTCGGCCATGAGGTCGTCGAGGCGGCGGGCGGGACCGTGGTGCTGGTCGACATTCTCCAGGGCTTCAGCACGACGGCGCTGGTTCATCGCGCGCGGGGAGAGGGCAAGTGACGACGCTCGCCGGGGAGACGACCGGCCAGTTGCTGTGGCGGCGTCTGCGCAGTCCGGCGGCCTGGTCCGAGACGGTCGATCTGTTTGCGATCCTGACTGCGGCCTCGCTGCCATGGTCGACGTCGCTTGCGGCGATCTTCAATGTCCTGATGCTGCTCTGCATGGTGCCGTTCCTCGACGGCCGTGAGTTCCTGCAATCGCTCAAGCGTCCGATCTGCGCGGCGCCGATTGCGCTGGTCCTGCTCGCGCTGGTCGGGACGCTATGGTCGGACGCGGCCTGGGGCGCGCGCTTCTACGCGGTCAATCCGACGGTCAAGCTGCTGGTGCTGCCGGTCCTGCTCTATCATTTTGCGCGCTCGCCGCGCGGACATTGGGTGTTCGTCGCCTTCCTGGTGTCCTGCGCGCTGCTGTCGGTGATGTCCTGGCTCGTCGCCTTCTACCCAGAGCTCGCGCTTAAATCCGACCGCGTCGAGCGCGGCATCTTCGTCAAGAACTACATCGACCAGAGCCAGGAGTTCACGCTCTGCGCGGTCGCGCTCGCCTATCCGATCGTGCAATTGCTGCGCCAGAATCGCTACTGGATCGCCGGGCTGCTCACGGCGCTTGCGCTCGCCTTCTTCGTCAACATGGTGTTCGTGGTGGTATCGCGCACCGCGCTCCTCACCATTCCGATCCTGTTCGGTGTGTTTGCGTTGCTTCATCTGAGATGGCGCAGCATCGCGATCATCTCCGCCGCCCTGCTCGTGGGCGCGGTTCTCGCCTGGCAGGCCTCGCCGCAATTGCGCAAGACCGCCGACAGCTTTGCCAGCGACTACACGCGCTATGTCGAAAAAGGCGCGCCGACCTCGGCCGGCTTGCGGCTCGAATTCTGGCGAAAATCCCTCGGCTTCTTCGCGGAGGCGCCGGTTAAGGGGCACGGCACGGGCTCGACGCGCGGATTGTTCGAACGTGCCGCGACGCCGGGCGATGCTCTGTATCAGGCATCCGCGGAGGTGATCGGCAACCCGCATAACCAGACGCTGAACGTGGCCGTGCAATGGGGCATCATCGGGGTCGCCGCTCTCTACGCCATCTGGATCCTGCACCTGCTGCTGTTTCGCGGCGACGGGCTCGCAAACTGGGTCGGCCTCCTGGTCGTGGTCCAGAACGTCTTCACCTCGCTGTTCAACTCCCATCTGTTCGACTTCCACGAGGGCTGGATGTACGTCATCGGTGTCGGCGTTGCCGGCGGCATGGTGATCCGGGCCCAGCAGGCCGGGGCGAAGACGGTTCCTGAACGGCCGGCCGACGGCAAACCTTGACCGGCAAGCCTTGACTGGCATGTCCGGCCGAGATGGGTTATCAGCGCGATCAGGTTGCATCTTACTGGATTTTCGGTCAGCGGATGACGCGTCTTTCGCATCTCACCTTGCGCAATTTCATGATCGCGCTCCACGACCTGCTGGCGACCACGGCGGCGCTGTTCGCCGCCTTCTATCTGCGCTTCGAGGGCGGCGACGGCTTCTTCGACCGCCTGCCGCTGCTGATCCAGATCCTGCCCTATTTCCTCGCCTTCAGCGTGGTCGTGTTCTTCGTCTTCAACTTGACCACGACGAAATGGCGCTTCATCTCGCTGCCCGACGCGCTGAACATCATCCGCGTCGCGACCGTGCTGACGGTTGCACTCCTGGTGCTCGACTATATCTTCGTCGCCCCCAACGTCCGCGGCGCCTTCTTCCTCGGCAAGGTGACCATCGTCCTCTACTGGTTCCTCGAGATCTCCTTCCTCAGCGCGTTGCGCATGGCCTACCGCTATTTCCGCTATACGCGGGTTCGGCGTCACGCCCGCACCGGTGATGCCGCGCCGACGCTGCTGATCGGCCGCGCCGCGGATGCCGAGGTGCTGTTGCGCGGAATCGAGAGCGGGGCGATCAAGCGCATCTGGCCGGTCGGCCTGCTCTCGCCGTCGAGTTCCGATCGCGGCCAGTTGATCCGCAACGTCCCGGTTCTGGGCGGCGTCGACGACATCGAGGATGTCATCGCCGACTTCACCAAGCGCGGCAAGCCGATCGCGCGCGTCGTGATGACGCCGACGGCGTTCGAGCCGGAGGCCCATCCCGAATCGATCCTGATGCGGGCGCGCAAGCTCGGCGTGATCGTGAGCCGCATGCCCTCGCTCGAGAGCGGCGATACGCCACGGCTCACGGCCGTCGCCGTCGAGGACCTGCTGCTGCGGCCGAGCGAAAAGATCGACTATGCGCGGCTCGAGGCCCTGATCGAGGGCAAGGCGGTGATCGTCACCGGCGGAGGCGGCTCGATCGGTTCCGAGATCTGCGAGCGTGTCGTCGCGTTCGGCGCCGCGCGCCTTCTGATCGTGGAAAATTCCGAGCCGGCGCTCTACGCGATCACCGAAACGCTCGCGGCGCTCGGCACCGCTGCTTCGATCGAAGGGCGGATCGCCGACATCCGCGACCGTGAGCGCATCATGCGCCTGATGGCCGAGTTCAAGCCGGACATCGTGTTCCATGCCGCCGCGCTCAAGCACGTGCCGATTCTCGAGCGCGACTGGAGCGAGGGCGTCAAGACCAACATCTTCGGCTCGATCAACGTTGCCGATGCCGCGCACAGCGCCGGCGCCGAAGCCATGGTGATGATCTCGACCGACAAGGCGATCGAGCCGGTGTCGATGCTCGGCCTGACCAAGCGCTTCGCCGAGATGTATTGCCAGGCGCTCGACCATGATCTTGCGGCGGTTCACGGCGGCGCCAGGCGGTCGATGCGGCTGATCTCGGTCCGGTTCGGTAATGTGCTCGCGTCGAACGGCTCGGTGGTGCCGAAGTTCAAGGCCCAGATCGATGCGGGCGGTCCCGTGACGGTCACGCATCCGGACATGGTCCGCTACTTCATGACCATCCGGGAGGCCTGCGATCTCGTCATCACGGCGGCAACGCATGCGCTCGGAACGCAGCGCTCGGACGTGTCGGTCTACGTGCTCAACATGGGCCAGCCGGTGAAGATCGTCGATCTCGCCGAGCGCATGATCCGTCTCTCGGGCTTGCAACCCGGCTACGACATCGAAATCGTGTTCACGGGCATGCGGCCCGGCGAACGCCTGCACGAAATCCTGTTCGCCTCCGAGGAGCCGACCCGCGAGATCGGCGTTCCCGGCATCATGGCTGCGCAGCCGAACGAGCCGCCGATGCAGACGCTGCGCAAATGGATTGCGGCGCTGGAGCAGGCGATCGCGCGCGACGATCGGGCCACCATCAGGACCATCCTGAAGGACGCGATTCCGGAATTCGGGTCGACCGCGGCCTGATCATGCAGCCTCGGGGCAAGATCGTCGTGGCGAGCCAGCATTACCCGCCTGATCCGAGCACGACGGCGGCGATCATGGCCGAGATCGCCTGCCGCATCGCCGGGGATCACGAGGTCGTTGTGCTGTCGGGCTCATCAGGCGCGTTGCCGGCCTCGCAGACCGGCCCGGGCAAGCCGCGCATCGTCGCCGTCAAGAACCGCATGACGGGCAAGGCGGCGCTGGTGCGGCGCGGCGCCTCCGAGCTGCTGTTCGCGGTGCGAACGTTCCTGGCGTTGACACGGGAGCTGAGGCGAGGTGACGTCGTGCTCACCGTCACCGCACCGTTCATGCTGCCTTACGCGGTCGCGGCGGCGGCGAAGCTGAAGGGCGCGCGCTCGGCGCTGATCATGCACGACCTCTTCCCCGACGTGCTGGTGATGGCGGGCCTGCTGAAGCCCGGTTCCATCGTGACCATGACGATGCGCGCCGCCAACAGCCTGATGTTCCGCGCGCTCAATGCCGTCGTCACCATCGGCCGCGATGCGGAACGGCCGCTGCTGAGCTATTCCGGCATGACGCGGAACAAGATCCGCTTCATCCCGAACTGGGCGACGCTCGCGGCCGCACCCCGGCCAGTGACGGCGGACAATCCGTTCCGCACAGCGCTCTCGGCGGATTTCGTTGTCGGCCTGTCGGGCAATCTCGGCTTCACCCATGATCCGGAGATCGTGTTCGAGGCGGCGCGCCTTTTGAGGGCCGAGCCTGGCATCCACTTCCTGCTCTCCGGTTGGGGCATCGGCTTCGAGCGGTTGAAGCAGTTGCAGACTGAGGCGAACTTGCCCAATGTCTCCTTCGTGGGGCGGGTCGAGGATGCCGAGCTCGAGGCCTTCCTGACGGCGGCCAATCTCTGGATCATTCCGTACCGGAAGGACGTTGCGGGGGTGTCGGTGCCGAGCCGGTTCTACAATCTGCTGGCGGTCGGCCGTCCCGTGGTGCTGGTCTCCGAACCGGAGGCCGAGGCCGCGTTGACGGTGGTGGAGAACGGGCTGGGCTGGGTCGTGACGCCCGGCCGTGCCGATCAACTGGCCGAGGCGATCCGCGCGGCGTCATGCTCCGACGGTGTCCCCATTGCGGAGCGCGCGGTGAAGGCGGCGGCGAAGTTCGATCGCGTCACCGCGATGAACGCCTATGCCGCCCTGATCGACGAATTGTTGCGCAACCCCGAACTGGCGGAGCAACGATGAACGAGCGCAAGCCAGTCGTGCTGGTGACCGGTGCGAGCGGTTTCGTCGGCCGTCATGTCGTGCCCGCGCTGGCGCGCGAGGGATGGTCGATCCGCCGCGCGGTGCGCAGACCGGAAGGCTTGGACGACGAGGTCGTGATCGAAACCGTCGGACCGGAAACCGACTGGCAAGCCGCGCTTCAAGGGGTCGACGCTGTCGTTCATCTCGCCGCGCGGGTGCATCACAAGCACGAAGAGCATGCGGTCCAGCTCTACCGCAACGTCAACATCGCCGGCACGCTGCACCTGGCGCGCAGCGCGGCCACAGCCGGCGTGCACCAGTTCATCTTCATCAGCACCGTTCTCGTGCACGGTCGCAGCAATGAGGGCCGCGCGCCGTTCAGCGAGGACGATGTCCTGACGCCGCGCGGTCTCTACGGCATGTCCAAGGCCGCGGCCGAAGCGGGCTTGAAGACGCTGGCGCGCGACAGCGCCATGAAGGTCTCGGTGATCAGGCCGCCGCTGGTCTATGGTGCGGGCGCCAAGGGCAATTTCGCGCTGCTGACGCGCGCAGTGAACCTCGGGCTGCCGCTGCCCTTTGCGGCGATCCGCAATCACCGCGCCTTCCTTGCCGTGCAGAACCTGTCGTCGTTCATCCTGCGCCGGCTCTCTCATCCAGATCCCGCGAGCAATTTCGAGATCTTCCTGGTGGCCGACAGGGAGCAGGTCTCGACGCCCGAGTTCATCGCGCGGCTGGCCAAGGCTGCCGGCAAGAACTCGCGGCTGTTCGGCATGCCGCCGGAGCTGCTCAGCACGCTGCTGAGCGTGATGGGCCGGCAGGATACGCAGGACAGCCTGATCGGTTCGCTCGAGCTCAACCTCGCCAAGGCGATCGCGACCGGGTGGCAGCCGCAGGTGTCTCTCGACGAGGGGCTGCGGCTGGCGCTGATGGCTCAGGACGCTTGAGGACGGGAGAATCGCCGCAGCACGATGCTGATCGCGATTGCGCCCGCCAGCAGCGCGATCAACGTGATCGTCGCCAAGCCGGCGCGAGCGGTGACGATGGCAAGCCCCGCGAGCACGAGATTGAGCGCGAACACCTCCCCGATCACGCGAGAGACCGTGAAGCCGTGGTCGGTGGCGCGCTGGTAGAAATGCGAGCGATGCGCCGACCAGAATTGCTCGCGCCTGGCGACCCGCCGAAACAGCGTGATGGTGGAATCCACGAGGTAATAGGCCGGCAGCAACAGCGCTGCGGCGGGTTGCCCGCGCCAGGCGAGCTCGAGCAGGCACCAGCCGAGCAAAAGGCCGATCGGCAGGCTGCCGACATCACCCAGGAAGACTTTTGCGACCGGCTTGTTGAACGGCGCAAAGCCGAGCATGGCGCCGCACAGCGTCGCGGCGATCAGCGCGGCCGGCCACGACAGCTCGCCGAGCAATCCCAGCAGCAGCAGCGCCGCGGTGACGGGCACGACTTCCGCCACCGTCATCAAGTCGAGTCCGTCCATGAAGTTGACGAGGTTCACGAACCACACGCCTGCCAGCAGGATCAGTCCGCGCTCCAGCGCGAGCGGCAGCGCCGGCACGATGCGCGCGGTCTCGGGCGTGGTGAACACGACGGCGCCGACGGCTGCGGCCTGCAGCACGAGCCGTACCAGCACCGGCAGCGACACGATGTCGTCGGCAAATCCGACCACGGCGATCAACACCGTCGCAGCGATCAGCGTCGGCGGAATCGCGACGTTCGCCCAGACTGCCCAGGCTGATGCGACCAGCAGCGTCGCTGATATCACGGCGATACCCGCACCCTGCGGGGTCGGGATGCGATGAGAGGACCGCGCGTTGGGCCGCGCCAATGCGTAACGCTGGAGCAGGGGGCGGCTGGTCCAGGTGATGACGCCCGACACCAACGCGGCAATCGCAACGGCAAGCAGCGAGGGTACGGCGCCGAGCGCATCGATGGCCGCGTTCACTCCGGCACCCCGAGCGGCGCCGATCCCTGCGCGGCTTTCTCGGCGCTGAGGATCCAGACCAGGCCGCCGATCGCGCCGACGATGAAGTACACGGCGCCGAACAGCAGCGAGACGTTGACCCCCTCGTTGGCGGCCAGCCCCGCGAAGCCGAACGCGAGGCCCATGGTGGCTTCACGCACGCCCCAGCCGGCGATCGAGATCGGCATCATCGTGATCAGCATCACCGGCGGCACGAGCATAAAGACGTCGCTGAATCCGACCGGCGCAGCGATCGACTGCACGACGCACCAGGCGACCACGACCGCCAGCACATGCACGGCGAGCGACAGGATCACGACGGCCGGTCCGCGCGAGCGGCTGAAGATCACGCGGTTGGCGATCACGGCACAGGCATGGATGTGATGCGTGGCCCACCAGGTTCTCAGCCAGTGCCATTTCAGCGCGCCGAAGACCAGGAAGCCGAGACCACCCGCGAGCGCCGCGAGGTCGACGAGCAGCAGCGCCGAGCGCCCGTGCGGATCGGCGATGAGGCTGTAGCTCCAGGGCAGGCTCGCGACGATGATGATCGCGAGCGCGATCAAGCCGATCGCGCGATCGACGAAGATCGAGTAGGTCGCAGCGCGCCAGCCGGCGCCGGCGCGCGCGACGAGCCACAGCCGGACCGCATCGCCGCCGATCGCCGACGGCAGGGTCTGGTTGAAAAACGATCCGATCACGTTGTAGCGTATGGCCCGGCCGAGCTCGAGCGGGGCGCCGCATGCGGCGCTGACCTCGCGCCAGCGCAACACGCCGACGAAGATTTGCAGGAATGCAATGGCGATCGCCGAGCCGATCCAGAACAGGCTGGTCACGGTGAAGCGCGAAAACAGTTCGGACAGATCGACCTTGCGGAGCGCCAGGTAGAGCAGCGCTCCGGAAATCAGGATCTTGGCCGTCGACAGCAGGATTCGGCGCATTTCGCCCGCATGAACAAGGGTTTTGGAGCAACCCGACGCAGGGCGCCGAATTCGGCCGCTTTGGTATGGTTTTGGCGTCGATCTTGCAATAGCGGTGATCAGGAGCCCGAATGCAGGGCGGCGGGGCTATTGCGACCCCGTCGACGCGGAGGCTAAAGAGGCGCCGCGGGTGAAAGATCGAGCGACGGATCGGGCGAAGCAGTCCTTGGGAACAGGATGAGAGATCAGGTGATTTGGTCACGGGTGCCGCCGATTTCACCGGCCTGGTGCCCGCGGATGACCCGGCTGCCGCAAATGCGCCGTCTAAGCTCTACAATGTCGGCAACCACCATCCGGAAGAGCTGACGCACGTCGTCGGAGTTCTGGAGCCGGAGCTGGGTCGGACGGCGATCAAAGAATTGCTGCCGATGCGGCCGGAAGACCTCTTGGAAACGTTCGCGGATGTCGATGATCTGACGCGCGACGCCGGCGTTGCACCGTCAACGCCGATCGCGCACGGAGTTCATAATTTTGTCACCTGGTATCGGGACGACTTCAAGGTTTGAAATGACGATGGACAAACGCATTATCCCCCTGATCATGTGCGGCGGCGCCGGAACGCGGCTGTGGCCGGCTTCGCGCGAGGTGCGCCCCAAGCAGTTCCTGCCGTTGTTCGGCACGCGCTCGACCTTCCAGGACACGCTGTTGCGCGTCTCGGAGGCCTCGCTGTTCGATCGCCCGATCGTCATCACCAATGCGTCCTATCGCTTCATGGTGCTGGAGCAGCTCGCGGAAATCGGCATCGAGGCCGACGTGATCCTCGAGCCGATGCGGCGCGATTCCGGCCCGGCGATCGCAGCCGGCGCGGTGTTCGCGCAGAACCGCTCGAGTGAGGCGATCGTGCTCGCGCTCGCCGCCGACCACGTGGTGCAGGACAATGCCGCCTTCGTCGCGGCGTGCCGCGAAGGCCTCACCGCCGCGAGCGCCGGGCGCATCGTCACCTTCGGCGTCAAGCCGGAACGGCCGGCGACCGAATACGGCTATATCAGCCCGGGCGAGGTCATCTCCGGCGAGGTGCACGCGGTCGCGCGCTTCGTCGAGAAGCCGGATGCGGTGAAGGCGGCCGACTACGTCAATTCCGGCTATCTCTGGAACAGCGGCAACTTCATGTTCCCCGCCACTGTGTTGCTTGACGAATACCGCAAGGTCGACGCGGCGAGCGTCGAGGCGATTTCCAATGCCGTGAGCAATGCCGGCCGCGATCTCGGCTTCGTGACGCTGGAGCCCGAGGCGTTCGGCGCGGCCAAGGCGATCTCGATCGACTATGCGGTGATGGAGAAGACCGCGCGCGCCGCGGTGGTGCCGGTGTCGTGCGGCTGGTCCGACGTCGGCTCCTGGCACGCGGTGTGGGAATTGTCGGACAAGGATGCGCAAGGCAATGCCGCACACGGCACCGCCGTGTTCGAGGATTCCCGCAACTGCAACGTCACCACCGATGCCGCGCTGGTCGCGCTCGAAGGCGTCGACGATCTCATTGTGGTTGCGACTGCGGACGCGGTGCTGGTCTCGCGCCAGAAGGATGCCAACGGGCTGAAGCGGCTGGTCACGAAACTGAAGGCGGTCGCACCGAAGGTCACCGAGGAGCACCTTAGGGTGCATCGGCCCTGGGGCAGCTACCAATCGGTCGACAATGGCGAGCGCCACCAGGTCAAGCGCATCGTGGTCAAGCCCGGCGGGCGGCTGTCGCTGCAGAAGCACCATCATCGTGCCGAGCACTGGATCGTGGTCCGCGGCACGGCCCGCGTCACCGTCAACGAGACCGTCAAAAGCGTGCACGAGAACGAGTCGATCTACATCCCGATGGGCGCGGTGCACCGGATGGAGAACCCCGGTAAAATCATGCTGGAGCTGATCGAGGTCCAGACTGGAAGCTATCTCGGGGAAGACGACATCATCCGGATTGAAGACGACTACCAAAGGTCGTAACCAGCACACTCCGAATCACGCGACCCGGGCCAAAAGAGTGGTCTCTTTCAGAGGCTTAAGGCCCGGGGAACGTGTAACTTTTTGAATCAAATCGTGTCCGGACCGCTAGCTCCGCATTCGCCACAAATGTGGCGTCCGTGCTAGAAGCGCCCCGGGGATTTGCGTTGAATCGGGGTTTGCTCAAATGAGTTCCACAGGATCTGCACCGGCAAAGGCCGGCTTGCGCGTCGGCGTCATTGGCGCCGGCGTGATGGGCAGCAACCACGCGCGCGTGCTCGCGGGTCTTCCCGGCGTCAGCCTCGTCGGCGTCGTCGATCCTTCGCCGGCACATCGCACCCGGGCGATGGAGCTTGCCAATTGCGCGAGCTTCGAGACGCTCGACCAGCTGCTGGCCGAAGGCGTCGACGCGGTCACCATCGCGGCGCCGACCCATCTGCATCACGAGGTCTCGCTCGCCTGCATCGCGAAGAACATCCACGTGATGGTCGAGAAGCCGATTGCGTCCACGGTCGCGGAAGGCCGCGAGATCGTCACTGCTGCGCAAAAGGCCGGCGTGACGCTGATGGTCGGCCATGTCGAGCGCTTCAATCCGGCGGTCGCCGCCGTCAAGCAGGCGATCGCGGGCGAGGACATTCTGTCGATCGCGATCACGCGCGTCGGCCCGTTCCCGCCGCGCATGTCCAATGTCGGCGTCGTCATCGATCTTGCCGTGCACGATATCGATCTGATCCGCTGGTTCACCGAGTCCGACATCGTCGAGGTGCAGCCGCAATTGTCGAGCGCGGTCGCCGAGCGCGAGGACATCGCGCTCTTGCAGTTCCGGACTGCCAACGGCGTGCTCGCGCACATCAACACCAACTGGCTGACGCCGTTCAAGGCGCGCAGCGTCACGGTCGCGACCCGCGGCAAATACGTGATGGGCGATCTCCTGACGCGCCAGGTCACCGAATGTTTCGGCTTCAAGCCTGACGGCAGCTATTCGATGCGGCATCTGCCGGTCGGCCATGACGAGCCGCTCCGCGCCGAACTGATCGCGTTCCTCAAGGCCGTGCGTCACGGCGAGACGCCGGCGGTCACCGGCGACGAAGGCGTCGCCAGCCTCGAGATCGCGACGCAGTGCCTGGAAACGCCGTCGCGGCCCGCGGCCACGTCGTCTGCCCGCAAGGGTCCGCGCCGCGTCGCGGGCTGAACACTTTCCATGTCGACTAGCCAAGAAGGCTCCAAGAACCAGGCCATGAACCAGCATCTGCGTTCCGAACCCATTCCCTTCATCGACGTCGCCTCGCAGCGCCGCCGGCTCGGCGATTCGCTCGATGCCGCCGTGAAGCGGGTTCTCGATCATTGTCAGTTCGTCAACGGCCCTGAAGTCGCCGAGCTCGAGAAGCAGCTTGCGGCCTATTGCGGCGCCAAGCACGTCATCGGCTGCGCCAGCGGCACCGACGCGATCCTGATGGTGATGATGGCGAAGAATGTCGGGCCGGGCGACGCCGTGTTGTGTCCGTCCTTCACCTTCATCGCGACGGCTTCGCCGGTGGCGCGGACCGGCGCGACGCCGGTTTATGTCGACGTCGACGAAGCCACCTTCAACATGAGCCCGGAATCGCTCAAGCGCGGCATCGCAACCGCCCGCAAGGCCGGCCTCAAGCCTGTCGCGGTCATTCCGGTCGATTTGTTCGGACAGCCCGCCGATCATGACGCCATCGCCGAGATCGCCAAGGCCGAAGGCCTGTTCGTGCTCGACGACGCAGCGCAAGGTTTTGGCGCAAGCTACAAGGGCCGCAAGCTCGGCACCTTTGGGCTCGCCACCGCGACCAGCTTCTTTCCCGCAAAGCCGCTCGGCTGCTTCGGGGACGGCGGCGCGATCTTCACCGATGACGACGAGCTCGCGGCGACGCTGCGCAGCATCCGCGTGCACGGACAGGGCGTCGACAAATACGACAACGTCCGCCTCGGCCTGACCGCCCGGCTTGACACCATGCAGGCCGCGATCCTGATCGAGAAGCTGAAGATCTTCGACGACGAGATCGCCGCCCGCAACAAAGTCGCCGAGCGCTACGCGCGCGGTCTCAGCAATGTGGTCACCGTGCCGCGCGTGGCTCCCGGCAACACTTCGGTGTGGGCGCAGTACACGATCCGCCTTCCTGAGGGCACCGACCGCGACGGCTTTGCCGCCGCGCTGAAGGCCCAGGGCGTGCCGACGGCGATCTATTACGGCAAGTCGATGCATCAGCAGACCGCCTACAAGCAGTACCCGGTCGCAGAAGGCGGCCTGTCGGGCTGCGAGAGCCTCTCGCAGGACGTCATCAGCCTGCCGATGCATGCCTATCTGACCGAAGCCGATCAGGAGCGAATCATCGCGGCCGTGCGCGGCGCGCTTTCAACCTGATTTCGCCGTTCTTACCCTCTCCCCTTGTGGGAGAGGGTGGCAGAGGCGGCTTTCGGCCGCCGTTCTTAAGGACGCCGATGCATCGCATCGGCTATCGCAAAGCGGCGAGACGGGTGAGGGGTCTCTCTCCGCATCGAAAGCTGGGAGAGAGACCCCTCACCCTATCGAGTTTGTGTCTACTTGCGGCGCTGCCCTCTCCCACAAGGGGAGAGGGCACAGCAATGCGCATCGCAAGATGCAATCGACCTCTGTTCGATAAGTCTCTAAAACAGTCGCATGCTCGGACGTATCTTCACGGTTGGTGGTTACACGCTGCTCTCGCGGCTGACGGGATTTGCCCGCGACATCATGCTCGCGGCGATCCTCGGCGCCGGCCCTGTGGCCGACGCCTTTTTCGTGGCGCTGCGGCTGCCCAATCATTTCCGTGCGATCTTCGCCGAGGGGGCCTTCAACGCCGCCTGGGTGCCGGCCTATGCGCACGTCCATGGCGAGCGCGGGGAGGGGGCGGCAAGGCTGTTCGCCGACCGCATCTTCACGCTGCTGCTGGCCTCCCAGGTGGTGCTGCTGATCGTCGCCTGGCTGTTCATGCCGCAGGCCATGAGCATTTTGGCGCCCGGATTTTCCGAGGACGCCGAGCAACGCAAGCTCGCGATCGAGCTGACCCGGATCACCTTTCCCTATCTGCTGCTGATCACGCTGGTGACGCTCTATGGCGGCATGCTCAACGTGATGCAGCGCTTCGCCAGCGCCGCAGCCGCGTCGATCTTCCTCAACATCTCGATGATGATGACGCTGGCGCTTGCCGCCTGGTTTCCCAGCGCGGGCCACGCCGCCGCCTGGGGTGTCCTGATCTCCGGCTTCCTGCAATATGTCCTGCTCGCCGGCGATCTCGCCCGCCATGGCGGCCTGCCGCGCTTTGCGCCGCTCAAGCTCGACGAAGACGTCCGCGCATTCTTCAGGGCACTCGGGCCGGCGACGCTGGGCTCGATGGGCACGCAGCTCGCGCTGTTTGCCGACACCATCATCGCGACTTTCCTGCCCGCCGGCGCCCTGTCGGCGCTTTACTATGCCGACCGCCTCAACCAGCTCCCGATCGGCGTGATCGGCATTGCCATCGGCACGGTGCTGCTGCCGGAGATGTCGCGGCGGATCACGGCGAACGATCATGATGGCGCGATGAAGGCGCAGCGCCGTGCGTTCGATTTCACGCTGCTGTTCTCGGTGCCGTTCGTCGCCGCCTTCCTCACCGTGCCCGACGCAATCATGCGCGCGCTGTTCGCCCGCGGGGCATTCTCGAAAACCGATGCCGCCGCCGCCGGCGCCACGCTCGCGGCCTATGCCATCGGTCTGATCCCCTTCGTGCTGATCCGCAGTGCCGTCGCGACGTTTTATGCGCGCAAGGACACGGCGACGCCGGTGCGGGCGTCGCTGACCGGCATCGCGGTCAACGTCGCCCTCAAGGTCGCCTTGATGGGATCGCTGGCCCAGATCGGCCTTGCGTTGGCAACGGCCGTCGGTGTCTGGACCAACCTGCTGCTGGTGCTGTTCTTCGCGGTGCGGCGAGGTTTTCTCGTGCTGGACCGCGCCTGGCTGTTGTCGCTCGTCAAATTCCTGGTGACGGGGCTCATCCTGGCCGCCGCCTTCTGGCTCATCGCGCGCTTCGGTGGTCCTTCGTTGGGCGCGATGCACTTCCGGGATGAATTGACGCTGCTTCTGCTGGCCGGCGGGGGCAGCATCGTCTATGCGCTCGCCATCCTTGTGCTGTTCGGCCGCCGCTGGCTGGTCTCGCTGGTGCGCGGCTAGCTTTTTCATATTTTCAACGCATGGACGGCTCGACCTTGTCGGCACGGGCCAATCTCGATCGTCCTTGGATGGACACATCTCGGAAGTGCGGTGGATGGACCCTGCACAATTGACGTGATGCCGTCACCTCGAGCCGGCAAAAATCGAACCAGGAGCACTGTTTATGAGGATCACCGTCGAAACCAACGTCGCAGCCGCCATCGATCAGGTCTGGCGCGCTTATACGACGCCCGCCGACATCATGAAGTGGAACGCCGCGTCCGACGACTGGCATACGACCAAGGCGACCGTCGACCTGCGAGAAGGCGGTGTCTTCTCATCGCGCATGGAGGCCAAGGACGGCAGCATGGGCTTTGACTTCGCCGGTACCTACACGAAAATCATCGAGCACAAGCGGATCGAGTACGCGTTCGGTGAGCGAAAAGCCGAAGTCGAGTTTGTGCCCGGCCCGAAGGGCGTTCTGGTCCGGGTTGTCTTCGATGGCGAATCGACGCACTCGGTCGAGCAGCAGCAAGGCGGTTGGCGGGCCATCCTCGACAATTTCGCACGATACCTGGAAGCGAAGCAGACGAAGTCTTGAAGGGCGTTGACGGGCGTCGTCGGCTTCGGCGCCCGGCACCCTCAGGTAGGGACTCGCCCCCAGGATGCAGCGAACCTCTACACATCTCTTGATTTTGCGCGATTGCTGTGGTAATCGCAGCGCATGATCAAATCCGTGCGCAAACTCAACTGCATTCACGTGACCCGCTTCGGCTGGGCCGTGGAAGGAGTCGCGCGCTAAGAATTCGACGACGACATCTTTTCACCAGGCCCCGCCGGCATCGGACGGGGCCTTTTGTTTGGCCACGCTTCCCTGCCGGCACAACTGCAGGAGCGTCCGATGCCACCCCAACAGACGAACATCACTTCCGAGACTGAGAGGCTGCCGCTCGAACTTGCATCGACGCGCAGCATCCCAGGCTTGCTCGCGCAATACTGGCGTGCGCTCCAGGAGTGGCGCTGGCGGCAGCGGCCACAAATCGCCTTGCAGGACCTGAGTGACAGGGAGCTGATGGATATGGGCCTGACGCGTGGCGAGGTCGACTATATCTCGCCTCAGCGAGCGATCGATACGTTGAGAAATAGCGCAACCTATCTATGGAGCCGCGGAGGGATGTAGGTTTTGAGGAGCTTGGCTGACTGCTTCTTCGCGGCCCATCCTTCGAGACGCCCGCCTATGGTGGGCCCTCAGGATGAGGTCGCGTTTTGCGGCGAGATGTTAAACCCTCATGGTGAGGAGCCCGCCAAAGCGGGCGTCTCGAACCATGCAGGCCGAGTTCGTTCTACGGTCACTGGTTGCCATATGCGATAGTCCGGTGGGTGACCGGGCGCGGCGCGTTCCCCTGCCTGCAATCACGTGCCACCGCCTAAACCCGTTTGCCTTGCCAGTTTTTCCACGGCAATATGCCGGCAAAACAACCATGCGAAACGGGATGAGAAAATGGCAGCCCCAATCAAGTTCGGCGTCGGCCAAAGTGTGTTGCGCAAGGAGGATGACGCGCTCATCCGCGGCAAGGGCCGCTATACCGACGATTATGCGCCGCAGGCCGCTTTGCGCTGCCTGATGCTGCGCTCGCCGCATGCGCATGCCAAATACACCATCGATGCGAGCCGCGCCCGCGGCTTGCCCGGTGTTGCGCTGATCCTGACCGCGGTCGACGTCGCCGATCTCGGCGACCTGCCGTGCCTGTTCAATCTCGAGACCGACCCGTTCAAGGGCCCGCCTTACCCGATCCTCGCCAAGGACGAAGTGCGCCATGTCGGCGATTCCATCGCCTTCGTCGTCGCCGAAACCATCGACCAGGCCCGCGACGCGATCGAGGCGATCGAGGTCAAATGGAGCCCGCTGCCGGCAGTGACCGGCGTCGTCAACGCCGTGAAGAAGGGCGCAGCCTTGGTCTGGCCGGACAAGCCCGGCAACGTCCTGTTCGACGTCTCGATCGGCGACAAGAAAGCGACCGAAGCGGCGTTTGCCAAAGCGCATGCGGTGGCCGAGATCTCGATCGTCAATCCGCGCGTGGTCGCGAACTTCATGGAGACGCGCGCGGCAGTGTGCGAATACGACGCCAAGCGCGACCATCTGACGCTGACGGTCGGCAGCCAGGGCAGCCATCGCCTGCGCGACATCCTCTGTCAGAACGTGCTCAACATCCCGACCGACAAGATGCGGGTGATCTGCCCCGACGTCGGCGGCGGCTTCGGCACGAAGCTGTTTCCCTATCGGGAATACGCCCTGTTGGCAGTCGCCGCGCGAAAGCTGAAGAAGGCGGTGAAATGGGCGGCCGACCGCACCGAGCATTTCATGGGCGACGCGCAGGGCCGCGACAACGTCACCACCGCGAAGATGGCGCTGGCCGAGGACGGCAAGTTCCTCGCGATGGATTGCGACCTGATGGGCGACATGGGCGCGTATCTGTCGACCTTCGGACCCTATATCCCGCATGGCGGCGCCGGCATGCTGCCGGGCCTCTACGACATCCAGGCGTTCCACTGCCGGGTGCGCACCATCTTCACCAACAGCGTGCCGGTCGATGCCTATCGCGGTGCGGGGCGACCCGAGGCTGCTTACGTCATCGAACGTCTTGTGGATGCCTGCGCGCGGAAACTCGACATGACGGTGGATGCCATCCGCCGCAAGAATTTCATTCAGCCGAAGGCGCTGCCCTACAAGACCGCGACCGGCAAGGTCTACGATTCCGGCGACTTCGCCGCGCATCTGAAGCGCGCGATGGAGATCGCCGAGTGGAAGGAGTTTGGCAAGCGCGCCAAGGCGGCCAAGAAGAACGGCCTGATCCGCGGCATCGGACTTGCGAGCTATGTCGAGGTCTGCGGCACCATGGGCGAGGAGACCGCCAATGTGCGGATGGACCCCAATGGCGATATCACCGTCCTGATCGGCACCCAGTCGAGCGGGCAGGGCCATCAGACCGCTTACGCGCAGATCGTTGCCGAGCAGTTCGGCGTGGCGCCCGAGCGCGTGCACGTCCATCAGGGCGACACCGACATGATCGCCACGGGCCTCGGCACCGGCGGCTCGGCTTCGATCCCGTCAGGCGGTGTCAGCGTCGAGCGTGCGACCCGCGAGCTCGGCGCGCGGCTCAAGGAGATCGCCGCGCAGGCGCTGGAAGCCAGTGCCGGCGACCTCGAGATTACCGATGGCCTGGTGCGCATCGCCGGCACCGACCGTTCGATCTCGTTCGCCGATCTCGCCAAGCGTCCCGGCGTCGATCCGTCGAAGCTCAATGCGAGCGCGACCTTCGCCAGCGCCGACGGCACCTATCCGAACGGCACCCATGTCGCGGAGGTCGAGATCGATCCGGCCACCGGCATCATCAAAATCGTCAACTACGTGATCGTCGATGATTTCGGCATGACGCTCAATCCGCTGCTGCTGGCCGGCCAGGTCCATGGCGGCGCCATGCAGGGCATCGGGCAGGCGTTGATGGAGCAGGTTGTCTATGGCGCGGGCGACGGCCAGCTCGTCACCGCGACCTTCATGGACTACGCGCTACCGCGCGCGGCGGACGGACCGGCCTTCGTGTTCGAGACGGCCAACGTTCCCTGCAAGACCAATCCGTTGGGGGTGAAGGGCGCGGGCGAGGCCGGTGCGATCGGGTCCTGCCCGGCCGTCGTCAACGCCATCGTTGACGGGCTCTGGCGCGAGTACAAGATCGACCACATCGACATGCCGGCAACCCCGGAGCGGGTGTGGATCGCCGTCAACGAGCACCATCGCCGTCACAGCCTGTGACAATCTTCCACGGGAATGAAATCTGCCGGGCGGTGTTGGCCCCATTGAGGGGTCGGCACGATCCTGTATCAACGAAAGGGATTTTGCGAATGAAGCGAGTGTTGGTTGTTGGGGGCGCGCTTTTGCTCGGTATGGGCGCGGTTTGGGCGCAGCAGGACTCCGTCAAGGAGGTCCAGATGCTGATGAAGGCCAACGGCAAGAACGCCGGCGCGGTGGCGGCGATCGTCAAGGGCGAGAAGCCCTACGATCAGGCCACGGTGGACAACGCGCTGGCGCAGTTCGAGGACACCGCCAAGAAGCTGCCGAACCTGTTTCCGGCGAGCGCAAAGGGCATGAAGCCCGAGGGCGACTACAGCGCCTCGCCGAAGGTCTGGGAGGACAAGGCCGGGTTCGATGCCAAGGTCGCGAGCTTCGCGAAGGTCGTTGGCGAGGCCAAGGGCAAGATCAAGGATATCGACTCGCTCAAGGCGAATTTCCCCGCGATCGGCAAGGAATGCGGCGGCTGCCACGAGACGTTTCGCGTGAAGAACGGCTGACGGAAGAAAAAGATTCGTAGCCCGGATGGAGCGCAGCGCAATCCGGGACCTATCGAGCTGACAGACTGCCCCGGATTGCGCTGCGCTCCAT
>NZ_JBVVPL010000024.1:63722-65209 GCF_055807615.1 Bradyrhizobium sp. MV1.5 | reverse complement strand
CCGCGGCGAGCAGCTCAATCAGCAACAGCGAGACAGGCCATGGTCAAACCGTTCCCGTCGAAGACGCACATCGGCAACCATATGCTGCATCCGGAAACGCTGATGCTGACCTATGGCTACGATCCGCAATTGTCGGAAGGCGCGGTCAAGCCGCCGGTGTTCCTGACCTCGACCTTCGTGTTCAAGACGGCCGAGGACGGGCAGGACTTCTTCGATTTCGTCTCCGGCCGACGCGAGCCGCCGGAAGGAATGGGCGCGGGCCTGGTCTATTCGCGGTTCAATCACCCCAACAGCGAAATCGTCGAGGACAGGCTCGCGATCTACGAGCGCACCGAGAGCTGCGCGCTGTTCTCGTCCGGCATGGCGGCCATCGCAACCACGATCCTGGCGTTCGTCCGCCCCGGCGATGTCATTCTGCACTCGCAGCCGCTCTATGGCGGCACCGAAACCCTGCTGACGAACACGCTTGCGCGTCTGTCGATCGGCGCCGTCGGCTTCGCCGATGGCGTCGATGAAGCCGTGGTCAGCCAGGCCACGGAGGAGGCCATGCGCAAGGGAAGGGTCTCGATGATCCTGATCGAAACTCCGGCCAACCCGACCAACGGGCTGGTCGACATCGCGATGATGCGGCGCGTCGCGGAGACCATCGGAAAGACCCAAGGCCATGTTCCGATCATCGCCTGCGACAATACGCTGCTCGGGCCGGTGTTTCAGCGGCCGATCGAGCACGGCGCCGATATTTCCCTGTACTCGCTCACGAAATATGTCGGCGGTCATTCCGATCTGATCGCGGGCGCCGCGCTCGGCGCAAAGGTGGTGGTGAAAGGCATCAAGGCGCTACGGGGCGCCATCGGCACCCAGCTCGATCCGCATTCCTGCTGGATGATCAACCGCTCGCTCGAGACGCTGAGCCTGCGCATGGAAAAGGCCGACGCGAATGCGCGCCTCGTGGCGGACTATCTGTGCGATCATCCCAAAGTGGCCAAGGTGCACTATCTCGGTCATCACGACGCGGCGTCGCCGGACGGACGTGTGTTTGCGCGGCAATGCACAGGGGCGGGGTCCACGTTCTCGTTCGACATCGTCGGCGGCAAGGCCGCCGCCATGAAATTCCTCAACGCGCTGCAGATCCTCAAGCTGGCGGTGAGCCTCGGTGGAACGGAGTCGCTTGCGAGCCTTCCTGCCACCATGACCCACTCCGGCGTTCCCGCCGACATTCGCCGGAAGATCGGCGTGCTCGATTCCACGATCCGGCTGTCGATCGGCATCGAACACCCGTCGGATTTGATCGCCGACCTCGCACAGGCGCTGAACGCGGCCGAACCTGAGGTGTGACGCCTGCGCCAGCGTACGCGGAATCGAAAAGGGGGGGGGGGGGGGGGGGCGGCGCGGGGCGCGGCGGGGGGGGGGGGGGGGGGGGGGGGGGGGCGGCCCGCCGGGGGGGGGGGGGGGGGGGGGGGGGGGGGGGGGGGGGGGGGGGGGGGGGG
>NZ_JBVVPL010000024.1:57409-63712 GCF_055807615.1 Bradyrhizobium sp. MV1.5 | reverse complement strand
CCCCCCCCCCCCCCGCGCCGCCCGGCCCCCCCCCCCCCCCCCCCCCCCCCCTCCTATTTCCCCCCCCCCCCCCCCCCGGCGCCCCCCGCGCCCCACCGTGGGGTGGCCCGCCGGCCCCCGGGCCCGCTAAACCAAACCGGGGGGGGGCGCGGCCCCCCCCCCTTTTTGCTGGTCTGTGCGAAGGTTACTTCATCACCTGACCGCGGATCTCGCCGCCCGGATTGGCCGCGGTGTGGATGTTGACGTAGAGCTTGCCGCCGAGCAGATCGGCCGCCTGCGCGTCGGTCAGTGTCGCCGAGCCCTCGGCCGGGCTGGTGGCTGCGCCGGGAATCGGGATCGCAACGCCGGCGTTCTTGCCGGGTTCGGCAGGTCCGTGGAAATGCGCGGCGGTGGCGGGGCCGGACAGACCGGAATAGGTGACCTTCCAGGACAGCTTCTTGCTGGCGGCGTCGTAATCCAGATCAGCCGTTCCCGTACCGCTGCTGGTCGTTGCGGGGACCTCGGACTTGGCGTCGAGCGTTGCTTTCAGCTTTTCGGCGCTGGCCGAACCTGCAAGAGCAACGGCGCCAAGCACTGACATCGCGATGACGATCTTGTTCATGATTTTTCTCCCTGCTGAACCCGTTTGGGCCGCCAAACTTCCAACAGCCGGCATTTCAGTTTATTCCCGTTTCAGGCCGCGGTGGGCTAAATTCTTCGTGGCTGGAGCCGCGAGGACATCGGTCATAAGCTTCGCCGCGACGACGAAAGGACCGCATATTGCGACGAACAATCTCCGTGGCGCTGCTCGCCGCACTCGCCGCAGCCGGCGTCTATTGGTGGCTCAGCGCGCCGGTGGTGGCGGCCGCCGGCACCGCGCCTGCCCGCGTCCCTGATCTTGCCAATGGGCAGGTGATGTTCAACGCCGGCGGCTGCGCTTCATGCCATGCCGTCCCCGACCAGCCCGATCGTCTCAGGCTCGGCGGCGGCATCGCGATCAAGTCGCCGTTCGGAACGTTCTACGCGCCAAACATCTCGTCCGATCCGACCGACGGCATCGGCAAATGGAGCGAGGCCGAATTCGTCAACGCGGTGATGCACGGGGTTTCGCCGGACGGACGGCATTATTTTCCGGCCTTTCCCTACACGTCCTATCAGCACGCCAGGCGCGAGGACGTGCTTGATCTCTTCGCCTACCTGAAAACGCTGCCGGCCGTTGCAGGCAAGGTGCGCGACCACGACGTGCGCTTTCCGTTCAACATCCGCCGCAACGTCGGCATCTGGAAATTCTTATTTCTGGACGGCAAGCCCTTCGTCGCCGACAGCGCGAAGTCGCCGCAGTGGAATCGCGGCGCCTATCTCGTCAACAGTTTTGGCCATTGCGCGGAATGCCACAGCCCGCGCAATGCGCTTGGCGGCATCATCGCCGGACAACGCTTCGCCGGCGGACCCAATCCGGAAGGCGAGGGGTGGGTGCCCAACATCACCCAGAAGGGCCTCGGCGAGTGGAGCGCGAAGGATATTGCCTATTTCCTGAAGACCGGCGAATTGCCCGACGGCGACAGCGTCGGCGGCGCGATGACGCGGGTGATCAAGAACACCTCGCAATTGCCGGACGACGATCTCGCGGCGATGGCGGACTATCTCAAATCGCTGCCGCCGGTGGACGGTCCGCCGCGCCCCAAGCGCAAGGAGGGCGGCGCCTGATCGGGCCCGCCCTTTTCCGGACGGTCAACTTGCGCCAAACGCCTTGAACGTGATGATGGTGAGGGTGTCCTGGATGCCGGGCAGCACCTGCACCTTCTCGTTGACGAAGTGGCCGATATCGGTGTCGTTGTCGACGTAGAACTTCACCAGCAGGTCGTATTGGCCGGCCGTGGAATAGATCTCGGAGGCGATCTCGGCTTCGGCAAGCGCATTGGCGACCACATAGGATTGGCCGAGCTTGCATTTGATCTGGACGAAAAAGGGAACCATCGCGGTCACTCCGAAAGCATATCTGGCGGCTAATAGGCCAAACCCGGCCGGATTTAGCAAGCGAACTTGCTGGGCCGGGGCAGGCGCGCTAGGACGAGCCATGGCTTCGAAAACGCGGAAGATCGCCCCATGACGACGCCCGTCGCGCTGACCATTGCCGGCTCCGATTCGAGCGGCGGCGCCGGCATCCAGGCCGACCTGAAGACCTTTGCCGCGCTCGGCGTTTTTGGCGCGTCCGCCATCACGGCGCTGACGGCGCAGAACACCCGCGGCGTCACCGGCATTCACGCGGTGCCCGCCGAATTCGTCACCGCGCAGATCGACGCGGTGTTTTCCGATCTCGAGGTCGGCGCGGTCAAGATCGGCATGGTGGCGCAAGCCGCCAGCATCGATGCGATCGCGGCCGCGCTGTCGCGCTGGGCGCCCCGGCATGTCGTGCTCGATCCCGTGATGGTGGCGACATCGGGCGATCGCCTGCTCGCGTCCGAAGCTGTCGACGCCCTGCGCATCAAACTGATGCCGCTGGCCTCGGTGATCACACCCAATCTGCCTGAGGCCGCGGCTCTGCTCGGCGAACCGGTCGCGGCCAGCGAGGCCGAGATCGAAAGCCAGGGGCGCCGGCTGCTGGCGCTCGGCTGCCGGGCGGTCCTGATCAAGGGTGGGCACGGCGAGGGCGCCGAGAGCATCGACTATCTCGTCGATGCCAGCACCACGATCGCGCTCGCCGCGCCGCGCGTTGCCACTCGCAACACCCATGGCACCGGCTGCTCGCTGTCCTCGGCGGTTGCCGCGGGGCTCGCCAGAGGCGAGGATCTCGAGCGCGCCGTGCGCAACGCCAAGACCTGGATCAGCGCGGCGATCGCGGCCGCCGATCGCTTCAGCGTCGGCCACGGCCACGGCCCGATCCATCATTTCCACAAATTCTACTAACGCCGCTCGCGAGCGCGCCGCGGTTCCGGGTTCTTGCGGAGGCCGCTGCGACGCCATGTCGCCTGATTGTCGCATGCGACTGATATTCGCGGGGTGGGCGAGGCAAGCGCGATTCGTATCCGAAGGTGCCTCAAAGGTTCAATTGGTCATCCCCCTGTCACGGGACATTGTTACAGGCTGGCGCATGGGAAGTTGCGATGTGAGTGACGAGAGCCCGGAGCGGCGCTTTCGCACGTTGTTCATCTCCGACGTTCATCTCGGAGCCCGCGGTTCTCAAGCCGACCTTCTGCTCGACTTCCTGCGTTTCCATGATGCCGACACGATCTATCTCGTCGGCGACATCGTCGACGGCTGGGCGCTGAAATCGAGCTGGCATTGGCCGCAATCGCATAACGACCTGGTCCAGAAGCTTTTGCGCAAGGCGCGCAAGGGCGCCAAGGTCGTCTACATCCCCGGTAATCACGACGAGTTCCTGCGCAACTATTACGGCACGCATTTCGGCGGCATCGACGTGGTCGAGAACACCGTCCACACCGGCGCCGACGGCAAGCGCTATCTCGTCATCCACGGCGACATCTTCGACCTCGTGGTGCAGAACGCACGCTGGCTCGCCCATCTCGGCGACAAGGCCTACGATTTCGCGATCCAGCTCAATCGCTTCGTCAACTTCTTCCGGCGCATGTTCAAGGTGCCCTATTGGTCGCTGTCGCAATGGGCCAAGCAGAAGGTGAAGAATGCGGTGAACTATATCGGCGCGTTCGAGCAGGCGCTCGCCGCCGAGGCGCGGCGTCACGACGCCGACGGCGTGATCTGCGGTCACATCCACTACGCGGTGATCCGCGACGAGGGCGGCATCCGCTACATGAATTGCGGCGACTGGGTCGAGAGCTGCACGGCGCTGGTCGAGCACGACGACGGCCGTTTCGAGATCATCACCTGGGCGGACCAGGCCGAGAAGCCGGCACAGGTCCCGCAGGTTGCAGCCAGAGCTGCATGACAAAGGCAGCCTGATGCGCATCCTGGTCGCGACCGACGCCTGGCACCCGCAAGTCAACGGTGTGGTTCGGACGCTGACCAAACTTGCTGACGGTGCCAAAAGCCTCGACGTCGAATTCTCGTTCCTGACGCCGCAATCGTTCCGCACCTTTGCGATGCCGAGCTACCGTGACGTGCGGCTGGCCATGCCGCGGCCGGGCAGAATCGCAAAGCTGATCGAAGAGGCGCACCCGGACAGCATCCACATCGCGACGGAGGGTCCGATCGGCCTGATGGTTCGGCGTTATTGCCGCCAGCGCAAGCTGCCCTTCACGACCAGCTTCCACACCCGCTTTCCCGAATATGTCCGCGCCCGCGTGCCGGTGCCGGGCTCGCTGATCTGGCGGGCGCTGCGCCGATTTCACAGCCCCAGCCGCGCCGTGATGGCGGCAACGCCGGCGCTTGCCAGCGAGCTGACCGAGCGCGGCTTCGACAATGTCGTGTTGTGGCCGCGCGGCGTCGACACCCATTTGTTCCATCCCCGCGCGATCGATCTCTGCCTGCCGGCACCGGTGTTCCTCTCGGTCGGCCGGGTCGCGGTGGAGAAGAATCTCGAGGCGTTCCTCGACCTCGACCTGCCCGGCACCAAGGTGATTGTCGGCGACGGTCCGGCGCGTGTCGCGCTGGAGGAGGCCTATCCGGACGCGATCTTCCTCGGCGAAAAGCACGGCGAGGAGCTGGCGGACATCTACGCGGCCGCCGATGTCTTCGTGTTTCCGAGCAAGACCGACACGTTCGGTCTCGTTCTGCTCGAAGCGCTGGCGAGCGGCCTGCCGGTCGCGGCCTTCCCGGTGAAGGGCCCCCGCGACGTGATCGGCGATGCCCCGGTCGGCGCGCTCGATCACGATCTGCGCGGTGCCTGCTTCGCCGCGCTGGACATCTCCCGGCAGGACTGCGTCGAATTCGCCGCCAACTACACCTGGGAAGCCTCGGCCCGGGCTTTTATCGACAGCATTTTGGCGGTCGATGCGGTGCTGCCGGGCCGGAACGGGGCAGAACCGGCGCGATTCGTCGCCTGAGGGGAAGAAGCGCTCGCGCAGACATGCCTTGCCCGCGCCTCATCCGCCGCGATAACATCGGGTATGACAGAACAGCTCCTCCCGATCGGCCCTGCCGATATCGATGCCGCAGCACGCGTGATCGCGCCCTTCGCCGTCCGCACGCCGCTGTTGTCCTTTCCCGTGCTCAACGAACGTGTCGGCGCAAAGGTCTATCTCAAGCCGGAGATGCTCCAGCGCACCGGCTCGTTCAAGTTCCGCGGCGCCTTCAACAAGGTCGCCTCGATCCCGCAGGACAAGCGCGCCGGTGGAGTCGTGGCGTTCTCCTCCGGCAACCATGCCCAGGGCGTTGCGGCGGCGGCCAAGATCCTCGACATGCAGGCGACCATCGTGATGCCTGCGGATGCGCCGTTGTCGAAGCGCGAGCGCACCAAATCCTACGGTGCCGAGGTCGTGCTGTACGACCGCGACCGCGACGACCGCGAGGCGATCTCGCGCGGCATCGCCGAGAAGCGCGGCGCGACGCTGGTCAGGCCCTATGACGATCCCTTCGTGATCGCCGGCCAAGGCACGGCCGGCCGCGAGATCGCCGAGGACATGGCGGCACTTGGTCTCGCCCCAGATATCGTGGTAGCGCCGGCCTCCGGCGGCGGCCTGATCGCGGGCGTCGCGACGGCCGTGAAGGCACGCTTTCCGCTGGCCCAAATCGTCGTGGCCGAGCCCGAAGCGTTCGACGATCACGGCCTGTCGCTGACCGCGGGCCACCGCGAGCCGCACGCACCCGCCGGCCGCACCATCTGCGATGCGCTGATGGCCCTGATCCCCGGCGAGATGACCTTTGCGATCAACAGCAAGCTGCTCGCGCGCGGCGTCACCGCGTCGGACAAGGAAGTCGGCGCGGCCGTCGCCTTTGCCTATCGCGAGCTGAAGCTCGTGGTCGAGCCGGGCGGAGCGGTCGGCCTGGCCGCGCTGCTTGCGGGGCGACTTGATGTGGCCGGCAAGAACGTCGTCATCGTGCTCTCGGGCGGCAATGTCGACGCCGATCTGTTCGCCGAGCTGGTGGCCTGAGAGCAGTTTCCCTGTGGCCATCCTTCGAGACGCCCGCTTTGGCGGGCTCCTCAGGATGAGGAAGGCGTGCGCGGCAGCAGTTTCAATCGGCCCCGATGCTGATTAGCCTCAGCCTGAGGAGACCGCGAAGCGGTCGTCTCGAAGGACGAGGCGCGCGCTCAGAGCGCGCCAATGCTGATCATATCTATTCCCCAATGCGAAGAGGGGCAGAGCGTCACCGCTCTGCCCCGTCTTTATTTTTGGCATGTGGGTTAGAACTAGCCGCTTTGCTAGGTGCAAACACAACCCCGTGCGGGGGAGGTGGGCGCGGAGCGCC
>NZ_JBVVPL010000024.1:24300-57399 GCF_055807615.1 Bradyrhizobium sp. MV1.5 | reverse complement strand
CCCCCGGCGCGCCCCTTTTTTTTTTTGTCCCTGGGGGGTCCCACCGCGCCGCTTGGCTGGGTGCAACCTCTCCCGCTTGCGGGGGAGGTCGGCGCGAAGCGCCGGGTGGGGGCTCTTTCCTCTCGGGGGATCCTCGTTTGTGGAAGCACCCTCTCCCCAACCCTCCCCCGCAAGCGGGGGAGGGAGCGCACCTTCTTCTTTGCATCATCAGTGCGTGAAGCCGCGGTGGTTGTTGCCGTTGTTGCCACCCTGGCTCTGGTTCATCGACTGGCGGAAGTTGTTGTTGCCATTGTTGACGATCCGGTTGTTCGTGTTGAACTGCGGGCGGTCGTTGTTCTGCACCTGCAGCTTGTTTACCGGGTTGTTGCTGATCTTCACGCCGTTGTTGATGCGGATCGGGTTGTTCTGGGTCTGAACGTTGACGGGCTTCGTATCGATGGTCGTGCCGCCCTTGCCGACATTCACCGGCATGCTCACGATCTTGCCAGGATTGCCACTGGTTGTGCCGTTGGCAGTGCCATTCGGCGTCTTATTGGTCGCAGGCAGCGTCACGATCTTGCCGATGCCGCCATTGTTGTTGGTGGTGTTGGTCGGCGCGGGCAGGGTCACGATCTTGCCCGGGGTCTGCGACGGCGTGCCGTTCTGCGGGTTGGGCTGGTTGTTGCCCGCCGGCAGGTTGACGATCTGGCCGCCATTGCCGAGCTTGCCGATGCCGTTGTTGTCGCCCGACTTCTGCACGATCGGCAAGTTTCCGTTCAATTGCGCGCCGCCATTACCCTGCTGCAGCGGCATGTATTTGGGCTGGCCGAGATTGCCGATCTTGAAGGTCGGGGCGATGTTCTGCGGCGCCAGGAATTTGGTCGCCTGCATCAGGGGGATCTGCTTCGGCTGCGTCTGGAGCTTCAGCGCGACCTGCGCATAGGGCGTGTTGCCGTAGCTATCGTAGAAGTTCTTGTAGGCGACCGGCGAGTTTGCGAGCACCGTCTTGTGCCAGGCCTGCGTGAGCAGCAGGTTGTTGAGCAGCCAGCGGACGTGATCGCACAGCGGGTCGTGCGGATACATCTGGATGAACTCCTGATAGTACTCGGGCCGAGCTTCCGACACCACGTAGTCATAGGCCTGGCGCGTCGAGCGGCTCGGCAGGTTGGAGGCCATCTGCACCACAGGCGCATTCACCGGCGCGCGGTTGGCGGCAACGGCGGTGTCGCCGAAGAAGGTGAAGTCCGACGTCAGCGACGAGCTCTCCCACGGGATCTGCGCGCCGCTGGTGGTCTGGTTCACTTCGAGGCGCACGCGCTTGAACAGCTGCTCGATCGGCACGTTGGGCTCGCGCGCGACGTTCAGGAAGGCCTGCGTATAGGGGCTGTGGCCGCCGGTGCCGTCCTGCGCTTCCGCGCCCGGCGCGGTCGAGTAACCGACGATCGAACCGTTCGGCGCATCGACGATGGCCAAGCCGCGGCCGGCATCATTCACGTTCGGGAACGGGTTGTTGCGGCAGGCGTCGAGGATGACGATGCGCATGCGGCTCGGGATCGTCTCCAGCGTCGACATCACGTCGACCAGGCGGACGGAGTTGTTGACGAGTTCGGTCTGGCTCGAGACCTTGGCGTCGACGGGAACGAGGTAGTTCTCGCCGGCGAGCTGCACGCCGTGACCGGCGTAGTAGACCATCGCCACGGTGTTCGGACCGCGCGCCGACACTTTGGCGGAGAAGTCCTGCACCACGCGGAGCATGTCGTTTTGGGTGAGGTCGGTCGCGGCGACCACTTCGAAGCCGGCGGAGTTCAGGAACTTCGCCATGGACTCCGCGTCGTTGTCCGGATTGGCGAGCTGCGGCGCGTTCTGGTAGTTCGAATTGCCGATCACCAGCGCCACCCGCTGTTCCGGGCCTTGCAGCGCGGTGGGGGCCGGCTCGACCGGGGCGACTTGCGCGGAAACTGGGCCGCAGGCAAAGCCGAACAGGCTTCCCAGCAGGCTGGCCGTCATCAGGAAAGGTCTTAGGCGGAACATGGCGTGCTCCTTTGGCACTGATCTCGATACGAGATTGGTTGCCGCGGAGCTTGGCCGCGTTCGAGTTTGAGGTCCGTGATCCCCATCACCATGGTAGGCTGCGTGATCTGAATCACGCTTGGAACCTGCCAAGGTGGGCGCCCCATGGGAGGACAGTCCGTCACATGCTGAAATCGATCGATCCGATCCTCACGCCCGACCTGCTCTGGCTGCTGGCTTCCATGGGCCATGGCGACGACCTCGTTTTCGTCGATGCCAATCACCCCGCGGCACGCATCGCGCAGAGCACGAATTCGCAGCGCCTGATCCAGTTGCCGGGCATGAGCATGGAGACCGCGATTCGCGCCATCATGTCGGTCTACCCGCTCGACGATTTCGATCCCGATCCGGTACGCGTGATGATGCCGGTCGACGATCCCGACCGCGTCCCCGACGTGCAGCGCGCGGTGCTCGCTGAGATCGAACGCGCCGCCGGCCGGCCGGTCACGCCCGGAAAACTTTCGCGGCCGGATTTTTATCGCGCGGCGGCGGCGAGCTTTGGCGTCGTGCAGGTCGGCGACAGCAGGGGCTATGGATGCTTCCTGATCAGGAAGGGCGTGATCAGCTAGCAGCGCACGATCGAACGATGCGGGACCGCGTCACGCGTGCGCGAATGGTCCAACTTCGCGGATCACCTTGCAGATCTGCAGGAAGCCGCTGGCATAGAATTCGGCATGTCCCCGCTTCATCGTCTCGACATGTTCGGGATGGGTGCGCCAGGCCTCGAGCGCTTGCTCCGAGGCAAAACGGAACACGGTGAGCTCCTCGCCGTCGTCGGCCTTGAACGACTTGACCGACACAAAGCCGGGAAGACGGCTGACGATGTCGTACATGCGCGCGCCGAGCCGGTCGTGTTCGTCGACAGAGGCGCCGTTACGCAATTGCAGATCGCCAATGACAATCACTTCGCCAATCATGTTTCCTTGACCCTCGGTGATGAATTTCCGTTCCCGATCTCTTCGATTTCGCGATGGGCTTTGTTACATCGCCCCCCGAATTTGAATGGCCTGCCGGCATCCGACTGTTTATGGTCGGTCCATGTCGCGCCTTATGTGTCTATCTGTCGCTATCGTCCTATCGCTGCTGCCGGCCGTTGCGCCGGCTGCTTCGATCCAAAAGCGTTCCAAGCAAGCCTGGCATGGCTACGGCTTCCTGCCGGGCTATCGCCAGCCGCTGAGCAACAGCATTCCGCTCTACAAGCAGAAGGAAGCGATGCGGCGGATGTCGCCCAGCGACCGGCGCCATTGGTACATCGATCCGGTCCCGCAATATTACGGCTGGGACGGTGAGTGGCGCTATTTCGGCCGGCCCGGCTTCGGCGGCGGCCGCTACAATGGCGGCAGTTTTGGCCCGTGCTGGACGCGGACGCCGATCGGGGCAGTGTGGAATTGCGGGTGATGGGCTGAGGATCCGTCACTGCGACGTAGCGCGCTACGCTCGCAATGACGTTGAGGAGAGAGTGTTTTTCCTTACTCCGCTCTCGTGCCCCGGACGCAGCGCAGCGTCTCTTCGACGGTGCGCTGCAGAGCCGGGGCCCATGCTGCACAGGAATTCGTTGCTTGCTGGGTCCCGGCTCTGCGCAGCAACGCTAAGGGCGTTGCAGCGCGTCCGGGACACGAGACCGGGATGCATCCCCTTACGAGAAGAACGCGATCTTCTCGGCCTGGGTCATGCGGCGGATGGGCGCCATGGGATCGTTGGCGGCGGCGCGGGGCTTTTGCAGGATGCCGCTGGCGAGGATGGTGGCGCCGAGCGAGGCTTCCGGAACCGGCGAGGGCATCGGCAGCGTCGTGGCCTGCGCCGCGCCGAATGTCGCGGTGGCTGCCATCACCGGCGCCGGCTGCTCCATCACTTCGGCGGCGGCTTCCGCAATGGCGTTGGTGAGGCGCGCCAGCGATTCCATCGCGATCGGCGCTTCCTCGACGGGCTCCTCCACGACCGCTGCGGCGGCGACTGGCTCCGGTGCGGCCGGCTCCGGTGCGATCGGCTCCGGTATCTCGGCTGCGATGGGCGCTGCGGCCTCCGTAACCACCGGATCCGGAACGGTCGCTTCCATCTCCACGGGCTCGATGATCTCGTCGAATTCCGGATCGGGCGCGGCCATCTCCAACGCGATGGCCTCGAGTATGGCTTCGTCCTCGGCTTCGGCGGCGGCGTCGAGCGAAAATTCGTCCGTCACCTCGGCAAAGGCGGCGGGCTCAGCGGACGGCTCTGCAAAAGCGGCGGCTTCAGGCGCGGCCCGGCTCTCCGCGAGGGTCTCCGGCTCCAGGGCGGCGTCCATCGCCTGTTCCGCCACGGAGAAGGCCTCGGCGACGACGTCGGCCGCTTCCATGGTGGTTTCGGGCTCGGTCGCCTCTGCGATGTCCTGCGGCGCCTCCGTAAAAGCCACGGCTACTTCGCTGGCCATCGCAGCAGGCGCGGCCTCCGCCAGCGGAGCTTCCGCAACGGGCGACGGTGCCTCCTGCACCGGAGCCGGCGAGGGGCGCGCGGCCTGCGGCGTTGCGTCAGCGTCGGTCTGGTCGATCCGGTCCTTGAGCAGATCGAATGCGGCCTTGAGGTCGGCGCGGGGATCGATGGTCGAAACCTGCGCGCAGGCCGCCTCGATGGATGCGAGCTGCGAATCAATCAGGTCGCAGATTCGCCCGTCCGCGCCGATCTCGCGCCAGCGCCAGGAGATCTCCTTGATGATGCGGAGACCGCGCGGGATCGGCGCGAGGCTCGCCTCGATCGCCCCGGGATCGAACGCCGCGATCGCGATCGTCTCGGCTTCGCGGATCGCGTGCCGGATCGCGACCAGCGCCTCGGGGAGGCGGTCCTCGACGACGGGCTGGCGCTGTGCCGCAAGGGTTTCTTCGATTTTCGCGACAGCATCGAGCACCATGCGGGTGTCGGCGTTGCGGTTGCGCTTGGCGTATTCGCCGAGGAACCAGCGGCCGCGCGCGGTCTCCAGGAAGGCTTCGCGGATCGCGTCGTAATCCTGCTCGTTCGGCTCGGCCGCGCGGGCAGACATAGGCGAGAGGGCGAATGCTTCGTTGGCCATGTCAATCTCGTCGCGCAAATCACCGCGCGTTACAGTAACGATCATCACGATATCGACCGAATCGCAATTGGTTTGATGGCGCCCGAATCACAAATCCCCATCGCAGCAGCTCGGAAGCGGCGATTCGCCGTGAGCCTCGCGCTGTTCTATTCGGCCGTGTTCGCGGTGTCGGGAACGCATCTGCCGTTCTTTCCGGTCTGGCTGAAGGCGATCGGCATCGACGCGGCCTGGATCGGCCTCATCAACGCGCTGCCGGCGATCACGCGCTTCACCACGCTGCCGCAGATCACGGCCTTTGCCGAAAAGCGACATGCGATTCGCGCCGGCATGATGGTGTCCGTGCTGGTGACGGCGCTCGGGTTCACGGCGGTCGGCTTGCAGCAGCAGCCGCTGGCGCTGTTCCTGATCTATGCGCTGACCTGCATGATGTGGACGCCGACCATGCCGCTGACCGACGCCTATGCGCTGCGTGGCGTCGCCCGCTACGGGCTCGACTACGGGCCGGTGCGGCTGTGGGGCTCGGCAGCCTTCGCGGCCGGCTCGCTCGCCTGCGGCTATCTGGTGGACCACATTGCGGCGCGCGATCTGATCTGGGTCATCGTCGCCTGGGCCGTGGTTGCGGTGGCCGCCGGCATGCTGCTGCAGCCGCTCGACGATGTCAGGCGAAGGACGATTGCGGTGCACGCCAGCAAGGCGCTGCTGCGCGATGCCGCCTTCTGGGCCATTATCGTTTCGGCCGCGCTGATCCAGGGCAGTCACGTCGCGTACTACACGTTCTCGGCCATCAACTGGCAGGCCCACGGCCTCGGCGGGCTGACGATCGCAGGGCTCTGGACGTTAGGAGTGATCGCCGAGATCATCGTGTTCGCGTTGTCGCCGCGCTTCTCGCTGCACCCGTCCTCGCTCATGGCGATCGGGGGCGCGAGCGCGGTCGTGCGCTGGGTCGTCACCGCATACGATCCGCCGCTCGCGCTGCTGGCGATCGTGCAACTCGGCCACGGCCTGACCTTCGGGATGACCATTCTCGGCACGATGAGTCTGCTGGTGCAGCGCGTGCCGTCGCATCAGATCGCGCGGGGGCAGGGCTATTACGCCGCATGCAACGGGCTACTGGGTGCGACCACCTCGATCGCGTCAGGCGCGATCTACGCCCGCATCGGTGACGGCCTGTATTACGTCATGGCGGCGATGGCCGCTGCCGGTGCGCTTGTGATCTGGTCGGCGCGGCACCGTCTGAAAGCTCACCCCCAGAGCGAAGAGTCCGGCGGATAGACCAGGCTGTCATCGTAACGCAGGGCGTGATCGCGGTCGCGCGTCAGCAGCAGCGGGCCGTCGAGATCGACGAAGCGCGCCTGCGGCGTCACCAGCATCGCCGGCGCCATCGACAGCGAGGTCGCGACCATGCAGCCGATCATGATCTCGAAGCCGAGCGCCTGCGCGGCATCGGCCATCGCCAGCGCCTCGGTGAGGCCACCGGTCTTGTCGAGCTTGATGTTCACGGCATCGTAGCGCTCGCGGAGCGACGCCAGCGAAGAGCGGTCGTGCACGCTTTCGTCGGCGCAGACCACCAGTGGCCGCTTGATCCGGGCCAGTGCGTCGTCCTTTCCGGCCGGCAGCGGCTGCTCGACCAGGGTGACGCCGACGGCCTCGCAGGCGGCAAGATTGTGCTCCAGATTGGCCTCGGTCCAGGCCTCGTTGGCATCCACGATCAATTCGGATTCGGGAGCGGCCTTGCGTACCGCCGCGATCCGCTCCCCGTCGCCGTCGCCGCCGAGCTTGATCTTGAGCAGCGGCCGGTGCGCCGCTTTGGCAGTCGCCGCCGCCATGGCCTCGGGCGTGCCCAGCGAGATCGTGTAGGCCGTGGTGCGCTCGCCCGGCGACGGGCGGTCGAGCAGGCTCCAGGCCCGCAAGCCCGCCGCCTTGGCTTCCAGATCAATCAGGGCACAATCCAGGGCATTGCGGGCCGCTCCGGGCGGCATGGCGGCTTGCAGGGCCTGGCGGGTGAGGCCGCCGGCCACGGCCTCCCGCATGGCCTGGATGGCGGCAAGGGTCGCCTCGGGCGTCTCGCCATAGCGGGGATAAGGCACGCATTCGCCGCGGCCGGTCAGGCCCTTCCGGCTGACCTCGGCCACGACCGTCACGGCCTCGGTCTTGGCGCCCCGGCTGATGGTGAAACTGCCCGCGATGGGAAAGCGCTCGATTCGCGCGGCGAGGGCAGGAACTTTGCTGGAAGTCATTTTGAACTCTGGCGAAATCTGAACCTGCTGGTTACCTCTAGCAACTAAGGTTAACCAGTTGGGGATACCTTCTCCGGGTAAGGGCGCGTGCGCAACCATCTGATTTCAACCGTTTCTCGCGCCCCGGCACGGGAGCGGACATCTTGAACGGCGATCCGAAGCTGGAACGGATTGCGAAGGGCAATGCGCTGGCACTCTGCGCCACCGGAACCTGGACCGCGAGCTTCGCGCCGGTCCTGGAGCGGATGGTGGCCGACGCCGAGAAGCTCGCCGGCACCTCGCAAAGCATCTTCATCGACGTGTCCGAGGTCGCCAAGCTCGACACCTTTGGCGCCTGGCTGATCGAGCGGCTGCGCCGCAGCCTGACGCAGGGTGCCGTCGAGGCGCAGATCGCCGGCCTCTCCGCCAATTATTCGAGCCTCGTGGACGAGGTACGGCGGGTCAGGGCGACGCCCGTCATCGACACCAGCACGATCACCATCACCGGCATGCTGGAGCAGATCGGCCGGGCCGTGGCCGGTGTTGCCGGCACCGTCGCAGGCCTGATCGACATGCTCGGCGCGGTGCTCGCGGCGGTCGCGCGTACCCTGATTCATCCGCGCTCGTTCCGCCTGACCTCGACCGTGCATCATCTGGAGCAGGTCTGCTGGCGCGCGGTGCCGATCGTCGTGCTGATCACCTTCCTGATCGGCTGCATCATCGCCCAGCAGGGTATCTTCCACTTCCGCAGGTTCGGCGCCGACCTGTTCGTCGTCGACATGCTCGGCGTGCTGGTGCTGCGCGAGATCGGCGTGCTGCTGGTCGCGATCATGGTCGCGGGCCGCTCGGGCAGCGCCTACACCGCCGAACTCGGCTCGATGAAGATGCGCGAGGAGATCGACGCGCTGCGCACCATGGGTTTCGACCCGATCGAGGTGCTGGTGCTGCCGCGCATGCTCGCGCTCGTTCTCGCGCTGCCGATCCTGGCCTTCCTCGGCGCCATGGCCGCGCTCTATGGCGGCGGCCTCGTCGCCTGGCTCTACGGGGGCGTGCAGCCGGAGGCTTTCCTGCTGCGGTTGCGCGACGCCATCTCGATCGACCATTTCGTCGTCGGCATCGTGAAAGCACCGGTGATGGCCGCGGTGATCGGCATCGTTGCCTGCGTCGAGGGGCTCGCGGTGCAGGGCAGCGCGGAATCGCTTGGGCAGCACACGACATCGTCTGTCGTGAAAGGCATTTTTTTCGTCATCGTCATGGACGGTGTGTTCGCCATCTTCTTCGCCGCGATCGGGATGTGACGATGGCAGGCGAGATCCAGAATCCCATCATTCGCGTCCGCGACATCACCGTGCAGTTCGGCGCGACGCGCGTGCTCGACGGGCTGGACCTCGACGTCAAGCGCGGCGAGATCCTTGGCTTCGTCGGTCCTTCCGGCGCGGGCAAGTCCGTGCTGACACGCACCATCATCGGCCTCGTGCCGAAGGTCGCGGGGAGCATCGAGGTGTTCGGCGTCGACCTGGATGCTTCCAATACGTCGCAGCGTCGCAACGTGGAGCGGCGCTGGGGCGTGCTGTTTCAGCAGGGCGCGCTGTTCTCCTCGCTCACGGTGCGGCAGAACATCCAGTTTCCCATGCGCGAATATCTGCGGGTGTCGCAGCGGCTGATGGACGAGATCACCATCGCCAAGCTCACCATGGTGGGTCTCAAGCCCGAAGTCGCCGATCGCTTTCCGTCGGAACTCTCGGGCGGCATGATCAAGCGCGTCGCGCTGGCGCGCGCGCTGTCGCTCGACCCAGATCTCGTCTTCCTGGACGAGCCGACCTCGGGCCTCGACCCGATCGGCGCCGGCGATTTCGACGAGCTGGTCAGGACGCTGCAGCGGACTTTGGGGCTGACCGTTTTCATGGTAACCCACGACCTCGATAGCCTTTACACAGCATGTGACCGCATCGCCGTTTTAGGGAACGGTAAGATCATTGCGGCAGGGTCGATCGCCGACATGCAGGCCTCGCAACATCCCTGGCTGAGGCAATATTTCCATGGCAAGCGCGCTCGCGCGGTGATGGGCTGAGGTGCCGGAGTAGCTGATGGAAACGCGCGCAAATTACGTGCTGATCGGGTCGTTCACGCTGGCGGTGATCGCCGCCGCGATCGGCTTCGTCCTGTGGTTTCAGTCGTTGCACACCACCAAGCAGCGCAGCCCCCTGCGCGTCGTGTTCGAGGGCCCGGCCGCGGGCCTGCGCAACGGCGGTAGCGTCAATTTCAACGGTATCCGGGTGGGCGAGGTGGTCTCGGTGAAGCTCGACAACCCGCGGCGGGTTGTCGCACTCGCCATGGTCGAGAACAATGCCCCGATCCGCAAGGACACCCTGGTCGGCCTCGAATTCCAGGGCCTGACCGGCGTCGCCGCGATCTCGCTCAAGGGCGGCGAGGAGGCCGCGCCGTCGCCGCCGCTCGACGAGGACGGCATTCCCACGCTGACGGCCGATCCCAACAAGCTTCAGGACGTCACCGAGGCGATCCGCGGCACGCTCCAGAACATCAACAAGATCGTCGCCGACAATCAGGAGTCGGTGAAGAACTCGCTGAAGAATCTCGAGACCTTCACCAACTCGCTCGCTCGCAACTCCGAGAAGATCGACGGCGTGATGGCCAAGGTCGACGGCGTCATGCTCAAGGCCGACAGCCTCATGCTTGGCCTCAACACGCTCGCCGGCGGCAAGGACGGCGGCGAGCTGTTCCAGGCGGTGAAGTCGATCCGCGAACTGGCCGACGATTTCGACAAGCGCTCCGGCGCATTGATGACCGACGGCCGCCGTACGCTCGGCGACATCAGCCGCGCCGTCAACAATTTCGACCGCAACCCGACCCGCGTCCTGTTCGGCGCCAGCAACAGCGCGCCGCCAGCCGCGCCGCCACCGCCCGAGCCGCCGAAGCCCGCCGTGCCGGAGCGCCGGCGGCAGTAGGGGGATCGCCTCGTGCTTCTCCGGCGTCGTCCTGGCGAAAGCCAGGACCCATTACCCAGGAGGAGTTTGGCGAAGAGCAGTCGTTCGGTACTTCCACCGGCGGCAATCGACAGACCTCGCGGTATGGGTCCTGGCTTTCGCCAGGACGACACCGAATGTTTGTCGATCGCTTCGTTCCTAATGACACCCAAAACAAAAACGGAGGCCGCGAGGCCTCCGTTTCCTTATTCGTCATTTGCGAGCGGGCCGCTCACCCCAACCGGCCCGCTGCGTGAGCGAGCAGCGTATACACCAGGCCCGTCTCCGAGATCAGGTGATTGCGCAGCTCCTGCGGGCCGCGGCCGTCGCGGGCGACTTCGTCGAGCAGGCGTTCGAACTCGGCGACATAGCGGTCGACCGTGGCCTTGAAGTTGCGGTCGGAGCGATACTTGCGGGCGACCTCGTCAAAGGCCTTCTGGCCGGCGGGCGTGTAGAGGCGCTTGGTGAAGGCCTTGTTCTCGCCGCGCTGGTAGCGGTCCCACATCTCGGACGCGAGGTTACGGTCCATCAGCCGGCCGATGTCGAGCGACAAGGATTCCAGCGGATTGCCGCCACCTTGCGGAACCTGCGGCTGCGGCGCCGGTGCAGCCTGGCGGCCGCGCTGGGGCTCACGTCCGGTCGGCGCACCCTGGTTGGCGTCCGTGCGGCTCAAGAGGTCCGACAGCCAGCCGTCGCGGCCCTGGTCGTTGCCGGCCGGCGCGACCGGCGGCGCTTCGGTGCGGCGCGAGGACGCGGGCATGCCGAGGTCCGGCGGCGGCAGCGTCGAGGCGCTGGCGCTCTCGCGCATGCGCGTCTCGGTGCTGCGCGCGCCGACGGCCGCCAGCATCGGCTCTTCCTGGCGCTGCACGCTGGCGCGGCCGGTCGTGGAGACGTCGAGGCCGCGGCCGTGCTGGGCCACGATGCGGTTGAGCTCGGCGAGGGCCTCGATCTGGTCGACGATCACCTTGCGCATCTGCGCAGTGCTCTCGGCCGCCTCCTGCGGCATCTCGAGCACGCCGCGGCGCAGCTCGTTGCGGGTGGCTTCGAGCTCGTTGTGCATCTCGAACGCCATCTGCTTCATGCTGGAGACGAGGTTGGTGAACTTCTCCGTCGACTGCTTGAACATCGCATCCGCCTCGTCGGTGGTCTGGCGGTAGATGTCGTGCATGGCCTCGACGGTCTGCCGGTGCTCCTCTTCGGAGGCCGACCGCACCGCCTCGAACTGGCGGGTGATCGCGGCGGAACCGGCGCCGGCGGTCTCCGCGACGACGCGGGCGATGTCGCGGGCGCGCTCTTCGGCGGCCGCCAGCGATTCATCGAGCAGGCCGGTGAAGCGAGACAGGCGCTGGTCGAGATCGGCGGTGCGCAGGTCGATCGTGGTGACGAGCGATTCCAGCGCCTCCTTGCGTTCGGCGAGCGAGGCGGTGGTGTTCTTGTTGCTCTGCTCGACGACCTGCGCGGCCTCGACGAGTGCCTTGCCGTGCGCGTCGAACTGGGTCGAGAGCTCGCCGAGATCCTGGAGCGCCCGCGTGGTCTTGCTGTTGAAGACGTTGAGCTGGTCTTCCAGGTTCTGCGTCGCAGCGCCGTTGCGCGAGGTGACGTCGTTCATCGCCGAGACGAAGTCGGCGACGCGCGTCACCAGCGCCCGCTCGAGCGAGTTGAGGTTGTCGTGCGCACCGGTCAGCACCTCCTGGAGCAGGATGTTGCCTTCGCGTAGGCGCTCGAACAGGGCGACCGTATCGGTGCGCAGGATCTTGCTGGTCTCCTGCATCTCGGTGACGGCCGCGATCGAGACCTGGCGCGACTGGTCGATCGCCGCGCGCGAGGCCTGCTCGAGGTCCTTGAGCGACTTGTTGACGGCACCCGTCGCCATCTCGCTCGCCGAGTTGATGGTGCGCGCCACCTCGGAGCCGTTGCCCATCATGGTCTGCGAGAACGCATGTCCGCGCGTCTCGATCGACTTCAGCGCGTCGGACGTGACGCGGTCGATATCGAGCGTGAGCTGGCTGGTCTTGGAGCCGATCGCGTCCACGAGCGAGCCGCGCTTGGCGTCGATCATGTTGGCGAGACGGTCGGACTGCTGCTGCACGTAGGTGACGATCTCGTCGGTCTTGCCGGTCATGGCCTGGCCGAAGCTGCTGCTGGCGGCGAGCACCGAGCGCTCGACGTCCGCCGAGCTCGACTTGACCCGCGAGCTCGCCTCGTTGGAGGCGTTGATCAAGGCGTTCTGGGCGTTGAGCGCGCTGGTCTGGATGTCGTTGGTCGCGTTCGCGGTGGCCGTGCTCAGCGTACGCTCGATCTCGCTCGAGATCGTGCGGATCTGGCTTGCGGCATCCGCCGAGGTCGAGACCAGCGAGGTCTGCGCCTCACGCGCGCTGTTGAGGATGGTCGAGGCGGTGTCGGCGCCGACCGAGGTCAGCGTGCGCTCGATGTCCGTGGTCAGCGACTTGATCTGGCCTGCTGCGTCCGTCGAGGCGGAGATCAGCGTGCCCTGGGCCTCGCGTACGCCGCTGGTGAGCGCTTCGATGGTGGCGCCGCCGGCGGTCGCCAGCGCGCGCTGCATCTCGGCCGCCAGCGAACGAACCTGGCCGGTCTGTTCGGCGGAGACCGCCAGCAGGGTGCTCTGGGCATCGCGGGCGCTGGTCGTGATCGTCTCGGCGGTCGACTGGCCGACCTGCGAGAGCGACCGATGCACTTCGGCGGCGAGGGACTTCACCTGGCTCGCCGCATCCGAGGACGCGTTGACGAGCGTGCTCTGGGCTTCGCGGGCGCCGGTCATGATGGTCTCGGCCGTCGCGGTGCCGGCCATCGAGAGCGAGCGCTGCACGTCGGAGGACAGCGCCTTGATCTGGTTGGCGGTCTCGCTCGAGGCCGCGATCAGCGCGCTCTGCGCATCGCGGGCGCCGGCGGTGATCGATTCCGCCGTGGCGGAGCCGGCCATCGAGAGCGAGCGCTGCACGTCGGCGGTGAGGGTCTTGACGTGGTTGGCCGCGTCCGAGGACGCCGTGACGAGCGTGGTCTGCACCTCGCGGGCACCGGCCAGGATCGAGGCGGCGGTCGCCGAGCCTGCCGACGACAGCGTGCGTTCGACGTCGGCCGCGAGCCCCTTGATCTGGTTGGAGGCATCGCCCGAGGCCGCGACCAGCGTCGACTGCGCTTCGCGGGCGCTGGTTAGGATGGAGTTCGCGGCTCCGGTGCCGACAGCAGTCAGCGCGCGCTCGACCTCGGCGGAGGTCATCTTGAGCTGGGCGTTGACGTCGGAGGAGACCGTCATCAGCGACTGCTGCGCGGTGCGCGCACCGGTCTGGATGGTCTCGCTGGTGTTGACCACGAGGTTGGTGAGCGAGCGCTCGGCGTCCTCGACATGCGAGCGGATCGCGGTCGAGATCATCTCGGCGCGGGACATCATGTCCTCGCTGGCCTGGCGTCCGCTGCTCTCGATGCGGCCGGCGACGGCCTCGACGCGCGAGCCGAGCAGGTCCTCGAACTGCGCCACGCGCACGTCGATGTCGCTGGCGACCGAGCCGACCTTGGTCTCGATGGCCTGCTGGATGTCCTGGAAGCGCGCCGTGACCGTGTCGGTCAGGTGCATGCTGCGGCCGTCGATGATTTCGGTGACGCCGGTGATGCGGCGGTCGACCGCCTCGATCGCCTGCGCGGTGCCGTCCGTGAGCGTCGAGGTCAGGAGCGTGAGGCGGGTATCGATCGACTGCACGGCCTGCGAGGCGCCGTTCGTCACCGCGGTGGTCAGGTAGGTGAGACGCGTGTCGATGGATTCGAGCGCCTGCGACGCGCCGCCGGTGAGGGTGGTCGTCAGATGCGTAAGGCGCGTGTCGATCGTCTGGATGGTCTGCGATGCGCCATCGGTCAGCGAGCTCGTGAGGTGGTTGAGGCGGGAGTCGATCGACTGGATCGCCTGCGCGGCACCGTCGGTCAGCGACGAGGCGAGCGTGTTGAGCCGTCCGTCGATGGTCTCGGTGACCGACTTCGCGCGGGTATCGAACGACTGTTCGAGCGCGGCGACGCGGCCGACGAGCTGCTCGTCGAAGGTCTTGATGTGACCATCGATCGTCGAGTCGAGGCTGGAGATCTTGCCGTTCAGCGAGGTGTCGAGGTTGCTGACGCGCTCGCCGATCGTGGTCTCGAACTGTACCAGGCGCTGGTCGAGCACCGCCGTGATGGCGCCGCCGTTAGAGGTGAAGCGGGTGTCGAAATTGTCGACATAGGTCTTCAGCGACTCATGGATATCCTGGGTGCGCTGGCCCATCCGATCGACGATCTCGCCGCCGAAGGTCTTCACGGTGCGGTCGAACTCGGAGATGTGGCGGGTGATCAATGCGCCCAGCGTGCCGGAGTCGCGGGCGAATTTCTCGACCAGCTCGGTGCCCTGGTTCTTCACCAGCTCGTCGAAGGCGCTCATCTGGAGCGACAGCGAGTCGTGCGCGGTCTCGGTCTGGCTGACGACCTTGGCGACCAGCGTGTTGACGGTGGCGTCGAGCGCCTCACTCGCCTTGTCGCCGGAGGTCATGATCTGGCCGGCGAGGCGGTTGCCGGCGTCGTCGATCTTGGCGGACAGGTCGTTGGAGCGCAGCTCGAGCTCGAGCAGCAGCGAGTCGGACGAATTCTTCAGGCTGTCGTGCACCTGCTCGGTACGCTCGGAGATGCCGTCGACGATCGCGGCGGAGCGCTGCTCGAACTCGCCGGTGATGCGGTCGATGCGCTCGTTCAGCATTTCGTGGACGCGGTCGGCGAGGTCGACGAATTCGTCGTGAACGTGGCCGGTCTTGAAATTGAGGCTGGTGGTCAGCCGCTCGCTGGCGTCGAGCACGGCGCGCGTTGTCTCGTTGCTGGCCTCCTCGAGCCGGTCGAGCAGGTCGCCGCCGCGCTCGCCGAGCGCGAGGATCATGTTGTCGCCGGCGTTGCTGAGCGCACCGGTGATGTGGGCGCCGCGCTCTTCGAGCGCGCCGGTGATGGACTTGGCGACCTCGTCGACGCGCGAGGCAATCGCGTCCGAAATCAGCGCGATATCATGGCGCAAATCGATCTGCACGCCGGATATGGCGCTGCGGACCTGCTCGGCCTGGCCGACCAGATTGTCGCGCTGATGTGCGATGTCCTGGAGCAGGGCGCGGATGCGCACTTCGTTGTCGGAATAGGCGCGTTCGAGCGCCGCGACTTCGTTGGCGACCAGCGTCTCGAGCTCGCCGGCGCGCGCGATGGCGCGCTCGATGCCGTCGCCCATCGCCGCAACCTCGCGGCGGATGGCCTGGCCGACGGTGACCATCGAATCCGAAGCCGAGCCTTCCGGCTCGGAGAAGCGGATCGCAACCTGGGCCATCGCCTGCGCGACCGAGCTCATTTGCTGGCCGCGCCAGACGAGGCTCGCCAGGAAGAAGAACAGCATGATCGGCGCGAAGAACATCGTGACCAGGCCGGCAATGGCCAACACGCCGCCGCTCTGGCCCATCGCCGCCTGGATCGAAGGCAGGAAGCCGACCGTCAGCGCGGCGCAGGCCGCCAGCCAGATGACCGTGAAGATTGTCGCGCCGGTATAGATGTTGCGGGTCGGGCGTCCCGTCTGCAACGTCTGCAAGAGCTGGCCGATGGTCGCACGGTCGTCATTGGCGGCGCGGCGCGAGGAGCGCGGCTCCTCGATCTGGTCGAACATCGCGCGTTCGTTCGCGGCAGGGCGCGCGTCGAAGCTCGGTTCGTCGAATATCGGGGGAGCCGGTGGCGCGACCGGGGGCGACGTTTCGCTGCGCATCGAGGCGTTGCGGCTGGTGTCCGCGGCCGTGTCGCTGATGTTCAGGGCTTCCTGGATTGCAGAAAGCGCATCTTCTGTGGGGTCTTTGACCTTTTTCGGAGTGTTTGCCATGTTCAGTCCGAGCCCTCGTTACTTGTACGCGTCCCCCCGCGAGCTCTGCGCGCTACGCAAGCCCACAGTCCGGATCATGCCGCTTGCGCGGATCTCCGAGCCATCCCCACCCGGACGGCTTGTCCGCCAATTTCTCCAACATCCTATTGGCAGAGCGTCGCGAATGAAATGCCCGCGATTAAGACATTCTTAATCATCGTTAACAGGATCGCGCCGTAAGGCCTTAGCAATAAATGCAATTCTCCACCGGACTCGCCGGATTGCGGCAACTTTTCGTCAATAAACAGGCAGATTTGCGCAAAACGGCCGGAACATTTCGTTAACCATTTCCGTGCTTGGGTAGAGGGAACTTGACCGCCGGACCGGCGGCCATCGCGCGATGCCGGGGCCTGCGCCATGATGCCTGAACTGCAACGGATGGACTGGATGCCCTCGCCCCCGCTTGCACCCATCGACAGCCCGCTCGACCTCGATCATCTCTCCCGCATGACGCTCGGCGATTCCGAGCTGAAACAGGAAGTGCTGGCGATGTTTGCCGAGCAGGCGGTGCGCTTGATGGCGGCAATGGCGGCGCTGCCGGCCGAGGCTGGTGCGCTCGCCCACAAGCTCAAGGGGTCGGCACGCGGGATCGGCGCCTTTGCGGTGGCGGATGCCGCCGCCAGCCTGGAGACCGCGATCCAGACCGGACAGGGCCGGCCTCACGCCTTCGCCGCGCTGAAAGAGGCGGTGACCGAGGCGCGCGCCGCCATCGAGGCGATCCTGAACCCTTAGGCCGACAAGGCCAGAACCGTGCTCTAGTCTTTTGTTTTGACGGGTTTTCTTCCCGCGAAACGGCATTCACGACTTATCAAAACGCTATGGCGCCGGGCTGAGCGACCCGTTATAGGACAGCCCGGACCCTCCTTCATTCCCTAGATCGCGGCAGCACGAGCACACATGGCCAAAATTCACTTTGTCGATCACAAGGGCGAAACCCGTACGGTGGACGTCGAGAACGGCGCGACTGTGATGGAAGCCGCCATCCGCAACAGCATTCCCGGCATCGAGGCCGAATGCGGCGGCGCCTGCGCCTGCGCCACGTGCCACGTCTATGTGGATGAAGCGTGGCGCGAGAAGGTCGGTAGCCCGACGCCGATGGAAGAGGACATGCTCGACTTCGGCTTCGACGTGCGTCCGAACTCGCGCCTGTCCTGCCAGATCAAGGTCTCCGACGATCTCGACGGACTCGTGGTGGCGACGCCGGAACGGCAGGCCTAACTCACTTATCTATCATGGGCTCGGCGGCGCGACCTCAATGCCGCGCTTGTGCCAGGGTCTGAGCTTCTCGAGCACTTCTGAGGTCAGCGGTGCCGGCCGTCGCGTCGCCTCGTCGAGCATGACGCCGACTGACGTCGCAGACGCAATGCACTTCCCGTTCGAAAACACGACCTGCTCGAACGTCACCGATGTCCGCCCGAGCTTCACCACGCCGAGGCCGAGCTCGATCGTATTCGGCCAGTGCAACTCGGCGCGAAAATGCATGTCGAGCCGCACCATGATCCAGGCAAGTCCCGGCGGCGTCAGGCCGTATTCCGGAAGCTTCATCAGCGTGACACGGCCGGTCTCGAAATAGGTGGCGTAGACCGCGTTGTTGACGTGCTGGTTGGGGTCGAGATCGCCGAAGCGGACATTGTCGCTGAGGCGAAAAGGATAGTCCTCCAGGCGCGGCGTCGTATCGAGGCGGCTTGGTGCGTTCACCGATTGATCTCCGTCATAGCGTTGCTGGTTACAGCCCAGTTATCCTGACCCGGCAAGTGGGCGTGGCTGCGGGGCGCTCCCGCTTTTATGCCTTCCCTGATCCATCCCCGTTGGCTAGACAGGCAGGGTCACCTCGGCCCACAGGGCGCCGTCCCACCGAACGACGATAAAGAGACGACATGAGCGACGCGATCAAAACGGATGTGCTGATTATTGGCGCCGGCCCCTGCGGTCTGTTCGCCGCTTTCGAGCTAGGCCTTCTCGACATGAAGACGCATTTCGTCGACATCCTCGACAAGGTCGGCGGCCAGTGCGCAGAGCTCTATCCGGAAAAGCCGATCTACGACATTCCCGGCATTCCGCAGGTTTCGGGGCAGGGCCTCACCGACGCGCTGATGGAGCAGATCAAGCCGTTCCATCCGACCTTCCATCTCGGCGAGATGATCGAGACCGTCGAGAAAATCGGCGATCCCCTGTTCCGCTGCACCACGGACGCCGGGAAGGTGTTCGAATGCAAGGTGCTGGTGATCGCTGCCGGCGGCGGCTCGTTCCAACCCAAGCGTCCGCCGGTGCCGGGGATCGAAGCCTATGAAGGAAGCTCGGTGCACTACGCCGTGCGCAAGATGGAAACGTTCCGCGACAAGAACGTGTTGATCGTGGGCGGCGGCGATTCCGCGCTCGACTGGACGCTCAATCTGCATCCGATCGCCAAGCGCATCACGCTCTTGCACCGTCGCGACGATTTTCGCGCCGCGCCCCACAGCGTCGAGCAGATGCGCGCCCTGGTCGCGGCCGGCAAGATGGATCTGCGCCTCGGCCAGGTCACCGCGCTGTCAGGCAGCGAGGGCAAGCTGAGCGGCGCGACCGTCAAGGGCAACGACAACAGCGTGAGCGAAATTACCTGCGACACCATGCTGCCGTTCTTCGGCCTGACCATGAAGCTCGGTCCCGTCGCGAACTGGGGCATTGCGCTGGAGAACAATCTGGTGCCGGTCGAGACATCCGCGTTCGAGACCAACGTGCCGGGCATCTTCGCGATCGGCGACATCAACACCTATCCCGGCAAGATCAAGCTGATCCTGTGCGGCTTCCACGAGGGCGCGCTGATGTCGCAAAAAGCCCATCGCTATGTCTATCCGGAGAAGCGGCTCGTGTTCCAGTACACGACCTCGTCCTCCAGCCTGCAAAAGAAGCTCGGCGTCAACTGACGGCGGGGGCCAATGCCCCATGTTTCTGGTGCTGGAACAGTTCGCGAAATCGCCGTAGTCTGCGGCCATTGCAGTTGGCGGCTTAGCAAGGCGATTGGCTCAGCAAGGTGATGATAATGCGGACTCTCTTTTCCAGCTTTCGGCTGTTCTCGCTCCTCGCGCTCGCGATGTCGCTCGGTGCGGTGAGCCCGGTTGTGGCGCAAGTGCAGCAGCCGACCGCCGCAGGCCTCTGGCAGAAGGTCGAAGACGGCAAGACGGTGGGTTGGTTCCTCTTCATCGACCACAACGGCATCTTCGAAGGCGTCATCGCAAAAACCTTTCCGCGGCCCGGCGACGACCCGAACGAGATCTGCGCGAAATGCACGGACGATCGCAAGAACGCGCCGGTGCTCGGGCTTTCCTTCATCCGCGACATGAAGCGCGACGGCTTGAAGTATGACGGCGGCAACGTGGTCAATCCGCGCGACGGCAACATCTGGAAGGCCAAGATGACGGTCAGCCCGGATGGGCAGACCCTGACGATGCGCGGTTTCCTCGGCATCTCCCTGTTCGGCAAGGACGAGACCTGGACGCGTCTTCCCGACGCCAACATCGCGCAGGTCGATCCCGCGATCGTCGCGAAATATCTCCCGGCGCAAGCGACCGCCGCGACCAAGCCGGTGCCCGCCCCTGCGGCGAAGAAAGGCGGCGCGATGATGGCGCCGGCGCCGAAGCAATAGGGTCTACGTCGCGCGCTGTGCCGCCCGAACTTCCGTAGCGCCACACACCGCCGTCATTGCTCGCGAAGGCGGGGGCTCCAGTACGCCGCGGCCTCTCCGCGTTCTTGCGCGGTGTCCTTGGCCCCCGTGTGCAATCGCGCATCCGGCGATGACCGCGGAGATCTTGGCGCGCGAGTAGCGGTCATACCCGTCGAAAGACGAACGCGTGCCGGACGCGCGCCAGTAGTTCCCCGGAATGCGCTGTGGCGCCAGATTTGCATAGCTATCCGCAAAGCTGTTGGGGGAATGAGTCGCTGTCCTTGACGCCCTTCGCCGAGTCGCGGAAGGCGAACGGCAACTATCGCCCCGCGGCGATGATCTCGATCCGCGGAGACGACATGAGACGTGCAATATCGTGTGCCGCCATGCTGCAGGTCCTGACGGTGCTGCTGACGGTCCCGACGCTGGCACGCGACGACGGGCGCTTCGCAAACTCGCCGCTTAAGCCCTGGTTCGAAAGCCTGCACAGCGAATACGGCCAATGCTGCTCGGATGCCGACGGCTACGTGGTCGCCGATGTCGACTGGGAATCCGATAAGGGCCGTTATCGCGTGCATCTCGACGGCGAGTGGGTGGTCGTGCCCGACGGCGCCGTCATCACCGAGCCGAACAAGATCGGCCGCACCATGGTGTGGAAGCACTATATCGACGGCCATCCCCGCGTGCGCTGCTTCATGCCGGGCAGCATGACGTAGATTGAAGCGTCATCCCGGGCGATGCGCAGCGTCGAAACGGGACTCGCACCAATGCATCCGCGCGGCGCGGCAGTGTCCGCGCGCAGCGGTCAGGTCACGGGCGCCGGATTGAACAGCGTCAAATCGTTGTGGATGCCCCAGCGATCCGACCAGGGCTGCGTGCGGCCGGAGGCGACATCGAGGATCAGGCGGAACAGGTCCCAGCCGGTCTCCTCGATGGTCTTCTCGCCGGTGGCGATGCCGCCGGCATCGAAATCGATCAGGTCCTTCCAGCGTCGGGCCAGCTCGGTCCGGGTAGCGACCTTGATCACGGGCGCAGCCGCAAGGCCGTAGGGCGTGCCGCGGCCGGTGGTGAACACCTGCAGCGTCATGCCGGAGGCGAGCTGGAGCGTGCCGCAGATGAAGTCGGATGCCGGCGTCGCCGCAAACAGCATGCCCTTCTGCGTCGCCTTCTCGCCGGGCGAGAGCACGCCGGTGATCGCGGACGAGCCGGACTTGACGATCGAGCCGAGCGACTTCTCGACGATGTTCGCAAGCCCGCCCTTCTTGTTGCCCGGCGTGGTGTTGGCGCTGCGGTCCGCGCCGCCGCGGGCCAGATAGGAATCATACCAGGCCATCTCGCGGACCAAAGCGCGGCCGACGTCCTCGTTGATGGCGCGTCGCGTGAGCAGCTGGATCGCGTCGCGCACTTCGGTGACTTCCGAGAACATTACGGTGGCGCCGGCGCGCACCAGCAGGTCGGCGGCGAAGCCGACGGCGGGATTGGCAGTGACGCCGGAGAAGGCGTCGCTGCCGCCGCATTGCAGGCCGATGACGAGATCGGCGGCCGGGCAGGTCTCGCGGGTGCGCGTGTTGAGGATCTTCAGGCGGGCTTCGGCCTGGGTCATGATGGCGTCGACGATGGCGCCAAAACCGTCGAAGGCTTCGTCCTGCATGCGCACGATGGCGTTGCTGACGCCTTCCGGCACCAGACGCTCGGGCGCGAGCTTTTCGCATCCCAAGCTGATGACCAGGATCTCGCCGCCGAAATTCGGGTTCTGCGCGATGTTTTGCAGCGTGCGGATCGGAATCACGGCATCAGGCGCGTTGATGGCGACGCCACAGCCATACGCATGCGTCAGCGGCACGACGTCGTCGACATTCGGATATTTCGGCAGCAGCTCGGCGCGGATGCGCTTCACCGCGTATTCCATCGTGCCCTTGACGCATTGCACGGAGGAGGAGATGCCGAGGATGTTCTTGGTGCCGACCGAGCCGTCGGAATTGCGAAAGCCTTCGAACGTGAAACCTTCGAGCGGCGGCAGCGGCGCGGGAACGGCGGTCGAGATTTCGAGCTTGTCGAGGGCAGGGGCCTCCGGCATGCGGATGCGCGCTTCGTCCACCCATTCGCCGGCCAGGATCGGCGCGAGCGCATGACCGATCACCTCGCCGTAGCGGATGATCGGGGCGTCCTGCGGGATGTCGACCAGCGCCGTCTTGTGGCCTTGTGGCACGAAGGCGCGCAGCGTCAGCCCGCTGGCGAAGCGGGAGCCGGCGGGAAGCCCGAAATCATTGACAACGATCGCGACGTTGTCGCGCTCGTTGAGCTTGATGTAGCGGGGCTGCTCTTTCGCTGCGACTGACTGGTCCATGGACGGACTCCGAAGTGTAGGGTGGGTTAGCGCAGCGTAACCCACCACCGTCTGCATCCGTCGAACCACAAGAGGTGGGTTACGCTGCGCTAACCCACCCTACGACACCTACGATCCATCAACCGGGATAGGTATAGGCAGTCTTCACCGTGGTGTAGAACTCGCGGGCATAGGAGCCCTGCTCGCGGGCGCCGTAGCTCGAGCCCTTCCGGCCGCCGAACGGCACGTGATAGTCGACGCCGGCCGTCGGCAGATTGACCATCACCATGCCGGACTCGCTGTTGCGCTTGTAGTGCGAGGCGTATTTCAGGCTGGTGGTGCAGATGCCGGAGGCGAGGCCGAACTCGGTGTCGTTGGAGATCGCGAGCGCCTCCTCGTAGTTCTTGGCGCGAATGACGGTCGCCACCGGGCCGAAGATTTCTTCGCGCGCGATCCGCATGTTGTTGTTGGCTTCCGTGAACAGCGCCGGCTGCAGGTAGTGGCCGGGCGTTTCGCGCTTGAGCAGCTCGCCACCCCATGCGAGCTTGGCACCCTCGTCCTGACCGATCTTGATGTAGCGCAGGTCCTGGTCGAGCTGGCTCTGGTCGACCACCGGGCCGATATGCACGCCGGCCTTGAGCGCGTCGTCCACCGTGAGGCCTTTGAGGCGCTCGGTCACCGCCGCAACGAAACGGTCGTGAATACCTTCGGTGACGATCAGGCGCGAGGAGGCGGTGCAGCGCTGGCCGGTCGAGAAATAGGCGCCGTTAACGGCGACTTCGACGGCAGTCTTGAGATCGGCGTCGTCGAGCACGACCAGCGGGTTCTTGCCGCCCATCTCGAGCTGGAATTTCTTCATGTTGCTCGAGGTCACGCAGGCCTGCGCGATCTTGCGGCCGGTCTGCACCGAGCCGGTGAAGGTGATCGCGGCGACGTCGGGATGCTCGATCAGGGTCTGGCCGACCACCGAGCCGGAACCGACCACGAGGTTGAACACGCCGGCGGGAACGCCGGAACGGGTGATGATCTCGGACAGCGCATGCGCCGAACCCGGCACCAGCTCGGCCGGCTTGAACACCACGGTGTTGCCATAGCAGAGCGCCGGGGCGATCTTCCAGGCGGGGATCGCGATCGGGAAATTCCAGGGCGTGATCATGCCGACGACGCCCATCGGCTCACGGGTGAGCTCGACGTCGATGCCGGGACGAACTGACGCACCCTTTTCGCCGATCATGCGCAGCGCCTCGCCGGCGAAGAACGCAAAAATCTGGCCGGCGCGGGCGACCTCGCCGATACCCTCGGGCAGGGTCTTGCCTTCCTCGCGGGCGAGCAGGCGGCCGAGCTCTTCCTTGCGGGCGATGATCTCGAGCGAAATCTTGTTCAGCGCGTCATAACGCGCCTGCGGCGTCGACTGCGCCCAGGCGGGAAAAGCGGCCTTGGCGGCTGCGATCGCCTTCTCGGTCTGCGCCTTGTCGGCCTTGGCGTATTCGCCGACGAGATCATTGGTGTTGGAGGGATTGATGTTCTTGGTGACGGCGGAGCCATCGACCCATTCGCCGCCGATGAAGTTCTTCAGGATCGCAGTCATAGCTTCCTCCAGAGTTTTTAACGAACCAGGCAGGGACGCTTGTCGTCGAAGGTCCAGCCGGGGATCAGGTCCTGCATGGCAATAGCGTCATCGCGGGCGCCGAGTCCATGCTGCTTGTAGAGGTCATGCGCGGCTTCGATGGCGGCCCTGTCGATTTCGATACCCAGGCCCGGCCTATCCGGCACGGCGATCTTGCCGGCCCTGATCTGGAGCGGCTCCTTCGTCAGGGCCTGGCCGTCCTGCCAGATCCAATGCGTGTCGATCGCGGTGACCTTGCCGGGGGCGGCGGCGCCGACATGGGTGAACATGGCGAGCGAGATGTCGAAATGGTTGTTGGAGTGCGAACCCCAGGTCAGGCCGTTGTCGCGGCAGGTCTGAGCCACGCGCACCGAGCCTTGCATGGTCCAGAAATGGGGATCGGCCAGCGGAATGTCCACCGCGCCGAGGCGCAGCGCGTGGGACAATTGCCGCCAATCGGTCGCGATCATGTTGGTCGCGGTCGGCAGGCCCGTTGCACGGCGGAACTCGGCCATGATCTCACGGCCGGAGAAGCCGCCTTCGGCACCGCAGGGGTCCTCGGCATAGGCGAGGATGCCGTGCATGTCCTTGCAGAGGCTGACGGCCTCGTCGAGCGACCATGCGCCGTTCGGGTCCAGGGTCACGCGCGCATCCGGAAAGCGCTTGGCGATCGCGGTGACGGCCTCGATCTCCTGCTCGCCGCGCAGCACGCCGCCCTTGAGCTTGAAATCGGCGAAGCCGTAATGGTCGTGGGTGGCTTCCGCGAGCCGCACCACGGTTTCCGGCGTCATGGCCTGCTGATGGCGGAGGTTGAACCACTCGGGCTTGCCGGTCTCGCCGGTGACGTAGTCGAGCTTGCTTTTGCTGATGTCGCCGACGAAGAAGAGATAGCCCAGTGTCTCGACGCTGTTGCGCTGCTGACCCTCGCCGAGCAGGGCTGCGACCGGCAGGTTGAGATGCTGGCCGAGCAAATCGAGCAGCGCCGACTCCACGGCCGTGACGGCGTGGATCATGACGCGGAGATCGAAAGTCTGCTTGCCGCGGCCGGCGGCATCGCGATCGGCGAAGGCGGTCCTGATATCGGCGAGGATGTTGTTCATCGCGCCGACGGTCTTGCCGATCACGAGATCACGGGCGTCCTGCAGCGTCTGCCAGATCTTCTGTCCGCCAGGGACCTCGCCGACGCCGGTGTGGCCGGCATTGTCGGTGAGGATGACGATGTTGCGGGTGAAGAACGGCGCATGCGCGCCGCTCAGATTGAGGAGCATGCTGTCACGGCCTGCGACCGGGATCACCTGCATCGCGGTGACGACCGGTGCGCCGGTGATCTCGGTCTTGGCCATCGAAGGCTCCTCCCTGTGTCGCTGTTATTCTGCAGCCTGTTGTGACGATCGGATGGCGGGCAGATTCTTCACCAGCGCCGCGACCTCCGCGATCTCCTGCTCGGTGAGATCGGTCAACGGCGGGCGGACGGGGCCGGAATCGCGGCCGATCACCTTCATGCCGGCCTTGATGATCGAGACCGCATAGCCCTTCTTGCGGTTGCGGATCGCGATCAGCGGCAGGATGAAGTCCTTCAGACCGGCGTGGATCTGCGCGTGGTCGCGCTTGCGCACGGCGGCGTAGAAGTTGGTGGCGAATTCCGGAACGAAGTTGAACACCGCCGAGGAGTAGGTCGTCACGCCCATGTCGAGATACGGCAGCGCGAAGGTCTCCGCGGTCGGCAAGCCGCCGATATAGGTCAGGCGGTCGCCGAGCTTGGTGTAGACGCGGGTCATCAGCTCGATGTCGCCGATGCCGTCCTTGTAGCCGACGAGGTTCGGGCAGCGCTCGGCGAGGCGGGCGAGCGTATCGGGCTGGAGGATGGCGTTGTCGCGGTTGTAGACGATGACGCCGATCTTCACGGAGGCGCAGATCGCTTCCACGTGGGCAGCAAGGCCGTCCTGCTCGGCATGGGTGAGATAGGGCGGCAGCAGCAACAGGCCGTCGGCGCCGGCCTTCTCCGCGCCGATCGCGATCTCGCGCGCGGTGGCGGTGCCGTATCCGGTGCCGGCGAGCACGGGCACGCGGCCCTTGGTCTCGTCGACGGCGATCTTGACGACCTGCGGAACCTCGGCCGCCGTCAGCGAGAAGAACTCGCCGGTGCCGCCGGCGGCGAACAGGCCTGCGACGTCATAGCCGCACAGCCAGTCCATGTTGGCGCGGTAGGTCGCCTCGTCGAAGGAGTAATCCGCCTTGAACGGCGTGACGGGGAAGGACAGGAGGCCGGATCCGATCTTCTGGGCCATTTCCTGCGGGGTCATCTTGCTCATGGGCGCTGCTCCCTGATCTCGTGTTGTGGAGGACGCAAAGGCTGCGCGTCCATGCGCCGTGGTTTAGGAGACCGTTCGATGCGGGTCCAAGCCAAAGCCTATATCGACCTATGCGAAATCAGCATCAATCTTCCATCACCTCCGCCGAGGACAATTCGCTCGCGATTTTGACGAGCGCCGACAGCAGCGGGTTCTCGTCGTCGCGGCGCCAGACCATGAACAGCTCGACCGGGACGCGCGTGCGCAGCTTCAGCGGCCGCAGGCGGACGTCCGCGATCTTCAGGCTCGCTGCCGCCGCCGGCACGATGGCGAGGCCGAGGCCGGCGCGCACCATGGCTAGGATCGAGTGGATCTGGCTCAGGTGCTGGACATAGCGCGGCAGGATGTCGGCGCGGGTGAACAGCGCCACCAGCACGTCGTGAAAGTAGCGGCTCTCATAGGGCGAATACATCACGAAGGGCTGGTTGTCGAAATCCTTGATCGTGACGCTCTCGGCATTCGCCAGCGGATGCTTTTTCGGGATCGCGGCGAGCAGGGGCTCGGCGACGACGCGGCGGCTGGCGATTTCGGGGCGCGCGATCGGTGGCCTGAGCAGGCCGGCATCGATCTGGCCCGATGTCAGCGCCTCGAACTGGTCGCCCGACACCATCTCCTTCAGTGAGAAGTCCACCTCGGGCAGCTTGGCGCGGCAGGCGGCGACGAGCTCGGGGAGGAAGCCGTAGGCGGCGGCCGCGGTGAAGCCGATCTTCAGCGAGCCGGACTTGCCGAGCGCGATACGGCGGGCGACCTGCGAGGCGCTTTCCGCAAGCTTCAGGATGCGCCGCGCTTCCGGCAGGAAGCTGCGCCCGGCAGGCGTCAGGCGCACCGACCGGCTGGTACGCTCCAGCAGCGGCGCATCGATGATGTGCTCGAGCACCTGGATCTGCCGAGACAGCGGCGGCTGGGTCATGTTCAGCCGCGCGGCGGCGCGGCCGAAATGCAATTCCTCCGCCACGGTGACGAAACAGCGGAGCTGGTTGAGGTCGAACATCGATACATGCCTTAGATGGATAAGGCGTTTCCCCGGCGCTTCTAGCATCGATTACTCCCAAAACAAAGACGGCGGCCGTGAAGCCGCCGTTAAGTTGCCTGGTCAAGCTCCCATGGGAGCCCTCAGGAGGAACGTTTGAGCACCACGCGCTCGATCTTGCCCACGACCACGAGATAGGCGAATGCGGCCACCAGCGCATTGGCGCCCACGAATATCAGCGCGCCGTTGAACGAGCCGGTCGCGGCCAGGATGTAGCCGATCACGATCGGGGTGCTGATCGAGGAGAGATTGCCGAAGGTGTTGAACAGGCCGCCCGAGACACCGCCGGCTTCCTTCGGCGAGGTGTCGGAGACGACAGCCCAGCCGAGCGCGCCGATGCCCTTGCCGAAGAAGGCGAGCGCCATGAATCCGACCACCAGTGCCTGGCCGTCGACATAGTTGCAGGCCACGATCGACATCGACAGCAGCATGCCGCCGACGATCGGGACCTTGCGTGCCATGGTCAACGAGCCGGTCTTGCGCAGGATCGCGTCGGAGATGACGCCGCCCAGCACGCCGCCGATGAAGCCGCACAGCGCCGGCAGCGTCGCGACGAAGCCGGCTTGCAGGATCGACAGGCCGCGCTCCTTGACGAGGTAGACCGGAAACCAGGTCAGGAAGAAATAGGTCAGCGTGTTGATGCAGTACTGGCCGAGATAGACGCCGAGCATCATGCGGTTGGAGAGCAGCTGGCGGATGTGGTCCCACCCGGGGCCGGCCTCGGCCGCGCGCTCTTCCTTGGGCGCGTCGAGATCGACCAGCGCGCCGCCGTCCTTGATGTAGTCGAACTCGGCCTCGTTGATGCCGGGATGCTCCTTCGGGCCATAGATCGTCTTGATCCAGACCAGGCCCATGATGATTCCGAGCGCGCCCATCACGAAGAACACGTAGCGCCAGCCGTAATCATGCGCGATCCAGCCCATCAACGGGGCGAAGATCACGGTGGCGAAATACTGTCCGGAATTGAAGAAGGCGGACGCGGTGCCGCGCTCGTTGCTCGGAAACCAGGCCGCCACGATGCGAGCATTGGCGGGGAACGAGGGCGCTTCGGCGATACCGACGAGGAAGCGCAGGCCGAACAGCACGGTGATCGCGGTGCCGGCGCTGAAGAATCCGACCCAGCCCTGCATCGTCGTGAACAGCGACCAGACGATGATGCTGAAGGCATAGACGAGGCGGGAGCCGTAGCGGTCGAGCAGCCAGCCGCCCGGCACCTGCGCGATCACGTAGGACCATCCGAACGCCGAGAAGATGTAGCCCATCGCGACCGGATCGAGGTGCAGCTCCTTGGAGAGCGCGGGGCCCGCGATCGACAGCGTGGCGCGGTCGGCATAATTGACGGTCGTGACCAGGAACAACATGGTCACGATGAACAGCCTGACGCGAGACCTTCTCACGTCCGCTGCGGACATCACTGCGCTCATGACGCGCCTCCTTAGAACTCGAAACGTTTCCCCACCGCGACTCCTAGAGGTGCGCGCGGCAAAGTGTCCAAGTTCAAGGCAGTATCGATCGATGCCGCTTTTGGATTGATGGAACGGCAGTGGGAGGAACGATTGAGGTGATGGCGAACCCGATTGCACCACGCACGCCGTTGTCATTTCCCGCGAAGGCGGGAAATCCAGTACGCCGTGACGTCTCGATTCAATCACGTCTGTCACGGAGTACTGGATCGCCCGCCTGCGCGGGCGATGACAGCGTGCGGGTAGAGGCTGCGCGCGTCTACTGTTGCGCGCCCGGCAGCAGCGGTGCGAGCAGCCCGCGTGTCACCCCCGGCGGTGCCGCATCCAGCCCCAGCACGGCGCTTGCGGCCGGCAGCGCCGCGTCCGCCATCGCGGCGTGGCCTTCGGCGCTCGGATGCACGGCGCCGCCATAGACGGCGGAGAGGACGCCCCAGGTCGCGTCGTGGATGTCGGTCGGCTGGCTCGCCGCCGGCAAGCCTTGCGGATAGGTCATCGCAGCGAAATAGCTGTCATTGGCGTCGCGGATCCAGCGCGCGCGCGGCAAATAGGCGCGGAATTCGGAGGCACCGCGGCCGCACAGCATCGGCTGGCTCGCCGCGCTCACGATGTCGGGATTGAAGCTCTGGCCGTTCTCGGCAAAGCAGGTGCGGTCGAATTCGGGATCGTTGCCCGAATGGGCGCAGAAGCCGTGATCGGCGAACGCCGCCTGATGCGAATCCACGAAGGTCATGCGGTCGGCCTCGGGATCGCGGCAAAGTGCACCGCGGGTGCAGGTGGCGAGCCCCTTCAGCTGCGGCAGGAATTCGGTGTCGACGAAGGTCGAGACGCGGGCGAGGCGCTGCGGATCGGCGTTGAAGGCGGGATGGATGTCGAAGCCAGCGCGGCCGCCGCGACAGGGCACGCCACCATCGGCGAGCGCTGGGTTGGCGTAGGAGACGTAGACCACGTGCGAGAGGTCGCCGCCGACCAGCGGCTTCAGCGCCTCGCGCAGCTTGACGAAGTTCTGCGGCAGCTCGCGCGCCAGCGCATCGCGGGAATCATCGACGCTCGCCATCACGCCGGAGCGGCGGAATATCGCGCGCTCGGTTGAGGTCTCGACGATCACGTCGGCGACGAGGCCCGAGAAATAGACGTCGTTGGCGCCGACCGAGAGCAGCACGAGGTCGAGCGTGCGCTCGGGTTGGCGCTTCCTGGCGGCGGTGAGCGCCTCGCGCAGCTCGGCGACTTGCGCGTTCACGCTGGTGTTGCAGACGCCGGTCTTGCCGGGCGGGCATTCGCGGGCGCGCTGCGAGCCGAGCAGCCCGTCGCTAATGCTGGCGCCGGTGCAGGCGAGCGGCAAAAAGGTCACCGCGACGTGGGTGTAGCGTACCGCGAGCGCCAGCGCGGTGCGCGCCTGGTAGCTGTAGAGCGATCGGTGACAAGGCGAGTTGAACCAGAGCGCGCTATAGCGTTGCCAGTTGGCAAGCGTATCCGGCGCTTCGCAGGCGCGGCCGCCCTTGAAGCCGGCGCGGCTCGGCCGGTAATACTGCGCGCCGGCGGTGCCCAGATAGGAGCGGAAGCAAAAACCTTCGTCCGACAGTGCCAGCGGCCGGTCCGGATTGCCTTCGCCCGAGGCGATGCTGTCTCCGAGGCCAGCGACGAAGATGTCCCGGACCTGGATCTCGGTCTGGACCCGCTGGGTCGGATCGGAGCCGGAGGAGACGTCGACGCTGGCGACCGTCTGCTTGCCGTAGCGGACCCGCAGATTGACCGGCTCGGCGCAGTCGAATGTGGATTGTTGCGGCCCATCGCCGTCGTCGAACGACCAGGCGCAGGTGGCGCCGACCGGCACTGCGCCGGCGAGGCGCACGGTGACGGGATGGTCGAGGGGGGTGAGGTAATTTTCCTTCGTGTTGTCGCGGGTGCAGGGCTGGTTGACCCGGCCCTGGAGGTCGATGCAGAGCCGGTTGACCATGTTTCGGGCCCAGCCGCGGCCCTCGCTCTGGAGCTCCAGCGATTGCTCGGCGGCGAGGATGCTGCGGTTACGCGCGTTCTCGACATGGAGCAGGAAGTCGCGCTCTTCGCGGAACAGCCGGAAGCGGTTGCGCACCTCCCAGCTGATCTGCAGAGCGCCGGCGTCCTGCGCGGCCGCCTGCTCCGGCGGCAGGGCGGTGAGGAGCCCGGCGAGCAGCAGGGCACCGGCGAGCAAACGGCGAAGGGATACAGGGATCATGGCCCGCGTCTTCAACGGCAAAGTTGAGGCGGAAATAAGAGAGCTGCTCTCCGCCTGCAACATTGGTCTGACGGTTTTGCCGGCCGCCGTCTAGCGGACTATCGTTGGAGCATGATCCTCTCGGAAATCCGCTTCGCACTTTTCCGGATCATGCTCAGCGTTTGCTGGCCTGCCGCAGCGACCGCTCGCGCTCCATCGCTGCCACCTGCTTGGGCAGGTTGGCCTGCGCGCAGGCCTCCGCCAGCCGTCGGCGCTCCTGCCAGGGCTCCACCACATTCATCCAGAGCTCGCGTGTGCCCATGATGGAGATGGCCAGTCCGAACGGGATCACGAAATAGAGGATGCGGAAGACGAGGAGCGTGGCCAGAAGCTGTTCGCGGCCGAATTCGGGCAGCGCCACCAGCATGGCGGCGTCGAACACGCCGAGCGAGCCGGGGGCGTGGCTGGCGAAGCCGAGCAAAGTCGCCAAAATGAACACCACGGAGAGCGACAGGAAGTCGATCTGCGGAGTGGCCGGCACCAGAAGGTACATCGCCAGCGCGCAGAATCCGAGATCGACGACGCCGATCAGGATCTGCACCAGCGTCAGCGGCGCTGACGGCAGTACCACCTTCCAGCCCTTTTGGCCGAGCTCGCGGCGCTTCTCGCCCATGCACAGCCAGACCAGATAGGCGCCGATCGAGGCGAGGCCGCCGATCGCAATCAGCCGGTTGATCGACGATGGCAGCTGATCCATGTAGGAGGCGGCATCCGGATGGATCGTCATTCCGATCGAGAGCACGAAGATGTTACCGAGCCAGAAGGTCAGGCCCGACAGGAAGCAGATTTTTGCGACGTCTATCGCATTCAGCCCGTAATCCGAATAGATCCGAAAGCGGATCGCGCCGCCGGTGAAGACGGTGGCGCCGATATTGTGGCCGATCGAATAGGACGTGAAGCTGGAGAGCGCTGCGATGCGATAGGGCACGTGCTTCTTGCCGATCGTTCGCAGTGCAAAAAAGTCGTAGAAGGTCAGCGTACAGAACGCGAAGCATACGCAGATCGCCGCGAGCCCGATATTACCGCGGGGGATCTCGGTCAATGCGGTCAGGATGACCCCGGTGTCGATGCCCTTCAGGGTCCGCACCAGCGTGGTGATCGCGAACGCAATGATGAAGACGCTCGCCGCGACGCCGAGTCGCCGCCAGCCGATCCATCTCTTGAAGCCGCGCTTCAGCGCGGTCAGCAGTCCGTGCATTCATCCTCCCGGCGGGGGGCAAGACCGACCAGGCCAGACATTGGCCGGTCGGATGCGATCAGTGCCCGATGTGGGCTTGGATCGCTAGGCATGATGTAGCTCATTTAAGGCAAAAACAGTAACTTGTGCAGCCCTTGACAAGGATAGGTTCTGGCTTGGACCAGCCACTTTGTCATACGCGGTTCACATCGGACGCGCGTTAAGCATATGAGTCGTGGGACTGGTCGCGTCCGTCCGTGACATGATTTCAGGTCCTGCACGGCCGGCATTGTTCCAGCGCAAGGGATGCGGGCTTTTTTGGAACGACGATGCCGCGCGCTGGTTAGTGCCCCATCAGCAATCGAACATGGCGGAATAACCGGCTTCTCCTGCAAGCCGGTGCCTCCGTGTTCCCACAACCCGAGAGGATCGGACCGATGGGATTGTTCACAAAAGACATCAAAACCATGAACGACCTGTTCGTGCATCAGCTCCAGGACATCTATTACGCCGAGCAGCAGCTCACCAAGGCTCTGCCGAAAATGGCGGATAAGGCGACCGATCCGCAGCTGAAGCAGGGCTTTTTGACGCACCTCGAAGAAACCAGGGAGCACGTCAAGCGTCTCGAGGAAGTGTTCAAGATGCACGGTGCGCAGGTAAAGGCGGTCGATTGCCCCGCGATCGACGGCATCATCGAGGAAGCCGACGAGACCGCCGGCGAAGTCGCCGACAAGGCGGTGCTCGACGCCGCGCTGATCAACGCGGCACAGGCGGCGGAGCATTACGAGATCGTCCGTTACGGCAGCCTGATCGCCTGGGCCAAGCAACTCGGCCGCAGCGACTGCGCCAGCGTGCTCGCCAAGACGCTCGAGGAGGAGAAGGCCACCGACAAAAAGCTGACCACGATCGCCGAGAGCAAGGTGAACCTGCGCGCGGCCAGCTAGGGCGAGGCGTAGCCAGGATCAGGATAGAGCGTCGGGGGGGGCAACCCCCCGCCCCGCGACAATAGGGCCAAACCGCCCCCACCAAAAAAAGATACGATTGGGTTA
>NZ_JBVVPL010000024.1:0-24290 GCF_055807615.1 Bradyrhizobium sp. MV1.5 | reverse complement strand
ACACAAAAACCCCTCCCCCCCCCTCCTCTTCTCCTTGCCCCCCCGGCCGGGCCCCTTTCGGGGGGTGCCTCCCTCTTCACTTCCTTCCGGGGCGCGCCCCCCCCCCCCCCCCACGCTCGAACATGAGGCCATCCGTCCCGCATCCATCATTCGATCCTTGTCGTAACATGGCGGCGAGCGGGAAGCGTATCGTTCGCATGGGGCTGCAACCGAGATGGCAGCATGCGAGTCAGCACCGCCAGATACGAAGCCTTCGAAGCCGGCGTGCCGCATGCCGGCTCCCGCCTTGCGACGTCACTCACCCTTGCCGCGATGAGCCTCGGCTATGGCGTGGTGCAGCTTGACGTCACCGTCGTCAACACCGCGCTCGACGCGATGGGCAGGACGCTCGGCGGCGGCGTCGCCGAGCTGCAATGGGTTGTCAGCGCCTACACCATTGCGTTTGCCGCCTTCATCCTGACGGCCGGCGCGCTCGGCGACCGCATCGGCGCCAAGCGCGTCTTCATGGCGGGTTTCGCAATCTTCACCGCGGCCTCGCTCGCCTGCGCATTGTCACCCAATGCGGCCGTCCTCATCGCAGCGCGGCTGGTCCAGGGGCTGGCGGCGGCGATCCTGGTGCCGAATTCTCTTGCCCTGCTCAATCATGCCTATCCGGACGACCGCGAGCGCGGCCGCGCCGTTGCGATCTGGGCCGCCGGTGCCAGTCTCGCGCTCACTGCCGGCCCCTTCGTCGGCGGCGCGCTGATCACGCTGGTCGGCTGGCGCGCGATCTTTCTCGTCAACCTTCCGATCGGCCTCATCGGCCTTTGGCTGAGCTGGCGCTATGCGACCGAGACCACGCGCGCGCCCTCACGCGAGATCGATCTGCCCGGCCAGCTCGCGGCGATTGGTGCGCTGGGGGCGCTCGCCGGCGCGATCATCGAGGGGGGCGCGCTTGGCTGGCAGCATCCGGCTGTGCTCGCGGCTTTCGCTTCAGCCGCTCTCCTGGCGGTGCTGTTCGTCTGGCGCGAGAGCCGCGCGACGCAACCGATGCTGCCCCTGTCCCTGTTCGATCACCGGCTGTTCAGTCTGACCGCGCTTGTCGGTCTGCTCGTCAACATCGCGATCTACGGCCTGATCTTCGTGCTCAGCCTGTATTTCCAGAGGATCAATGGCCTGTCGGCGTGGTGGACCGGTCTCGCATTCGTGCCAATGATGGGGGTGGTGCTTCCGGTCAATCTGCTGGCGCCGCGCCTCGCCGAGCGTATCGGCCCATGCCCGACCATCGTTGTCGGCGCCTGCGTCTCGGCGCTCGGATGCTTTGGCCTGCTGTGGATCGAGGCCGGCACGAGCTATTGGGCGATCTTTGCGCAGATGATCGCAATCAGCAGCGGACTTGGGCTGCTGGTGCCGCCGCTGACCTCGACCTTGCTGGGCAGCGTCGAGAAGGCACGCTCCGGCATCGCGGCGGGCGTCCTGAACGCGACGCGGCAGACGGGCAGCGTGCTCGGCGTTGCGCTGTTCGGTTCGCTGGTGGCCTCGGAAGGCGCGTTCATGACCGGCCTGCACCTGTCGCTGGTCGTGTCGGCGGCCGTGCTGCTGCTCGCCGCCGCCGTGATCGGCCTCGGCGCGCCTTCGCGCGGATGAACAATCCGAGCGATTGAACACAGCTTCCGTTCACCATCCACGAAACAGGCACGTAGCCGGTTACCGACTGTCCATCTCTGTCGGTTCCAGTGCGGTCGATAGGGGCCCGCAATGTATCAAGTTCTCTACTGTCTCACCGAGGAGCACGACTGGCGGCTCGTCACGCTTGGCGGCGCGGTGGGCCTGCTCGCGAGCGCGGCGGCGATCAGCCTGTTTCACCGGGCGCGCGCGACGCACGGCCTTGGGCGCCTGGTCTGGATCGCCCTGGATGCCGTCGTCAGCGGATGCGGCGTCTGGGCGACGCATTTCATCGCGATGCTCGCCTACGGGCCGGGGGGCGCCGGCGCCTACAACATCCCGGTGACGATCCTTTCGCTGATCTTCGCGATCTCCCTAACCTTCGTGGGCCTGAGTCTGGCGGCATCCTCTGCGCGCGCGCCGTGGATCGTGCTCGGCGGCGCCATCGTCGGCACCGCGGTCGCGACGATGCATTATACCGGCATGGCGGCGCTGGAGATGCCGGCACGCGTCGATTGGATCGGGAGCACGGTTGCCGCCTCGGTGCTGTTCGGAATCGTATTCGCAGCGCTCGCGCTGTTCGTCGCTGCGCGGCGCGACGACCTCTTCCACGCGCTGACCGCAAGCGCCCTGCTGACGGTCGCCATCGTCGCACATCATTTCACAGCAATGGGCGCGGTCGTGTTGACGCCGGATCCGACGCTCGCGATCAGCGGGTTGTCGATCCCGGCGGACTCATTGTCCTTCTTTACCGCAGGTGCTGCGGTCGCGATCATCGCGATTGCGCTGGTGGCCGCGCTGCTCGACCGCCGCGCCAAGGGCGAATTGGGCCGCCAGCAGATTGTGCTGGACACGGCGCTCGAGAACATGTCGCAGGGACTGTGCATGTTCGACGCGGACGGCAAGATCATCCTGTTCAACGAGCGTTATGCCGCGATGCTCGGCCGCACCGACATCCTGCTCACCGGCCGGCTGCTGGTCGACGTCCTGCGGGAGGAGCAGGCCAAGGGGCAGTGGCAGGGCGATGCCGGCGAATTCTTCGCCCGCCTCGTCGCCGACGCGCGCGAGAGCCGCACCACGACCGACGTCGTGACCAGGTTCGGCCGCTCCATCCGGGTTGTGAACCAGCCGATGCATGGTGGCGGCTGGGTCGCGACCTTCGAGGACATCACCGAATGGCTGGAGGCCCAGGCCAAGATCTCGCACATGGCCCGCCATGACGCGCTGACCAGCCTGCCGAACCGCGTGCTGTTCCACGAGCAGCTCGTGCAGGGACTGCGCCGGACCGGATCGGGCGACCAGCTCGCGGTGCTTTGTCTCGATCTCGACCACTTCAAGGACATCAACGACTCGCTCGGCCACCCCATCGGCGATGCGCTGCTCAAGGAGGTCGGGCGCAGGCTGAAGGCCACCGTCGGCGAGAGCGACACCGTGGCGCGGCTCGGTGGCGACGAGTTCGCCGTGGTCCAGATCGGACGTTCCGAGGAAACCGCGGCACGATCCCTTGCCGGCCGCCTGGTCGAGGTGATCTCGGCGCCTTACGAGATCGACGACCATCAGATCATCATCGGTGTCTCTATCGGCATCTCGCTGTCGCCGCAGGACGGCGACAATCCCGATGAACTGCTGAAGAACGCCGACCTCGCACTGTACCGCGCCAAGGCGGACGGCCGCGGCACCTATCGCTTCTTCGAGACCGGCATGGATGCTCGCGCACAAGCACGGCGTCTGCTGGAGATGGACATGCGCGCGGCGCTGCAACGTGACGAGTTCCAGCCGTACTACCAGCCGATCCGCGACGTCGCCAGCGGTCGCGTCGTCGCGTTCGAGGCGCTGCTGCGCTGGAATCATCCGCAGCGCGGCCTGATCGCGCCCCTCAGCTTCATTCCATTGGCCGAGGAGACCGGGCTCATCATCCAGCTCGGCGATTTCGTGCTACGCTCCGCCTGCACCGACGCCGCCACCTGGCCTGACGATGTCGACGTCGCGGTCAACCTGTCGCCCGTGCAGTTCAGGAACCCAAATCTGATCGCATCCGTGACCGAGGCATTGGCGTTGTCGGGCCTCGACGCGCGCCGCCTCGAGCTCGAGATCACCGAATCCGTCCTGCTGCAGAACAGCGAGGCGACGCTGGCCACGCTGCATGACCTCCGCGCCATGGGCGTGCGCATCTCGCTCGACGATTTCGGCACCGGCTATTCGTCCCTGAGTTATCTGCGCAGCTTCCCGTTCGACAAGATCAAGATCGACCGCTCCTTCGTGTCGGAACTCGGGACGCGCGAGGATTCCATGGCGATCATCCGTGCCGTGACTGGCCTCGGCCGCAGCCTCGGCATCGTCACCACGGCAGAGGGGGTCGAGAACGACGGGCAACTTGAGCTGCTCCGGCGCGAAGGCTGCACCCAGGCGCAGGGCTATCTGTTCAGCAAGCCGCGGCCGGCTTCCGATGTCGCGATCATGCTGGACCGACCGCCGTTGCGCGCGATCGCCTGAGGCTAGCCGCGGCGCAGTGCGAAATGCCCGCCGCAGAACGCCATCACGGCACCGAGGCCCAGCGCGGCAATTCCGGCCAGCACGCCCGAGACCGTCGGGACCGGGCTCGGCGCCGAGGCCACCTGGCCCGCACCCGCAAGCAGCAGCACGCCGACCGCGATCAGGAATTGCCGCATCCGTTGCGGGATCTGGCCCGAGACGGCGCTCTGCATCAATGTCGCCGTGAAATAGCCGCCGGAGAAGCCGACGGAGGCGATCAGCCACCAGGCGATCGCCGCGCCCGCCGGTATGAACTCGTGCGTGTCCGAGTGCCAGAGGCCGCCGAGGTCGAGCCCGTAGCGCGCGCCCAGCATGTGCACGGCGAGCGCGAGCAGCACGCCGGAGATCACGGCGGCGCCGAGAATCAGGCGGCGCGGAAAAAAAATCGTCTCAGCCATGTCCCGCTTGTAGGATGGGGCAGGGCGCTCACGCAAGCGGATCGCTGATGGGATCGCCCGGATTGGATCGATTGTGAAGACAGAGGATTCGGGAGCTGAGCCGGCTGCGGGCGCGAGCTATGCCTACAAGGCGTCGCTGATCGGCTCGGCGCATCGCTTCGAGCTGACGGAGGAGGGGCTGTCCTGGCACATCGGCGGCCGTTCGGGCCTGTGGCGTTACGACGAGATCAGTGCAATCCGGCTGTCGTTCCGCCCCGTCTCGATGCAGCAGCACCGCTTTCGCGCCGATATCAGCCACACTGGCGGCAGCCGCGTCGCGATCCTGTCGACGAGCTGGCAGACCGCGGCCCTGATGGCGCCGCAGGACAATGGCTTTCGCAATTTCATCGTCGCGTTGCACGCGCGCATGGCGCAGGCCGGCAGCCGCGCCGAGTTGACCGCGGGCCTTGGCCGCAGGACCTACGCGACAATGCTGGCTTTTCTTGCGGTGCTTGCAGTGGCGATGACTGCGCTCCTGATCCGCGCGCTTGCGATCGGCGAATTCGCCGGCGCGCTGTTCATCATCGGCTTTGCCGCGCTGTTCGCCTGGCAGATCGGCGGCTTCGTGCGGCGTAACCAGCCGCGGAGCTACAGCTTCGATCGCCTACCGAGAGCGTTGTTGCCCTAAATGGCCTTGCTGCCCTGGACAGCGCGCTACTCCGTCGAGTCGAAATCCTCTTCCTTGGTGCCGAGTAGCGACACGAGCGTGCGCAGGCCGGAATCGAGCTGCTCGAACGAAGGCGGGGCGAGCGCGAGCCGCACTGCGTTCGGTGCGTGGCCATGGGCGATCGCGAAGGTCGAGGACGGTGTCAGCGCGATGCCGCGCCGGGCTGCCGCGGCGACGAAGGTCTGCGAGCGCCAGTGTGCCGGCAGCGTGAGCCAGAGGTGATAGGAGCGCGGATCGGCGGAGAGCTGGTAGCCGGCGAGCAGCCTTGCCGCGGTCTGCTGGCGGCGCGCGGCGTCGATGCGTTTCAGCCGCGTCAGCTCGGCCACGGTGCCGTCTGCCATCAGCCGCTGTCCAGATGCGAGCGCATGGCCGGACGCGATCCAGCCGCCGGTGCGGACCGCGCTCATCACGCTCTCGCGCAATCGCGGCGGCGCGACCAGGATGCCGAGCGCCAGGCCCGGCGCGACCTTCTTGGACAGGCTGTCGATCACGATGCAGCGGTCGGGGTCGAGTGCGGCCAGCGGCGTGTCGTCGGCCAGGAAGCCGTAGACGGCATCCTCGATGATGGTGAGGTCGAGCTTCTCGGCGACGCGCATGATGTCGGCGCGCCGCGTCGCGTTCATGGTGACGCCGAGCGGGTTCTGGATGATGGGCTGGAGATACAACGCCGACAGATGCGCTTCGCGATGCGCCTTCTGGATGGCGTCTGGGCGCGCGCCGAATTCGTCGATCGGAATCGGGACCAGCGTCACGCCGAGCCGCGCGGCGATGCTCTTGACGTAAGGATAGGTCAGCGCCTCGACGCCGCAGCGGCCGCCGGTGGGAACGAGGGCTGCGAGGGCTGCCGCGAGCGACTGCTTGCCGTTGGCGGTGAAGACGATCTGCTCGGCCTGCGGCGCGAAATCCTTGCGCGCGAGATAGGCGGCGGCGGCATTGCGCGCGCTCTTGGTGCCGGTGCTGGTGGAGACGCGCAGCGCGGATTCGAGCGCGTCGACGCGCTCGAGGCCCGCAAGGCTCTTGGCAATCATCGCCCATTGCTGCGGCAGCAGCGGGTAGTTGACCTCGAAATCGATCCGCGCGTCGCGCGGCTCGCTCAGCGCCTCGACCTCGCGCCTGATGGCGCCGGAGATGAAGGTGCCACGGCCGACCTCGCCGACGACGAGGCCACGGCGGAGCAACTCCGTATAAACCCGGCTCGCGGTCGAGACCGCGATGCCACGGTCATAGGCAAAATTGCGCTGCGGCGGCAGCCGGTCGCCGGGCCTTAACGTGCCGTTAGAGATATCGAGAGCAATGGCATCGGCAAGCTTCACGTATTCGAACTTGGACATTATTGCACCGAGAGCAATGTTTCACTTGCTCCGAGTAGTGTACTGGAGCATTTAAGTTCCATCAAGCTTCACGATTGAGCCGAGGAGAGCGAGAGCAATCCGAGGCAAATGAGGTGCATGCGCTCGGGCGCTTGCACCAACGGCATCCGTTTCGCCGCGTGGACAACAGGCCGGAGAAGGACAATGACCACGATCTCGCAGACCGCCGGGCGGAGTTTACGCTCATCCTCGTCAGACGGATTTTTCCGCAAGCTGGCCAGCGGCGCCTATGCGCTGTTCGACAGCCTGGAGCGCCGCTCCGCCGTCAAGACGCTGAACGACCTCGATGACCGCGCCTTGCGCGACATCGGGATCACGCGCAGCCAGATCGAGGATGCGGTCTACGGTCAGGCCAAAGCAGAACTGACGCGCTACCTGTAAAGCGCTTCGCTCTTGTCCCGGACGCGCTGCAGCGTTTTTACGCTGCTGCGCAGAGCCGGACCCAGAGGGCCGCGCACTCGCTGTCGCATGGGCCCCGGCTCTGCAGCGCACCGCTAAGAGGCGCTGCGCTGCGTCCGGGGCACGAGACCGTTGTTGAATAACTGACATGGGCTCGCATCCTCGCGGCGCATTTCGCCCGAGCTTTGCTTCGTCGTCTCACCCTCAATTGAAAGAGGGCGCAGGGAAGACCGGGCGCCGGCTGGCACCCGCGGTCCACTGTGCGAAGTTGCAATAAAAAATCTGCACAGCGGCATACAGGTGAAGCCAAAACATCCGGCCTTCCCTGCGCAGTGGCTTTACGGCTTATGTCGTGATCTCCCCGGGGAGCGATGCACTATTGCCCCCGTCGCCTTGCGGATGGCTGACGCGCGTGCCCGGTTGGGCAACCCACATCACCGCAACACTTGGCGCACAGACCCCGGGCGCCAGGACCACACGATTTTGCCGTACGCCGATCACACCGGTCGTGTGCGCGACGCCTTCGCTCACGGTTGCCCGCCCTGCGAAGTCCTTCGCGCCGATGTGACCAACGTCCACCGCCGTCCGGCCCGCGTTCGTGACGATCGCGATACGCCCCTCTTCCTTGGGCCGGGTTGCGGCGACACATACGCGATTTCCGAATTTCGGTAAAGTGGAATATTTTTGGCGGCGGACGTTGACCCGTCGATCGCGTGTTTTGCCCGACAGGCAACGCGATATCTAGTAGCCCGGATGGAGCGCAGCGCAATCCGGGATTCCATCCATGCGGGCGCAGCAGCCCCGGATTGCGCTGCGCTCCATCCGGGCTACGAACGGGTGCTCCGACCCTCAGTGCCTCACCACCAGCACCGAGCACTTGGCGTAGCGGACGACATGCCCGGCATTGGAGCCGAGGAAATAGGTGCGCATCGCCGGCCGGTGCGAGGTCATCACGATCAGGTCGGCCTTCATGTGCACCGCTTCCTCCAGGATCTCGTGGTAGATGCCGCCCTGGCGCACCACGCTGGAGATACGGGAAGGCTCGATGCCGGACTCGCGTGCGACAATGGCGAGGGCTTCTTCCGAGGTCTGGCGCTGCTGCTCGTCGAAATCGGCCGGCACGTATTCGGCCAGCATCACCGGGGTCATCGGCAGCACGTTGAGCAGGCGCACCACGCCGCTCCAGGTCTGCGACAGCGTTGCGGCGGTCGCGATCGCCGGCTTGGCCAAATCGGTGTCGGCGAGGTCGATGGGCACGAGGATGGACTTGAACATCTGCGCCTCCAAATCTTCCAGTCAGGACGTCTTGCCGGCACGTCGCGTGATCAACCCGATCGAAGCAGCCTTAACTTCGAAGTAGCCTCAACTTCGAAGCAGCTTTGGACTGACGAACAACACCAGCTTGCCGCGGCGGTAAGCCACGTCACCCCAATCCTTGACGTCAAAATCGAAGATCGCAAGCCCCGACGTGGGCAGGTTGTCGGCGAGCGCCTTGGCGGCGGTCGGATCGCCACCGCCTGTCAGCATCAGGGCGATCTCGTGCATGCCCGGATTGTGGCCGACCAGCAGCAATTGTCTCGGATCAGCCGGAATGGTTGCAGTGCGAATGGACTCCAGGATCTGGGCGGGATCGGCGGCGTAGAGTTCCGGCAGGACCTCCACCTGCGGCGCGGCGACGCGGTCCTTCATGGTCTCCCAGGCAATGTCCCAGGTCTGCCGGGCCCGGACGGCATGCGATACCAGTACGGCCTCGGGGAAGGGGGGATGGGAGGCCATCCAGTCGCCGATCTCGGCGGCATCCTTGTGGCCGCGGTCGTCGAGCCGGCGGTCCTGGTCACGGCCGCTCGGCGCGTCGGTCTCGGTCTTGGCGTGACGCAGCAGCATCAAACGGCGCATGGCATTCTCGAATCGTTACACGACCAGGATAATCTACAGGCGCCGAGTCGAGGACAAGGTGACAAGCGGCCGCTCAGGCCCTTAAAGCGCGATGAGATTAGGGCGAATCGTCATCGCGCTTTAGGTTATTGTTTCGAGCATCATCTTTTCGGAAAACCGCTGCACACTTTTCCGGATCATGCTCTAAGAAAACAACATGAGCGAGACTTTCACAAGCGTGTCCCAGGAAGAAGCCGGCTTTCGCGACCGGGCGCGGCTGTCGTTCGACCTCGATGCCGATATCTGCGTCATCGGGGCCGGGCTTGCCGGACTGTCCATCGCGCTCGAGGCGGCCCGGCTGGGGGCCAGCGTCGCGGTGCTCGAGGGCCGCCACATCGGCTGGAACGCTTCCGGCAATCAACTCGGCACCGTGATGCCGGGCTTCGCGCTGCCGCTCGCCGAACTGATCGAGCGCATCGGCTTCGAGGACGCGCGGGAATTGTGGACGCTGTCGAAAGAGGGGGCCGAGTTCGTCCGGGCCAACGCCACGGAAGAGAACATGCCGGGGATCGGCCCGACCGACGGCGTGCTCGAGGTCTCCAACGTTGATGCCGGCGACCGGCTGATCAGCCGCTTGCAGATGCTGAACGAGGATTTCGACACCGAAGCCGAGGGCTGGCAGGTCGATCGCGTCCGCGCGGTGCTCAAGACCGATCACTACTTCCACGGCGTCTACTATCCCAAGGCATTCCAGGTCGACGGACGCAAATATGTGCACGGCCTCGCCGCGCTGGCGCGACGGGCGGGAGCGCGCATCTTCGAGGATACGCCGGTCGTCAGCATCGATCATTCCGGCATCCGCAAGCGCATCGTCACGCCCTCGGCGCGGCTGCGCGCCACCCATATCGTGCTCGCCGGCAACATCCATCTCGGTGCGCCCTTGAGGCGCCTGTCGGAGACGCTGCTGCCGGTCTGGCGCTATGCCGGCATCACCGCGCCGCTCGGCGAGCGCGTGCACGAGATCATTTCCTTCAAGGGATCGGTGATGGATTCCGACGGCGTCGATCATTTCCGGATCGTCGACGGCGACCGGCTGATGTGGGAAAGTCCGGAGACCACCTGGGCCGCGCGGCCGCAGCGCTTTGCAGGCGCCGTCAGGCGGCGGATCCGGTCGATCTTCCCTCAGTTCGGCAATGTCGAGATCACCGACATGTTCGGCGGCGCCACAGGCCAGACCGTGCATGGCATGCCGCAGATCGGCCAGTTGCGCAAAGGCCTCTGGGTGGCCAGCGGGTTCGGCCGCCAGGGCATGAACACCTCGGCCATGGCCGGGCAGATGATCGCCCGCAGCATCCTGTGGGGCGACGAGCGCTGGAAGCTGTTCTCGCCGTTCGAGCTGGTCTGGGCTGGGGGAACGACGGGGCGGGTTGCCGGGCAACTGGTCGGAATCTGGGGCAGGGCGAGTTCCGCCGCCGCAGGCTCGCTTGCCCGCTATCGCGAGCGTGCCAGGGTCAAGGACCGGGAACGCGAGGCGCGGCTGGCCGAAGCCAACCGGGCCGCCGGGACCGGTCCGCGCCGTTCGCCGCCCGGGGTTCGGCCCCGGCCGGCCCCACCGCCGAAGCCTGTGGCGGAAGCCGTGGAACCAGTCCCGCAGGACGACACCGCCTCGCGATAAGGTGAGAAAAACTCCGCCCGGACGTGTAACGTCGACGGTTAGAGCCCGTATCTCAGGGCGTAGACGCTCCCGCATGGAGAATGAGATGTTTGACCGCCGCATCCTGTTGACGACTGTCGCCGGCCTGTTCGGCCTTGCGGCCTTCCGCTGGCTCAGAGCATCGCCCGCGGAGGCTGGAGAGAAAGCCGCGCAGAAATTCGAGATCGAGAAGACGGACGCCGAATGGCGTGCCCAGCTCACGCCGCAGCAATATGAGATCCTGCGCAAGGAGGGCACCGAGCGGCCGGGCTCCAGCCCGCTGCTCAAGGAGCACCGCAAGGGCATCTTCGCCTGCGCCGGCTGCGACCTGCCGCTGTTCGCCTCCGACACCAAATTCGAGAGCGGCACGGGCTGGCCGAGCTTCTACCAGCCGATCGAGGGCAATGTCGGCAAGACCGAGGACCGCACCTACGGCATGCTGCGCACCGAGGTGCATTGCCGGCGCTGCGGCGGCCATCTCGGCCACGTCTTCGACGACGGTCCGAAGCCGACCGGATTGCGCTACTGCATCGACGGTTTCGGGCTGGTCTTCCATCCCGCGGCGGCGTCCGCAACCTAGGTTTCGTCCCGGCAATTGTTGCCGGTCCCGGCAATTGTGCCCCGGTCGTCAGACCGGGGCTTTTTCATTAAGTCATTGATTTCGTGAAAGTACCCGCATTGGCATAGCCCTTGCGACAGTCTCCTCCGACTGCGGCCATGGTCGACCGGCCGCCGAGATCGGATCTGGAGACAAAGTTATGGGTATCTTCGATGCAATGAACACCTCGGTGGGTGGCCTGCAGGCGCAGTCCTACGCGCTGCAGAACATTTCCGGCAACATCGCGAACTCATCCACCACCGCGTACAAGGGCATCGGCACCAGCTTCGTCGATCTCATTCCCGACTCCTCGGTCCCGAGCAAGCAGGTCGCGGGCGGCGTGACGGCCAACGCGAAGGCCACTATCACCACGCAGGGTACGATCTCGGGCTCCAGCGTCGCCACCAACATGGCAATCACCGGTGACGGCTTCTTCTCGATCCAGAAGGCGACGGGCGTCGTCGACAATGCGCCGGTGTTCAGCGGCGTCACCTATTACACGCGGCGTGGCGACTTCCAGCTCAATGCCAACGGCAATCTGGTCAACGGCGCCGGCTACTATTTGATGGGTGTCACGGTCGACCCGAAGACTGGCAACCCGCAAGGCAACGTCGCGACAGTCCTGAAATTCCAGAACAACTTCATCCCGGCGCAGGCGACCACATCGATCCAGTACGCGGCGAACCTGCCGACCCAGCCGAACACGGTGGCGAGCACGACGGCGGCGACCAAGACGCTGCTGGCGGCCGGCGGACTGAACCCGTCGGACTTCGCGGCCAACCCGCTGCCGGTCGGCACGCCGCCTCCGCCGTATGCAAACGCCACAACGTCCGGCGCTGCCGCAACCGGCAATATCCGCTCGCCATACTCGTCGACCACTGCGACCGGCACAACGGCGCTCCAGAACAACTCTGCGGCGGTGGCATCGACCACCACTTCGCTCGACAACTCCGTGGGTACGCATCTCGCCTCCACGACCCTCACCGCGCTCAGCGGCCAGGTGCTGACCATCAACGGCAACACGGTCACGTTCAACGGCGGCACCACCGTCACGACGGTCGGCAGCAACACCACGATCGGTCTCGGCGCGGGCACGACGGCCACGGTGGCCAGCATCCTGAGCGCGATCCAGACCGCCGGCGGTGCCGGCGTCACCGCAACGCTCAGCGCCAGCGGCAACATCGTGATCTCCAGCGGCACCACCACCGACGTAGCGGTTGGTAGCGGCCAGGCGGCCACGGCGCTCGGCATCAGCAGCGTAACGCGCGGCGGCAACGTGCTGTCCTCCCCAGCGATCTCGGGCGCCACGGTGCTGAGCGGCGCGGCGGCGGCCGGCGGCGCCGAGGTGATCACATCGGGCTTCTCCGCCGGCGACGTCATCACGGTCAATGGTCAGCCGCTGACCTTCATGGCCGCCGGCGCGTCAGGCCCGAACCAAATCAACGTCACCGACAACATCACGATGCTGCTCGGCAAGATCGACGCGCTCTCCGGTGCAACGGGGTCGTCGGTCAGCAGCAGCGGCGTGATCACGCTGAACACCGGCACAGCTTCCAATCTTTCGGTGGCGAGCTCCAACAGCGCCGCCTTCGCTGCGCTCGGGTTCACCTCGACCATCACCAAGAATCGTGACGGTGGTGGCGTTGCCGGCACCGGCGGCGTGATCGGCAACGACATCGCCACCTTCACCAAGGAATCGATCAGCGGTGGCGCGGTGACCGCCTACAACGCGGCCGGCACGCCGGTGAATCTGCAATTACGCTGGGCCAAGACCGACAGTGCCTCGCTCGGCGCCGGCCATGCCGATACCTGGAACATGTTTTACCAGACCGATCCGAATGCGACCGGCACGACGGTCGGCTGGGTCAATACCGGCCAGGCCTTCACCTTTGCCGCCGACGGCTCGCTGACCTCGCCGAGCGGGTCGGGCATCACCATCAACAACGTCAGCGTCAGCGGCCAGTCGCTGGGCTCGGTCTCCTTCAACATCTCCTCGGGCGGACTGACGCAATATGCCAGCACCAGCGGCGCCGTCACCATCAACACCATCACCCAGAACGGCTACGCCGCCGGTCAGCTTCGCTCGGTCGCCGTCAACAACAACGGCCTCGTGGTCGGGACCTTCTCCAACGGTCAGAACCTCGACCTCGCACAGGTCTCGTTGTCGCACTTCAACGGCACCAACTACCTGAAGGCGCAGGACGGCGGCGCCTACGCCGCGACTGAACAGTCGGGCCCTGCCATCGACGGTGCTTCCGGCTCGATCAGCGGCTCGTCGCTGGAAGGCTCGAACACCGACATCGCCGACGAATTCACCAAGCTGATCGTGACCCAGCAGGCCTATTCGGCCAACACCAAGGTGATCACGACGGCGAATACGATGGTTCAGGATCTTTTGAACGTGTTGCGCTGATTGGTGCGTGACGTAACCAGAGGCGGCAAGCCAACATGGGTTTGAGTTCAGCCCTCGCCAGTGCGATGAGCGGTCTGCGTGCCAATCAGGCTGCGCTCTCGATCGTTTCCTCGAACGTCGCCAACTCGCAGACGCCGGGTTACGTCGTCCAGACGCCGAACCAGATCGAGGTCACCACCGGCGACTTCGGCTCGACGGTGACGACGACCGGCGTCAGCCGCGAGCTCGACACCTATGTACAGAAACAGCTGCGCACCGAGACCGGCGGCAGCGGCTACGCCGACCAGATGGCGAACATCCTGAAGCAGCTTCAGAATGTCTATGGCACGCCCGGCAACAGCGGTACGCTCGAAACCGCGCTGAACAGTTTCACCACGGCGCTGCAGGCGCTGTCGACCAATGCGGGCTCGTCGTCGGCGCAAACCGTTGCGCTCGGCGCCGCGCAGACGCTGGCGCAGCAGCTCAACCTCACCACCAAAGGCATCCAGTCGCTGCGCTCCAACGTCGAGCAGGATCTCAGCACCTCGGCGCAGCAGGCCAACGCGGCGATGCAGCAGGTCGCCGACATCAACTCCAGACTCCAGGGCCTTTCGGAACACGACCCCTCGGCCGCGACGCTGATGGACCAGCGCGACCAGGCCATCAACACGCTGTCGAAATATGTCGACGTCCACGTCACCACCGACGGGTCCAATCAGGCCAACATCTACACCACCACCGGCATCCAGCTGGTCGGCGCCGGGCTGGCCTCGCAATTCACCTTTGCCTCCGCCGGCGCGCTGTCGGCGACCTCGCTCTACAACATCGATCCGGCCAAATCCGGCGTCGGCGCGTTCAACATCAAGCTCCCGAACGGATCGTCGGTCGACGTCATCGCCAACAACGTTGTGTCTTCGGGCCAGATCGCGGCCGATCTGAAGCTGCGCGACCAGACGCTGGTGCAGGCGCAGAACCAGATCGACCAGTTCGCCGCGACGATGTCGAGCGCGTTGTCGGACAAGACCACGGCCGGCAGCACGGTCACCGGCCCGCCGGCCGGCTTCGATCTCGACCTTGCGGGAGCGGCGCCGGGCAACAGCGTCAACTTCACCTACACCGACACGACCACCAACACGAAGCGACAGGTCACGCTCGTCAACGTGACCGATCCGGCGGCGCTCCCGCTCCAGAACCCCACCAACGCCAATCCGATGCAGATCGGGGTGAACTTCTCCGGCGGCATGGGCGCGATCGCCTCGGCGCTCAACACCGCGCTTTCCGGCTCGCATCTGTCTTTCGCCGCCGCGCCGGCGCCGGCGACGGCCACCACATTGCGGGTGACCGACGACAACAGCGGCCTCGCCAAGGTCAATTCGGCCTCGATCACCAAGACGATCTCGTCGCTGACCTCGGGCAATCCGCAACTGCCGCTGTTCACCGATGGTGGGCAGGCGCTCTACACCGGCGCGATCACGGCATCGGGTTCGCAGATGACCGGCCTTGCCGGCCGCATCGCCGTGAACACACAGCTCGCCACCGACCCGACCAGGCTGTCGATCTACAACACCTCGCCGGTGACGCCCACCGGCGACACCACGCGCTCGGACTATCTCTATTCGCAGCTCACCTCGGCGGTGTTCTCCTATTCGCCGCAATCCGGTCTGGGCTCGGCCAGCCAGCCCTTCACCGGCAGCGTCTCGAACTACCTCCAGCAGTTCCTGAGCGTTCAGGGCAATGCCGCGACCCAGGCGACCCAGCTGCAGCAGGGCCAGAGCGTCGTGGTCTCGACGCTGCAGGCCAAGTTCAACTCGACCGCCAGCGTCAACCTGGACTCGGAGATGTCGAACCTGATCCAGCTCCAGAATGCCTATGCCGCCAACGCCCATGTCATGTCGGTGGTGCAGAGCATGATGAATACGCTGCTCCAGGCTCAAGTGTAACAAGTAACAGGGCTCTGAAACATGTCGATCAGCAGCATCAACTATTCCTCGTCGATTCTCGGCTCGCAGATCCGCAACATCAACCAGCAGCTCACCGACCTGTCGACGCAGCTCTCGACCGGCAAGCTGTCGCAGAACTATTCCGGGATGGGCACCAACGAGGGCTTTGCGATCGCCGGGCGCGCGCAGCTCTCCAACATCGCCGCCTATACCGACACGATGACCAACGTCAACGTCAGCATCAACCTCGCCAATACCGCGTTGCAGTCGCTGACCACGATCCGCAACACGGTGCAGACGGGCTCGGCCAACACCGCGCAGGATCTCAACGTCAATGGCCAGACGGTCGCGCAGAACACCGCAGCTGCGCAATTCGGCTCGATGGTCGGCGTTCTCAATACGCAATCCGGCAACCGCTATCTGTTCTCCGGCACCGCCTTCAACACGCCGTCGGTCGCGAATGCCGGCGACATCATCAACGGCACCACGACGCAGGCGGGCTTCAAGACCGTCATGGCGGAGCGCCAGGCCGCCGACCTCGGCGCCAACGGCATGGGCCGGCTGGTGCTGGCGACCCCACAGCCGACGCCGAGCTCGGTGAAGGTCTCCGAGGACGCGCCCGCATCGCCATTCGGCCTGAAGATCGCCGCAGTCTCCTCGACGCTGACCGGCGCGACGGTCACCGGCCCGAGCGGCTCGCCGGTGTCGTTCTCGGTCGACCTCAACGGCGTCAATCCGAACAATGGCGACAAGCTCAGCGTGCAGTTCACGCTGCCCGATGGCTCGACCGAGCAGATCGACCTGACGGCGTCCACCGCGACACCGACGCCCGTCGGCAGCTTTGCGATCGATGCAAGCGTCCCGGTCAACCCGAACAACACGGCGACCAACCTCAACACCGCGCTGAACACCGCGATCAAGAAGCTTGCCGGCACCTCGCTGGTAGCGGCATCCGCCGTCACGGCGGGGGACAATTTCTTCAACACGGCGGGATCCGCCACTGCGAATGTGGCGGCCACCGGCAATCTGCTCTCCTATACCTCAACGACCGGGACGGGCTCGGTTGCGTTGCAGGACAGCGCATTGGCGATTGCGTCTACGACCACGTCGCTCGATTCTTCGGCGACACCCCATCTCAACGGGACCATTCTCACCGCGCTCGCCAACGCTCCGACCGGTACCACCCTGACCATCACCGGCGCGAGCGGCGCCCACACGATCACCTTCGACCCTACCGTCACCACTGTCACGACGGCCAGCGGCAATACCACTATCGGATTGGCTTCGGGCAGCGCCGCGAAGGTGTCTGATATCTTGAATGCAATCGCGACGGCCGCCGGCATTCCCGCCGCCAACGTGACTCTGAGCGCCGGCGGCAATATCCAGATCGCGACCGGCACCGGCACGGACGTGGCGGTCACCGGCGGCGCGGCGGCCACGGCGCTCGGTCTCGGCAGCGTGACGCGCGGCAGCGTGGCGTCGACGCCTCAGATCACCGGTTCAACTGTGCTGAGCGGCACTGCGACCACGGGCGGCCCGGAAGTCCTCTCAGCGGCGTTCCAGGCGGGGTCGGCGGGTCCGCCTGCCGTTAGCCCCGATACGATCACGGTGAACGGTCAGACGCTGACTTTCGTCGCCTCGGGCGCCATCGGCCCAAACCAGATCAACATTACCGACAACATCACAACTCTCCTTGGCAAGATCGATCAGATCACCGGCACCACGAAGCCGTCGACCATCCATGGCGGCGTGATCACGATCAACACGGACGATCCCGGGAGCCTCAACATCACGAGCTCGAACAGCACGGCGTTCGCGGCGCTCGGCTTCACGACCTCCCCGGTCACGGCGGCAAAGGCTCCGCTGCGCGTCGGCTCTTCGCCCCTCGGCTCGGCGACGACGCTGGTCAACGGTTCGGCCACCACCGTGCAATGGTACCTGGGCAATGACGGCCCTGGTTCGCCGCGCTCCACCGCGATGGCCCGGGTCGACGATTCCGTCACGGTGCAGTATGGCGCGCAGGCGAACGAGGACGCCATCCGCAAGGAGCTGCAGGCGGTCGCCGTGTTCGGGACGTTCTCGACCTCGCCGACCGGGCAGTATGCGGGCGGGCAGGTCGCCGCGCTGAGCCTGCGGGTGACGCAGGCTCTGACCAAGCAGCCCGGCCAGCAGCGCATCGAAGACATCCAGACCGACATCGCGATGGCCCAGAACACCATGAAGGACGCGGGCACGCGCCAGACCCAGGCCAAGGCGCAGCTCCAGACCATCATCGACCAGGCGGAATCGGCCCCGCCGGACCAGGTCGCGAGCGAGATCCTGTCGCTCCAGAACGCGCTCCAGGCGTCCTACCAGGTGACCTCGAACCTCGCGCAGCTCTCGCTCGTCAAGTTCCTGTAAGCGGGCGTTAAGGCGCCGTTAACCATGCCTCTTTACCTCTTGGTGAGGATTGCAGCGGGCGGAGCTGACGATGTCGGACAAGATGAAACTGGTGGTGGCCACGCCATGTTTCGGCGGGCAGGTGACGAGCATCTATGCGAGCTCGATCTTCGCGCTCCAGCGTGCCGTGCACGGCATGGCCAATCTCGAGCTCAAGGTGCTGCTGCGCGACGGCGATGCGCTGATCACGCGCGCGCGGGCCAATCTGGCCGCGATGTTCCTGGACGATCCCGAAGCGACGCATTTCCTCTTCATCGATGCCGACATCGGCTTCAAGCCGGAGCAGGTGTTCCGGCTGATCGAGTGCGGCGCGGACGTCGTCGCCGGCTGCTATCCGATCAAGCGGATCAACTGGGACAAGGCCGCGCGGGCGATCCAGTCCGGCCGCGCCGACGTGCCGGCCGCATCGCTCGACTACGTGCTCGAGATCGAGGACCCCGATCGCATCGTGGTGGTGAACGGCTTCACCCGCGTGCGCTACGCCGGCACCGGCTTCCTGATGATCCGGCGCTCCGTGCTGGAGGCGATGTGCCGCCATCCGGACTACGCGGCCTTGCAATTCTTCCGCGAGCATTCGCACGATACGCTGGCGGCGAGCCAGAACCGGTTTGCCTTGTTCGAATGCATGATCGATGCGGCGACCGGCACCTATCTGTCCGAGGACTTCGCCTTCTGCAAGCGCTGGACCGACATCGGCGGCGAGATCTGGGCCGACATCGAGAGCTCGCTCGATCACGTCGGGCCCTCGGTGTTCCACGGCGACATCACCTCGCAATTCGCACCGGCGCCCGCGGCGGCGGCCGATGCGGCGTGAGCGTTTCGGGATGAGCGCCGGCGCATCCCGTCTGTCAGCCAGCGAGCGCGCGTCCGACGGCGGCTCGCGCTATCGCCTGCGCGATCTGTTCACACCGCTGGATACGCTGCTCGCCTCCGGCGGAGATCCGCGGCTGACGCTCGATCCGAACGACCGTGTCAACACCTATGGCTGCGCGGCTTCGCCGGAGCCGGAGCTCTGGAATTTCGCCTCCGCGACCGCCTCGACGATCTCGCAGATGGCTTACGACCGCGCCGCGCTGGCGCGCGAAGAGCTGATGCACAAGTGCCTGTTCGACGAGGTCGAAATCGCCTTCGACGCCCGCTGCGAGGACATGCGCGAGGAACTGCGCGGCTACCTTGCGCTCTCGTCGCGCATCGACGTCGTGTTCTCGCCGTCCGGCACGGACTCCCAGCTTCACGCCCTGTTCGTGGCGCGCGCGGTGCTCGGTGCGGCGCCAGTGACGATCGTGGTCGGCGCCGACCAGACCGGAAGCGGCACGCCGCATACCGCACGCGGCCACCATTTCAGCACGATGACGGCAGGCGGCGTTGCCGTGCGCAAGGACGGCGCGGTAACGGGGCTTGCCGGCGACAGCATTGCGGTGCCGCTGATCGATATGGCGGCCGGCATAGCGATGCGCACCAATGCCGATGCCGCGGTGCTGCATGCGGTCGAGACCAGCCTCGCGCAAGGCCGGCGCGTTTTGTTGCAGATCATGGATTCGTCAAAACTCGGTTGGCGTGCCCCGAGCGAGGCGTGTCTCGACGAGATCGCGCGGCGCTGGCCGCGCAAGGTTCAAATTGTCGTCGATGCCTGTCAGGCGCGGCTCGGCCGCCGGCGGCTGCGCGCCTATCTCGATCGCGGTTACATGGTGCTGATCACCGGCTCGAAATTCTTCGGCGGACCCGCCTTCAGCGGTGCGCTGCTGCTGCCGAAAGGCCTGTCGCGATCGATCGACCGGATTGGCGGGATCGCGCCTGGCATCTTCGACTATGCCGGTCGCTGCGACTGGCCGATGGCGTGGACGACACTGCGCTCGCGGTTCGAGCGCCGGCCGAATTTCGGTCAATGGCTGCGCTGGGAAGCCGCGCTGGCCGAGATCGGCAGCTACTACGCCGTGCCGGGGGCTTTCCGCGCCAGGGCGCTGGCCGAGCTTGCAGCCGGCATCGACAGCATGATCGCGTTGTCGCCGTCGCTTCGTGCCGTTCCCACCGCGATCGAGAAGTCCGGCGCGGACGACGAGGAATTCGCGCAAGCCACGATCTTTCCGTTCGCGCTTCTGCGCGGCGGCAAGCCGGTCTCGATCGCCGAGACCAGCGCCGTGCATAGGGCGTTGGCGCGCGACATGGCCGAGGAGATCAGCGGCAGCGTGGCGGACCGCCAAGTGGCCGCCCAGCGCTGTCTCGTCGGCCAACCGGTCCGACTGGAGCGGCAGGACGGTGCGCCGCAGGCCGTGTTGCGCCTCTGCGTCGGCGCGCGATTGGTGACCGAGGCGTGGTCGCCGGATGCAATGCAGGCGCAACGCAATGTGCAACACGTTCTCGATCGTATCGCCCATGTGCTGGTGAAGATCGAGCTATTGCTTGACCGTGGCGCGGCCGCGGCCGTGCCGGCAAAGTCCGCGTTCGAGGTGTGAGATGCAACATCCAGTTTCCGCGCCGAGCGGCGTGACCGCGCCGAACCATGCCGACCGCATCGGCTTTGCGCAGTTGACGCGCCGCGCCTTCGAGGGCGGCGACCTGCATCCGTTGCGCGAGCGGCTGCTGGCGCGGATCGAGGAGGGGACGGCGGAGGCCGGCGAAGGCCTCGATCTCTCGCTGATTGCCCAGCTTCTCGGCGAGAAGGAGGCCGGGCTGGTGATCCAGACCGAAGTGCTCTCCTTCCACCAATTGTTTCGTACGCCCTGCGCTGCTCCAAAACCCCGGCTGCGCGTGCTCGCGCTCGCCGCCGATATCGACATGGGCGGCAACACGCCGATCGACTTCCTGCTTGAAGACTCCGACATCGAGCTGTTGACGCTCTACGTGGTCAAGGGCATCGGCCTGCCGGACACTCTGCCCGAGCACGACGTCGCCATCGTGATCGCATCCGATTCCGCAGAGTGCCGGGAGGCACTCGCGCTGATCGAGAAGGCCGCGCCGCACTGGCCGAGGCCGCTGCTCAATCGTCCCGATCTCATCGGCAATCTCGATCGCGACAAGCTGTATCGGTTGCTGGCGGACGTGCCCGGTCTCGACATTCCCGTGACCGCCCCCACGACGCGCGCGCAATTGTCGGAGCTTTCGCAAGGCAAGCTCGTTTGCGAGGAGATCACGGGCGAACTGCGTTTTCCGATGATCGTGCGGCCGCGCGGCACGCATGCCGGCGTCGGGCTCGCCAAGCTCGACGATGCGGAGGCGCTCGCTGCCTATCTTGCCGAGCGGCAAGAGCACGACTTCTTCGTCGCGCGTTTCGTCGATTATGTCAGTCCCGACGGGCTCTACCGCAAATATCGTCTCGCCATGGTCGACGGCAAACCCTATGCCTGCCACATGGCGATCGCCGATCGCTGGGATATCTGGTATCTCAACGCCTTCATGGCGTTCAGCGAGGAGAAGCGGGCCGAGGAAGCCGTCTTCATGCTCGACTTCGACCATGCGTTCGCAGCGCGCCACAAGATCGCGCTGGACGAAATGAGCAGGCGCGTCGGCCTCGATTACTTCATCGTCGATTGCGCCGAGAACCAGAACCGCGAGTTGCTGGTCTTCGAAGCCGACAACACCGCCGTCGTGCACAACATGGATCCGCCGGCCGTGTTTCCGTACAAGCCGCCGCAGATGCGCAAGATCTTCGCGGCGTTTACGGCGATGCTGTCGCGGCATGCGCGAGCGGGCGAGGAGAGTGCAGCATGAACGAGATCATCCGCAATACGCAAAGGTCCGTCACGCAGACTTCGCTCGATCCGCAGGACTGGAGCGAGTTTCGCGCGCTTGCCCATCGCATGCTTGACGAGACGATCGACGGGATCGCCAACGTTCGCGCGCGTCCGGTGTGGCAGCCGATCCCCGACGGCGTTCGCGCGGCATTCAAGGCCGACGTGCCGCGCGAGGCGAGCGATCTCGCCGACGTCTATCGCGACTTCACCGAACATGTCGCGCCCTATGCGACCGGCAACGTCCATCCCGCTTTCATGGGCTGGGTGCATGGCGGCGGTACCGCGGTTGGCATGGTCGCGGAAATGCTCGCGGCAGGCCTCAACGCCAATCTCGGCGGCCGCGACCACATGCCGATCGAGGTCGAGCGGCAGGTCATCGACTGGATGCGCCGCCTGTTCGCCTTCCCGGAGAGCGCGAGCGGCATCTTCGTCACGGGCACGTCGCTGGCGAATCTGATGGCGGTGCTGGTGGCACGCACGAGTACGCTCGGCACGCTGGCGCGGCAGTACGGCATCGGCAATGACGGTGCGCTTCTCACCGCATATACATCGCAGGCCGCGCATGGCTGCGTCTCGAGGGCGATGGACATCGCCGGGCTCGGCAGCGATGCGCTGCGCAAGATCGGCGTCGATGCCGATCATCGCATCGACGTTGCCGCGCTGCGTGCGCAGATCGCGATCGATCGCGAGGTCGGCTTCAAGCCGTTCCTGGTCGTCGCATCCGCTGGTACGGTCGACATCGGTGCGATCGACGATCTCAAGGCGATCGCGGAGCTGTGCCGCGAGGAGGGAATCTGGTTTCACGTCGACGGCGCCTTCGGTGCGCTCGCGATCCTGTCGCCCGAGCTCGCGCCGCTGCTCGGCGGCATCGAGCTTGCGGATTCCATTGCGCTCGACTTCCACAAATGGGGACAGGTGCCTTATGACGCCGGCTTCCTGCTGGTGCGCGACGGCGAGCAGCATCGGCAGGCTTTCGCGCAGCCCGCGGCCTATCTGCGTCGCGAGGCGAGGGGGCTTGCGGCCGGCGCGGTCTGGCCCTGCGATCTCGGCCCCGATCTGTCGCGCGGCTTCCGTGCGCTGAAGACGTGGTTCACGCTGAAGACGTTCGGCACAAATCGGCTCGGTGCGGTGATCGCGCGAAGCTGTGCGCTGGCGAAATATCTGGAGACTCGCGTTCTTGCCGAGCAGCGGCTGGAATTGCTGGCACCGGTCAATCTCAATATCGTCTGCTTCCGTTACCGCGCCGCGGATGAGGTCAATCGCGAGATCGTTGCGGACATCCAGGAGTCCGGCGTAGCGGCGCCGTCGAGCACCACGCTGGACGGCAGGTTTGCGATCCGCGCCGCGATCGTCAATCATCGCACCGACGAGACTGACATCGATGCGCTGATCGCGGCCGTGCTGGGATTCGGCGGACGACGGAGCGGGGGAGTGATCGAGGTCGAGGCGCCGCCGCTCGCGGCGCAGTAGTATTCACGCAGGCCCGAAACGACAACGGCCCCGGAGGCGATCCGGGGCCGTTGTCGTTTATGAGGCTTGGTCGTTCGTGCGGCTTCGTCGTTCGCGCGGCGTGGGACCGCGAACGCGTGGGATCAGGCGGCGGTGCTGACGTCCTGGTCCGCTTCCGTCTTGGGATGCGTGGCCTCGAACTGGCCCCGCAACTTCTCTTCATAGGCGATCAGCTTGCGGGCATCCTTCAGCGCGCGATAGAGGTCGCCGTTGAGGATGTTGTTGTTGATGCCTTCGATGATCGGCCAGGAACTCGGCACCGCGGTGACGATGTCGCGCACCAGGTTGAAATAGGTGCCGTGCTGGGTCTGCGGATCCGGCGAGATGTACATGAGCTGGACCGCCAGATAGACGAGCTTGGCAGGCGTATCGGCGGTCTCCGGCGTGAGGATGTCGCGCTCGCGCAGGATCGGCACGTTGTCGCCGTCGATCAGAAGGCGGGCGCGCTGGTCGGTGTTGGTTATTACGCAGTTACCGACGATGATGCGTTCGTGCGGTCTGAGCTCGACCTTGAGGGCCATGCCTGTTCTCCATCAACGCTTTCGTAACCGAGCGTGTGTTGCGGCGGATCAGGGCGCAATACTCCATCAAGACTAGTTAACGAGTTGTAAATCCCGGCCGATGCCGCGGGAAAGCTCAATCATATCAAGGCTGAAATCGCCCGGCTGCGTGGCGTCGCGAGTGTGCGAATGGGCCGAATCGCGCGCCGACTCAGCAAAAGCGCCAATTTCATTTCATGTTTCGTTAGAGGACTCCGCCCCACGGTCCGCCGGTCGCTGGGTCACTCGATCCATGCAGACGCGTAACAGTAAGCGTCGTTTACCAGAAAGGTAACACCCAATGTCCGGTATCGTTCTCTCCTCCTCGGTTCGTCAGAACCTGCTCTCCCTCCAGTCCACCGCTGATCTTCTCGCCACCACGCAGAACCGTCTGTCGACCGGCAAGAGCGTCAACTCGGCCCTGGACAATCCCACCAACTTCTTCACCGCACAGTCGCTCGACAACCGCGCCAGCGACATCAACAATCTGCTCGACGGTATCGCCAACGGCGTGCAGGTGCTGCA
>NZ_JBVVPL010000023.1:106808-119254 GCF_055807615.1 Bradyrhizobium sp. MV1.5 | reverse complement strand
GCGGCGCTCGCGCGGCGCGCCTCGTTTCCCCGCCCGCGCCTCGCCGCCTCGGCTCCGCCGCCCCGGGGGCTTTGCCGCCCCCGCCGCCACTCGCACCTCAGGATGACGGCGGTGTGTGGGGTTCGTGCCCGTGCTCCGGCAGCGTCAGCCCAAACACCTTCACCAGATCCGTCACCTGCTCCGGCGACAAATACCGCGGGTTCATTCCGCGCAGCAGCAGATACAGCTTCGCCGTCTCCTCCAGCTCCTCCGTCGCGAACACCGCCGCTTCCAGCGTGTCGCCCGCGACGACGGGGCCGTGATTGGCGAGCAGCACGGATGAGTACTTCCCCGCCAGCCCCCTGATCGCATCGGCGACCGCGGGATCGCCAGGGCGGTAATAAGGCACGAGCGCGGTGGCGCCGCATTTCATCAGATAATAGGCCGTCATCGGCGGCAGCGCGGCGCGCGGATCGATCTCCGGCAGCATCGACAGCGCGACCGAATGGGTAGAATGCAGATGCACGATCGCCCTTGCGCTTCCGCGCGTGGCGTAGAGCGCATTGTGCAGCGGAACTTCCTTGGTCGGCGCATCGCCGGAAACCAGCCGGCCCTGATCGTCCAGCCGCGACAGCTTTGCGGGATCGAGGAAGCCGAGCGAGGCATTGGTCGGCGTCACCAGCCAGCCTCCGCCGTCCAGCCTGACGCTGATATTGCCGGAGGAGCCGGGCGTCAGCCCACGCTCGAACAGGGACCGTCCGAAGCGGCAGATATCCTCACGCAGCAATGTCTCGTTGCTCATGGCCGTCATGGCCGTTTGTCTCACGCTTTGGCAGCGCGGCCAAGCCGTGTTATTCGGTTGCCAAGCTGCCGCAAAGGGCGGCCCTCCGGGAAACGTCGCAAGGATCAGTTGCATGTCCGCCTCCACGTCACAGAATCAGCGCATCGCCGTCATCGGGCTCGGCTCGATGGGGTTTGGCATGGCGACCTCGCTGAAGCGCGCCGGTCATGTCGTCACCGGCTGCGACGTCTCGGCTGATGCGGTCGCGCGCTTCGTGACGGAGGGCGGCGCGGGCGCCAAGACGCCGGCCGAAGCTGCCAGGGGCGCCGACATCGTCGTCAGCGTCGTCGTCAATGCCGCGCAGACCGAGACCATCCTGTTCGGCAAGGACGGCGTCGCCGAAGCCATGGCCAAGGACAGCGTCTTCCTGTCGTCGGCGACGATGGATCCCGACGTGGCGCGGCGTCTCGCCAGGCAGTTGGAGGCGACGGGCCGGCACTATCTGGATGCGCCGATCTCCGGCGGGGCGCAGCGCGCAGCGCAGGGCGAGCTGACGATCCTCGCCTCCGGCAGCCCGGCTGCGTTCGAGAAAGCGCGGCCCGCGCTCGATGCCATGGCCGCAAAACTCTACGAGCTTGGCGATGCCGCAGGCCAGGGCGCCGCCTTCAAGATGATCAACCAGTTGCTCGCCGGCGTGCATATCGCCGCCGCCAGCGAGGCGATCGCATTCGCGGCCAAGCAGGGGCTCGACATCCGCAAGGTCTATGAGGTGATCACGGCGTCCGCCGGAAACTCCTGGATGTTCGAGAACCGCATGCCGCACGTGCTCGACGGCGATTACACGCCGCGCAGTGCGGTCGAGATCTTCGTCAAGGATCTCGGCATCATCCAGGACATGGCGCGCAGTGCCAGATTCCCGGTTCCGGTCTCCGCCGCAGCACTTCAGATGTTCTTGATGACATCAGCCGCCGGCATGGGCCGCGACGACGATGCGTCGGTGGCGCGGATGTATGCGCAGGTCACCGGCGTGAAGCTGCCCGGCGACAAGTAGACAAGAGGATTCCCATGCCCCGTTTTGCCGCCAATCTCTCGATGATGTTCACCGAGGTGCCGTTCCTCGACCGCTTCGACGCCGCTGCGGCAGCCGGCTTCACGGCTGTCGAGTTTCTCTTTCCCTATGAGCATCCGGCCGAGGCGGTCGGCGAGCGGCTCAAGCGCAACGGCTTGACGCAGGCGCTGTTCAACCTGCCGCCGGGCGACTGGGATGCCGGCGAGAAGGGCTTTGCGGCGCTCCCGTCGCGATTCCCCGAGCTGAAGGCGAGCCTGGAGACCGCGCTGCCCTACGCCAAGGCGACCGGCGTCAAGCGGCTGCATTTGATGGCAGGCATCGCCAATCGCGGCGAGCGCGTCGCCATCGAGGGGTTCTACAAATCGGTGGCGTGGGCCGCCGAGTTCTTTGCGCCGCACGGCATCGACATCGTGCTCGAGCCGATCAATGCGCGCAACGTGCCCGGCTATTTCCTCAACGATTTCGGATTCGCGCGCGACCTGATCCAGGAGCTGCGGCTTCCGAACCTGAAACTCCAGTTCGACATCTATCACTGCCAGATCATCCATGGCGACGTCACCATGCGGCTGCGCGAGATGATGCCGGTGATCGGCCACATCCAGATCGCCAGCATCCCCTCGCGGAACGAGCCTGACGGCGAGGAGCTGAACTATCCGTTCCTGTTCGACGAGCTCGACCGGCTCGGCTATGCCGGCTTCGTCGGCTGCGAATATAATCCGCGCGGCAAGACCACCGACGGCCTTGCCTGGTTCAGGCCTTATGCGGGAGTGAAGCCGTGACTCTTGCAGCGAAAATATCTCTTGGCTGCATTGCCGACGACTACACCGGCGCCTCCGACCTCGCCAACACGCTGACGCGCGCGGGCCTGCGCACGGTGCAGACCATCGGCATACCCGCCGATGATCTGGCACTGCCCGAGATCGACGCCGTCGTGGTGTCCTTGAAGAGCCGCTCGATCGAGGCCGGCCTTGCCGTGTCGCGCTCGCGCGCGGCCGAGACATGGCTGCGCGGCCGCGGCGCAAGCCACGTGCTGTTCAAGATCTGCTCGACCTTCGATTCCACGGATGCCGGCAATATCGGCCCGGTGATGGACGCGCTGCGCGCCGATTGCGGCGAGGCGGCCGTGCTGGTGACGCCGGCCTTCCCGGAGACCGGCCGCACCGTCTACCAGGGCAATCTGTTCGTGGGCGCCGTGCCACTGAACGAGAGCCCGCTGAAGGACCATCCACTCAACCCGATGCACGATTCCAACCTGGTGCGCGTGCTGGCGCGCCAGAGCAGGACGCAAATCGGCCTGGTCGACCTCGCCACCGTTACCCGCGGCGCGGATGCCGTGCGGGCGCGGCTCGCCGAACTCGTGGGCAAGGGCATTGGCGCGGCGATCATCGATGCCGTGTTCGATCGCGACCTCGAGACCATCGGTCTTGTGGCCGCCGACCATCGGTTGTCGGTCGGCGCCTCCGGCCTGGGGCTTGGGCTGGCGCGGGCGCTGGTGTCGACAGGCAAGATCACATCGAGCGCGGCGAGCAGCGAGGCGGGGGTAGCGGTCGGCGGACCGGCGGCGTGCCTGGCTGGAAGCTGCTCGCAGGCGACGCTCCAGCAGATCGCCAATGCCGAGCGGGTCATGCCGGTGCTGCATCTCGATCCGGACCGTACTACTACGGACAAGGACGAGGCGCAGCGCGCGCTGGCCTGGGCGAAGCCGCGACTGGCGGACGGTCCGGTCCTGATCACATCGAGCTCGACGCCGGATCAGGTCGCCGCGCTCCAGGCGCGCCATGGTCGGGACGCAGCGGGTCACGCCATCGAGCAGGCGATGGCCGACATCGCCGAGGGTCTGGTGCAGGCCGGCGTCAAGCGCCTGGTCGTTGCCGGCGGGGAAACATCCGGCGCCGTGGTCGACCGCCTGAAGATCCCCGGATTTCTGGTGGGAGTAGAGATCGCAGCCGGCGTCCCGGTGCTGCGTGCAGTCGGTGCTGAAAAAGGCGACATGTTGCTCGCCTTGAAATCCGGAAACTTCGGCGGCCCGGAGTTTTTCTCCGACGCGCTTGGGCTCATGCGCTGAGCGCAGGGCATTTTTAGCGCCCTGTTCATTTGTTTCGGGCTTCGTACTCGTACGGAGCCGTCGTTAACATCTGCTCAGGTGCTCTCGTGTTGGATGTCGGTGCTGCTCCCTTAGGTTGATTCGTAAAATTCCGGACGCGCTGCCGCGCCAACGCAAAGAGACCGATTATGCTCGCCACCTTTTCCATTCGCGCCAAGATCATCAGTGTCGTGGCGTTCCTGCTGGTCGCGATGGCCGGCATGGGCCTGCTCGCCGTCATGAAGATGCGGTCGATGAATGCCAACACCGTCGACATCACCACGAACTGGATGCCCAGCGTGCGCGTGCTCGGCGAGTTGCGTGCCGGCGTGATCACTTACCGCAACGTCATCCGGGAGCATATGCTGTCGGAAACGCTGGACGAGAAGCTCGCGATGGAAAAGACGCTCGCGACGGTGATCGAGGCCAACACCAAGTTTCGCAAAACTTACGAGGACATGATTACCTCGCCTGAAGAACGGGCACTCTACGGTGAATGGTCGAAGCTCTGGGAGGAGTACAAGAAGGGCACCCAGGAGGTCATGGCGCTGTCGCGCAAGGACGCCAACAAGGTCCCGCACGAAGCGCATGAGCTGAACACGAAGACGGTCAACAAGATCGGGCTTCAGGCCGACGAGGTCCTGAGGAAGGACATCGAGCTGAACACCAAGGGTGGAGACCAGGCAGCTCAGGACGCTGCAGATAGCTACAATCATGCCTTCATGCTGGTCGCGATCATTCTCGGCGCCGCCGTCCTCGTCGGCTCCGGCGTTGGCTTCTACCTCGTCCAGGACGTCTCGAACGGCATCAACTCGATTACCGAACCGATGCAGGCGCTCGGCAAGGGCGACCTTTCCGCAGAGGTTCCGCACCGCGGTGAGAAGACCGAGATCGGCGCCATGGCCGACGTGCTCCAGATCTTCAAGGAAGCGCTGATCGCCAAGAAGGCCGCCGACGAAGCTGCCGCCGCCGATGCCGAAGCCAAGATCGAGCGCGGCCGCCGCGTCGACAACATCACCCGCGAATTCGAAACCATGATCGGCGAGATCGTGCAGACCGTGTCGTCGGCCTCGACCCAGCTGGAGGCCTCGGCCTCGACGCTGACCTCGACCGCCGACCGCTCGCAGCGGCTGGCGACCACGGTTGCCGGTGCTTCGGAGGAAGCCTCGACCAACGTGCAGTCGGTGGCCTCGGCGACCGAGGAGATGGCTTCGTCGGTGAGCGAGATCAGCCGCCAGGTGCAGGAATCGGCGCGGATGGCGGGCGATGCCGTCGGCCAGGCGCGCTCCACCACCGAGCGCGTCAGCGAACTCTCGAAGGCCGCCTCGCGCATCGGCGACGTCGTCGAGCTCATCAACACCATTGCCGGCCAGACCAATTTGTTGGCGCTGAACGCGACCATCGAAGCCGCACGCGCCGGCGAAGCCGGCCGCGGCTTTGCGGTCGTCGCGTCCGAGGTGAAGGCGCTCGCCGAGCAGACCGCGAAGGCGACCGGCGAGATCGGCCAGCAGATCTCCGGCATCCAGGCGGCGACCAACGACTCGGTCGGCGCCATCAAGGAGATCTCGTCGACCATCGAGCGCCTGTCGGAGATCTCGTCGGCGATCGCGGCGGCCGTGGAAGAGCAGGGCGCGGCAACCCAGGAGATCGCCCGCAATGTCCAGCAGGCGGCGCAGGGCACCCAGCAGGTCTCATCCAACATCACCGACGTGCAGCGCGGCGCAACCGAGACCGGCACGGCATCCTCGCAGGTGCTGTCGGCGGCACAGATGCTGTCCAACGACTCGGGCCGGCTCAAGACCGAGGTCAGCAAGTTCCTGACCAACGTTCGCGCGGCGTAGCGACGGCCCACGCGCAGCGCGTAAACCTCGGCGTCAACATCCATCGACCAACGAGCGGCGCCGCAAGCGCCGCTCTTTTTTTTTCGGCGCCGGTAGCCTGATGTCGCCTGCAGGTAGCATCGTGAGGCGGCGCCCGTAATCATACGGGACGCGATTTCATCGATAGTTAATTTCGGCTTAGAAGGATATCGCATGGACCGCCGGCATCGCCGCAGCCCAGATTGGAATCAACTGATGTTTCATCCGGTCTTTGGGGCCCCACATGCGCAAAAATCTTCCCGTCACAGAAATCGAATATCCCGTCAGCGATGAGACCCTCATCGTTTCGAAGACGAACCTGAAGGGCAAGCTCACCTACTTCAACGACGACTTCCTAGCGGCCGCGGGCTTCACATCCGCGGAGCTGATGGGCCAGCCGCACAACATCGTCCGTCACCCGGACATGCCGCCGGAGGCGTTCGACAATCTCTGGGACACGCTGAAGGCCGGCAAGCCGTGGCTCGGCGCGGTGAAGAACCGCCGCAAGAACGGCGATTTCTACTGGGTACTGGCGACGGCATCGCCCATTCGCGAGAACGGCCAGGTCACAGGCTATACCTCGATCCGCACCAAGTTGCCGGCTGACCAGCGCAAGCTGGCCGAAGAGGTCTACGCGGCGATCCGCGAAAAGAAGCCGCATGGTTATCGCGTCGACGCCGGTATCATCCGTCGCCGCTCGCTGCTTGACCATTTTGCGATCTTCACCAGGACGCTGAAGGCACGCCTGGTCACCACGATGGTGCTGCAGCTGCTGTTCGTGCTCGCGCTTGGCATCGGTGGGGCGCTTTCGACCGGCGGTACGACCAGCCTGAGCCTGGCGCTGCTGGCCGTCGCCGGCGCTGTCGTCCTCGGCTTCGCCGGCCTCAAGACCATGCGCGCGATCCAGGGTCCGATGCAGCAGCTCAACGATACCTTGGTCGATCTCGTTCAGGACAAGCTGGACAACCGCATCCTGATCCATCGCGACGACGAGATCGGCGAAGCGCTGCGCAACCTCCAGACTGTGCAGACCATCATCCGCTTCAGCCGCGACGAGGTGCAGGCGGTACAGCGCCGTGCCGAGGGACAGCGCAAGGCCGACATGACAAAGCTTGCCGACGGCTTCGAGGCCGCGGTCGGCGAAATCGTCGAGACCGTGTCCTTGGCGGCGACCGAACTCGAGGCGTCGGCTACGACGCTGACCTCGACCGCCGGTCGGGCGCAGGAATTGGCGACGGTGGTCGCGTCCGCCTCGGAAGAAGCCTCCACCAACGTCCATTCAGTGGCGTCGGCGGCCGAAGAGATGTCCTCCTCGGTGCGTGAGATCAGCCGGCAGGTGCAGGAATCCGCCCGCATCGCCGGGGAGGCCGTCAGCCAGGCGCAATCCACCACCGAGCGGGTCAGCGAATTGTCGCGGGCGGCGTCGCGGATCGGCGACGTCGTCGAGCTCATCAACGCTATCGCCGGGCAGACCAATCTGCTGGCGCTCAATGCGACGATCGAGGCGGCTCGTGCCGGCGAGGCCGGCCGCGGCTTCGCGGTGGTTGCCTCGGAGGTGAAGGCGCTCGCTGAGCAGACGGCCAAGGCCACCGGCGAAATCGGCCAGCAGATCGGCGGCATCCAGACGGCGACGCAGGAATCGGTTGGTGCCATCGGCCAGATCAGCGGCACGATCGCCCGCCTGTCGGAGATCTCCTCGGCGATCGCGGCGGCGGTGGAGCAGCAGGGCGCGGCGACCCAGGAGATCGCCCGCAACGTGCAGCAGGCGGCCCAAGGCACCCAGCAGGTGTCGTCCAATGTCGGCGAGGTTCAGCACGGTGCTTCCGAAACCGGCTCGGCGTCCTCGCAAGTGTTGTCGGCGGCGCAGATGCTGTCGCGCGACTCGAGCCGCCTCAAGCTCGAAGTCGGCAAGTTCCTGGACTCGGTCCGCGCCGCATGAGGCGGCCGCATGGCCGCAGTGCGTGTTCCGCAGTGCGGTAGCAGGGAATTGAAGGCGGGAAACCCGCCGGAGATTAGCGTTTCCGGCGGTGCTCGGGTAAAGGGAGGAAGGGATCCCCGCGGGGGCGGATTCCGTATCCTCGCTTGACCTGGAATTTCCTGGCGAATGATTGCTCTGGTCCGTATTGCCCTGAGCCGGCCCTACACGTTTGTCGTGCTCGCGCTCCTGCTCCTGATCATCGGACCGCTGGCGGCGCTGCGGACGCCGACCGACATCTTTCCGGACATCCGCATCCCCGTGATCGGCGTGGTCTGGCAATACACCGGCTTGCCGCCCGACCAGATGTCGGGCCGCATCACCACGCCGTTCCAGCGCGCGCTGACGACGACGGTCAACGACATCGAGCACATCACCGCCAATTCCTATAACGGCTTTGGCATCATCAAGATTTTCTTCCAGCCGAACGTCGACATCCGCACCGCCAATGCGCAGGTCACCGCGATCTCGCAGACGCTGATCAAGCAGATGCCGCCGGGCGCGACGCCGCCTCTGATCCTGAACTATTCTGCCTCCACCGTGCCGATCGTCCAGGTGGCGCTCTCGGGCGATGGCCTCACCGAGCAGAACCTCGCCGATATCGGCATCAACCAGCTCCGTACGCCGCTGGTCACCGTGCCTGGCGCAGCTATTCCGTATCCGTTCGGCGGCAAGCAGCGCCAGGTCCAGATCGACCTCGACCCGACCGCGCTCCAGGCCCGGGGTCTGTCCGGCCAGGACGTCGCCAACGCGCTCGCGGCCCAGAACCTGATCACGCCGGTCGGCACTCAGAAGATCGGGCAGTTCGAATACATCATCCAGCTCAACAATTCGCCGCTGAAGATCGAGGAGCTCGGCAATCTGCCGATCAAGACCGTCAACGGCGCGATGGTCTATGTGCGCGACGTCGCGACAATCAGGGACGGCAACCCGCCGCAGACCAACATCGTCCATGTCGACGGCAACCGCTCGGTGCTGATGATGGTGCTCAAGGCAGGCGCGACCTCGACGCTCGACATCATCGCAGGCATCAAGCAGAAGGTGATCGACGTCAAGGACCAGCTGCCTGACGCGCTCAAGATCGGCTTCATCGGCGATCAGTCGGTGTTCGTCCGCGGCGCCATCGAAGGTGTCGCGTTCGAAGGCGTGATCGCGGCGCTGCTCACCAGCGTCATGATCCTGCTGTTCCTCGGCAGCTGGCGCTCGACCGTCATCATCGCGGTCTCGATTCCGCTCTCGGTGCTCGGCGCCATCATCATGCTGTCGGCGATCGGCGAGACGCTGAACATCATGACGCTCGGCGGCCTCGCGCTCGCGGTCGGCATTCTCGTCGACGACGCCACCGTCACGATCGAGAACATCAACTACCATCTGGAGCAAGGCAAGCCGGTCGAGCAGTCGATCCTCGACGGCGCCAACCAGATCGTGACGCCGGCCTTCGTCTCGCTGCTCTGCATCTGCATCGTGTTCGTGCCGATGTTCTTCCTCACCGGCGTGGCGCGCTTCCTGTTCGTGCCGATGGCGGAAGCGGTGATGTTCGCGATGATCTGGTCGTTCCTGCTGTCGCGCACGCTGGTGCCGACCATGGCCAACTATTTGTTGCAGGCGCATGTCCACCACGAGGAGGGTCCGCCGAAGTCGCGCAATCCCCTGGTCTGGTTCCAGCGCGGTTTCGAGGCTCGCTTCGAGCGCATTCGCGGTGGCTATCACAATTTCCTCGGGCTCGCGCTCGCGCACCGTCCGGTGTTCGTGATCGGCTTCCTTTGCGTGGTCGGCGCGTCGTTCGCGCTGGTGCCGTTCCTCGGGCGCAACTTCTTCCCCGCGGTCGATGCCGGCAACATTCTGATGCACGTCCGCACCCAGGTCGGCACCCGCGTGGAGGAGACCGCCAACCAGCTCGCCGACGTGCAGAAGGCGATCCGCAAGCTGATCCCGGGCGAGATCGAAACGCTGACCGACAACATCGGCATGCCGATCTCCGGCATCAACATGACCTACAACAACACCGGCGTGATCGGCCCGCAGGATGGCGACATCCAGATCAAACTGAAGGAAGGCCACAAGCCGACGGAGGAGCATGTGCGCGTGCTGCGTGAGCAATTGCCGCGGCTGTTTCCCGGCGTCAGCTTCGCCTTCCTGCCGGCCGACATCGTCAGCCAGATCCTGAACTTCGGCGTGCCGGCGCCGATCGACCTGCAGATCCGCGGCGCCAATCTCAGGGCCAACTTCGCTTATGCCAACAATCTGCTGGCCAGGGTCCGCAGGATTCCCGGTGTCGCGGATGCGCGCATCCAGCAGTCGCCGAACAATCCGACCTTCAACATCGATGTCGACCGCACCCGCGCGCAATATGTCGGCCTGACCGAGCGCGACGTCACCAACAGTCTCGTGGTCAACCTTGCCGGCTCCTCGCAGGTGGCGCCGACCTACTACCTCAATCCTGATAACGGCGTGTCCTATTCGATCGTGATGCAGACGCCGCAATACCAGATGGATTCGCTCAGCGCACTTCAGACGCTGCCGATCACGGCGGCCGGCAATTCGCAGTCGCCGATCCTCGGCGGTATCGCCGACATCAGGCGCTCGACCTCGAGCGCGGTGGTCTCGCAATACGATATCCAGTCGATGGTGCAGATCTTCGCCACGACCTCGGGCCGCGATCTCGGTGCGGTCGCGACCGACATCCGCCAGGTGATCGCCGACACCGCCAAGGAGGTGCCGAAAGGCTCTTCCGTGGTGCTGCTCGGCCAGGTGCAGACCATGAACAGCGCCTTCACCGGCTTGTTGTTCGGCCTGCTCGGCGCGGTCGTCCTGATCTATTTCCTGATCGTCGTGAACTTCCAGTCCTGGTCCGATCCGTTCGTGATCATCACGGCGCTGCCCGCAGCACTCGCCGGAATCGTCTGGATGCTGTTCGCCACCGAGACGACGCTGTCGGTGCCGGCGCTGACCGGCGCCATTATGTGCATGGGCGTTGCCACCGCCAACAGCGTGCTCGTGATCTCGTTCGCCCGCGAGCGCTACGAGGAGCTCGGCGACCCCATCGCCGCGGCGCTCGAAGCCGGCTTCGTCCGGTTCCGCCCGGTGCTGATGACCGCGCTCGCCATGATCATCGGCATGGCGCCGATGGCGCTGGGGCTCGGCGAGGGCGGCGAGCAGAATGCGCCGCTTGGGCGCGCCGTGATCGGCGGCCTGATCTTTGCAACGTTCGCCACGCTGATGTTCGTTCCGGTGGTGTTCAGCATGGTACACAAGAAGCAAGGCGCCAAAGCCGCCGCCTCCCTGGAGACCCCGCATGTTGCCCACTGAACCCCGCTCCCCGGTGTCGCACCGGAAACTGGGCATTTTCTGCGTGGTGGCGCTGATCGCGGCGGGCCTGGTCGTAGGCACCGGCATCCGTGCCCGCGAGGAGCAGGGCTCCAGGCTGAAGGCATGGACCGATGACCAGGCCGTTCCCAGCGTCGCGGTGACGCTGCCCAATGCCAAGGCTGCCAATTCGACCATCGACTTGCCGGGCCGTCTCGAAGCCTATTATCGCGCGCCGATCTTTGCCCGCGTTCCCGGCTATCTCAAAAGCTGGAGCGCCGACATCGGTGCGCGGGTGAAGGCCGGTCAGGTGATCGCCGAGATCGAGGCGCCCGACCTCGACCAGCAATTACTTCAGGCCCGCGCCGACCTCGCCAGCCAGCAGTCCAGCGCCAGGCTGTCGGAAGCCACCCTCAACCGCCGCAAGACGCTGGTCGCTTCCAACTTCGTCTCCGCGCAGGAGATCGACGAGCGTACCGCCGATCTCTCCAACAAGAACGCGGCGGTTCGCTCGGGCCAGGCCAATGTCGAGCGGCTCGAGGCGCTCGCCGGTTACAAGAAGATCACCGCTCCGTTTGACGGTGTGGTTACGGCGCGGGACACCGACGTCGGTGCGCTGATCAATTCGGGCGGCGGCTCGGGCCCGGCGATGTTCGTGGTCTCCGACATCACCAAGCTGCGCGTCTACATCAACGTTCCCCAGAACTACGTGCCCGCGATCAAGATCGGCGCCAAGGCCGCCATCGTACTGCCGGAGTATCCGAACCGGACCTTCCAGGCGACGGTGGAGGCTTCCTCCCAGGCGGTCGACGTCGCCTCCGGCACGACGCGGATGCAACTTGGTCTCGACAATTCCTCAGGCGAGCTGATGCCCGGCGGTTACGCCAGCGTGAAGCTCAGCCTCCAGCGCGACTCCGCGCCGCTCAGCATTCCCGCCAGCGCGCTGATCTTCAACGGCAGCGGCCTGCGCGTCGCAACCGTCGGTCCGGACGACAAGGTCCTGTTCAAGCCGGTGACCATCGCCCGCGATCTCGGCCGCGAGATCGAGCTCGCCTCCGGAATTGCGGCGGACGACCGCGTCATCACGGCACCACCGGACGGCCTCTCCGACGGCGACCAGGTCCGCGTCACCGGCGCCGCCGCCAAGGGCAAGCCTGCGACAGCTTCCGAGAAGCAGGCGCCGAAGGGGTAGTTTTTATCACCTCGCCCCGCTTGCGGGGAGAGGGTCGGGGTGAGGGGGAGTCTCCACAAGGACGGTGAGAGTGGGACTCGCGGAGAGTCCCCCACACCCCGGTAGCCGGGTGGGGGGGGGACGGACCACCCCCCCCCACCGGGGGGGGGGGGGAAAAAAAAACCCGACGCGCCCGCGGGGGGGGGGGGGGGGGCCCGGGGGG
>NZ_JBVVPL010000023.1:102658-106798 GCF_055807615.1 Bradyrhizobium sp. MV1.5 | reverse complement strand
CCCCCCCCCGGCCGTGGGGCCCCCCCCCCCCCCCCCCCCCCCCCCCCCCGCAAGCGGGGCGAGGGAGACTACTTCCCCACCCGCCACTCCGGCAGGCCATCCGCAGCCATCGTGATCTCGCCAAGCGAACCCACCGGCGTCCTGTTCATGTCGAGCAGATGCGCCAGTGTCGCCGCGTCGCTCGCGGGAATCCGCGCCAGCGTGCGCCTGTCGTCTTCCGTCCGCAGCATCACCACGCCGTGCTCGACATCGCCGGCCCGGCCGTAGAGCACCGTAAAGCTCTCGACCTTGCCCTTGCCCGAGACATCCGAGACGAACTCCGGCACCGTACGCTTGTTGCTGTCCGCCGCCGCCTGCACGCTTGTCTCCTGTGCCAATGCCTCACGCGGCGGTACCTTCGACACCACCAGCGCATGATGCTTGGTGACGAAGCCGCCCTGGCCGTAAAGCAGGCCGAGCGTTGCGCCGTCGCGCACCCGCCGCACCATCGCGCAGGCGGCATGCGTCATGTAGGTGTTGAGCGGTGCGCCGAAGAAGGTGAGGCCGCCTGTTACGGTCGGCTGCACGTCGGCGGAAAGGCCCAGCGTTCGCCGCGCCATCTTGGGCACGCACGGGAAGCAGCTATAGAGCTCGATCGCGTCGAATTTCTTTCCGTCGCCGCCGGCGAGATCCATCGCAGCCTTCAAGACGGCGTTCTGCGGATGGCTTTCGTAAAACTGGTCGCGCAACAGATAGTCGCGCGGCTCTTCCGCCGAAGCGCCGCCGAGCGGGTAGACGAGCTTGTCCTCGGCGATGCCTGCCGCACGCGCCCTGGCGAGGCTGGTGAGCAGCAGCGCGCCGCCCATGTTGACGCTGGGGTTCGCAACCATGAGCTTGTTGTAGGGCCAGGCGATCAGGCGGTTGTCCGCCGTCGGCGTCGTGATCTCCTCCGGCGCATAGCGCCGCTTCAGCCAGGCATTTGGATTTTGCGCGGCGGCTTCCGAATAGCGCGACCAGAGCGTACCCGACTCCGCCATCGCTTCGCGTGGCGTCTGGCCCCAATGCGCCGACGATGCCGCTTCATAGAACGGATAGACGGTCACTGGCCGGAACACGCCGAGCTTCACGGCCAGCGGTTTCTGGAACGCTGCGCCGCGTTTCGGCTCCTCGACGTCATGGGCGAACGGGGTCCATGGCAGCTTCGCGCCGGCGCGCTCCGCCTTGGTCGCCGTCGACTGTGCCTCCGCGCCGCAAACCGCGGCAACACTGCATTCACCGCGCGCAATGCGCTTTGCCGCTTCGTGGATGTAGCGGATCGGGCTCTCGCCGCCGACCGGGCCGTAATAGCAATGCGACGGCTTGATGCCGAGCCGCTGCGCCAGCAACTGCTCCGGATCGCGATAACGCCAGCTCAGGAAGTTGACGACGTCGAGCGACTGCACCTCGCCGAGCAACTTCGCGCCGGCATCTGCTTCCGCGCTCAGCAAGGCCTGTTCGAGCAGGTCGAGCGGTTCGAGGCCCTCGGTGATCTCCTTGGGGCGGTCGACAATCTGGCCGACGCCGACGATGACGGTGATGCGGTCTTCGGGGATGGTGGAGTTGGTCATTTCTTCTTACTTCACATTCTAGATCTTCGGCACGCCATCGTCCTTCGAGGCCTTCGCTACGCTACGGCACCTCAGGATGACGGCTACGGAGACGACGTCATCCTGAGGTGCGAGGCCGGCGGCGCACTTGCGCCGGTGGCCGAGCCTCGAAGGATGAGCCGCAGGCGCTATTTCGGCCACGGGCAACTACTCCGCCACCAGCGCATTCATGTGCTCGACGGCTTCGGCGAACTCTTCCTTGAACTCCTGCACCACCGCGCCAGCCGATTTCACGCTGTCGATCAGCCCGACGCCCTGGCCGACGAAGTAACTCACGAGGTCGCGCGCCTTCGCGTTGCCACCCGCAGCGGCGCGGTCGATCGCGTTGAAGGCGTCGCGGCTGACGATGCTTTGCAGCGGCATCGGCAATGCGCCGGGGCTCTCGGGTGCGCGGTCCCAGGCGTCGGTCCAGACCGAACGAAGCTGCCGTGCCGGCTTTCCGGTGCGGCCCTTCGAGCGCACCGCATCGCGCGAGGACGCCGCGATCATCTTCTCGCGAAAGATCTCCGTGGTCTCGGCCTCGACGGTCGCAAGCCACACCGAGCCGGTCCAGGCGCCCGCGGCACCCATCGCCATGCAGGCTGCCATCTGCCGTCCCGTCATGATGCCGCCGGCGGCGAGCACCGGCACGTCGCGGATCTTCTTGATCGCCTTGATCACCTCGGGCACCAGCACCATGGTCGAGACCTCGCCGCAATGGCCGCCGGCTTCGGTGCCCTGGACCACGAGGATATCGACGCCGGCCGCGACCTGGCGCAGCGCGTGCTCCTTGGCCCCGACCAGCGCCGCAACCGGCACGCCGTGCTTCCTGCCCATCTCGATCATGGCCTTCGGCGGCACGCCCAGGGCATTGGCGATCAGGCGGATCGGATGGTTGAACGAGATCTCCAGCAGCTCCAGCGCGGTCCTGCCATCGAACGGCTGCGGCTGGTCGTCGGCGACCTCGGTGGTCGTGAGTTCGATGTCGTATTTCTTCAGGAGATCGCGGGTGTAGTTGCGGTGCTCCTGTGGCACGCGCGCTTCAAGGCTCTTCCAGGTGACGTCCTTCTCGCCCGAGGTCGAGATGTTTTCGGGGATCAGCACGTCGATGCCGTAAGGCTTGCCGTCAACGTGCTCGTCGATCCATTTCAGTTCGCGCTCCAACGTATCCGGCGTGTGCACGGTCGCACCTAACACGCCAAAGCCGCCGGCCCGGCTGACGGCGGCGACGACATCGCGGCAATGGCTGAAGGCGAGCAGGGGGAAATCGATGCCCAGCATGTCGCAGATCGGCGATTTCATCGTTCCCTCCGGCGGGCCTTCGCGTTGCTATTGTTGCAATCTTGAGCGAAGGCTCATCGACGCTAGACCATCGTCTTGCGCAATGCCAATCCGGATTTGGCGGCGCATCTTGCGTGCACACGCCGTGTTGCGCGAAGCCGTACGCCTGGCTCGACAGATGCGGCCTCTGGTGCTGGCCGTCCTCGGCAACGTCGGATGCATGACGCGGTCGCGAGGCCCGCGCCGGACGCAGGGCCGGCGGGGCTTGCCATCGGCCGTCCGTGGGCTAATTAATGCAGGCGCATCTTTTTCGCCGGAGCCCGCCCATGACCGACACCCCCGCCTACGTGCCGCCGAAAGTCTGGACCTGGAACAAGGAGAATGGCGGGCAGTTCGCCAGCATCAACCGTCCCATTGCCGGTCCCACCCATGACAAGGAGCTGCCGGTCGGCAAGCATCCCTTCCAGCTCTATTCGCTGGCGACGCCGAACGGCGTCAAGGTCACCGTCATGCTGGAGGAACTTCTGGCGCTCGGCCACAAGGGCGCGGAATACGACGCCTGGCTGATCAAGATCGGCAACGGCGACCAGTTCGGCAGCGGCTTCGTCGACATCAATCCGAATTCCAAAATCCCGGCGCTGATGGACCGCTCCGGTCCGGAGCCGATCCGGGTGTTCGAGTCCGGCTCGATCCTGCTTTATCTCGCGGAAAAGTTCGGCGCCTTCCTGCCGAAGGACATCAAGAGCCGCACTGAAGCGATGTCGTGGCTGTTCTGGCAGATGGGCAGCGCGCCCTATCTCGGCGGCGGCTTCGGCCACTTCTACGCCTACGCGCCGACCAAGATCGAATATGCCATCGACCGTTTTGCAATGGAGACCAAGCGTCAGCTCGACGTGCTCGATCGCCGGCTCGCCGACAACGAATATCTCGCCGGCAGCGACTACACCATCGCCGACATGGCGGTGTGGCCCTGGTACGGCGCGCTCGCCAAGGGGCTGGTCTATGGCGCGGGCGAATTCCTGTCCGTGCAGGACTACAAGCACGTGCAGCGCTGGACCGACCAGATCGCCAAGCGTCCGGCCGTCAAGCGCGGCCGCATGGTCAACCGCGTCTCCGGCGATCCCGCCAGCCAGCTCCACGAGCGGCATGATGCCGGCGATTTCGAGACCAAGACGCAGGACAAGATCGGCGAGGCTGCCGCGTCGTAGGGCGGTGCTCGCTTCACCTCGCCCCGCTTGCGGGGAGAGGGTCAGGG
>NZ_JBVVPL010000023.1:97296-102648 GCF_055807615.1 Bradyrhizobium sp. MV1.5 | reverse complement strand
CACCCGGATTGCATCTTCGATGCAATCCGACCTCTCCCCGCAAGCGGGGAGAGGGAAAAGACAGCCAGTTGATCACGCCATGCTCAGCTCGTGGCGTCCCACCACCATCCAGTGCACCTCGTCCGGACCGTCCGCGAAGCGGAGGTGACGAACGTCCTGGTACATTTCGGCCAGCGGGGTCCAGTGCGAGATGCCGGTGGCGCCGTGCATCTGGATCGACTGGTCGATGATCTTGCAGGCGCGCTCCGGCACCATGGCCTTGACCATGGAGACCCAGACGCGAGCCTCCTTGTTGCCGAGCACGTCCATGGCCTTGGCGGCCTTCAGCACCATCAGCCGCATCGCCTCGATCTCGCAGCGCGCCTGCGCGATGATCTGCATGTTGCCGCCGAGATGGGCGATCTTCTTGCCGAAGGCTTCGCGGGTGAGGCCACGCTGCACCATCAAATCGAGCGCCTTCTCGGCCTTGCCGATGGTGCGCATGCAGTGATGGATGCGGCCCGGGCCGAGCCGAAGCTGCGAGATCTCGAAGCCGCGGCCTTCGCCGAGCAGAATGTTCTCCTTCGGCACGCGCACATTGTTGAAGCGCATATGCATGTGGCCGCGCGGTGCGTGGTCCTGGCCGAACACGTACATGGGACCGAGCACCTCGACGCCGGGCGTGTCGCGCGGCACCAGGATCTGCGACTGCTGCTTGCTCGGCGCCGCATCCGGATTGGTCTTCACCATCACGATGAGGATCTTGCAACGGGGATCGCCGACGCCGGAGATGTAATACTTCTCGCCGTTGATGACCCATTCGTCGCCGACGAGCTTTGCCGTCGTCGAGATATTCTTGGCGTCCGAGGAGGCAACGTTCGGCTCGGTCATCACATAGGCCGAGCGGATCTCGCCGTTCATCAGCGGCTTCAGCCACTTCTCCTTCTGCTCCTTGGTGCCGACGCGCTCCAGCACCTCCATGTTGCCGGTATCCGGCGCCGAGCAGTTCATGCTCTCCGAGGCCAGCGGGCTCTTGCCGAGCTCCGATGCGATATAGGCATAGTCGAGATTCTTGAGCCCCTGGCCGGTCTCGTCGTCGGGCAGGAAGAAATTCCAGAGGCCTTCCTGCTTGGCCTTGTTCTTGGCCTTCTCCAGCACCTCGAGCTGCTTCGGCGTAAAACTCCAGCGGTCTTGCTTGCCTTCGCCGGCCTTGGCGAACTCGATCGACATCGGCTCGACGGTATCGCGGATGAATTTCCTGACGTGATCATAGAGCGGTCGAACCTGGTCCGACATGCGGAGGTCGTTGAGCTCGTCCCCGGGATTGAGGGTGTAGTTGGTGGTGCGGGGAATATAGGTGTGTTTTGTCATTGTTCCTCCCGGGGTCGCTGAGATCGTGTTGAGCCGGAGAATAGTCGCAGCGTCGCCAAAGTGCGAGCGCGCATTTTTCCAACGCGAGCCATGCCACGTGATGGAATATCGCTAGGGCGTTTGAAATGTTGTTTGAATGATATCGCCAACACCCCGATGTCGTCCCGGACAAGCGCAGCGCAGATCCGGGACCCATAACCACAGGGAGGAGTTTGACGAAGACCCGGAGTTACGAGTTTGCGCCACAACCACTCCCTGTGGTTATGGGTCCCGGCCTTCGCCGGGACGACACTGAATATGTCGATCTAATTCGCCATCCGATGCATCGCGCAAATCTTGTTGCCGTCGAGGTCGCGCAAATACGCAATGTAGAGGTTGACGCCGGGACCCTGGCGGATGCCGGGAGGATCTTCGCAAGGAACGCCGCCGGCGGCGATGCCGGCCGTATGCCATGCATTGACCTGCTCCGGCGAGTTGGCGGCAAAGCCGATGGTGCCGCCATTCGCAGGCGTTGCCGCCTCACCGTTGATCGGCTTCGTCACCGAGAACACGCCGGTCTTGGTGATGTAGAAGATGCGATGGCCGTCGACGCGCGCCGGCCGCACCTCGAGCGTGGTCAGCAAATTGTCATAGAACGCCTTGGCCTTGTCGAGGTCGTTGGTGCCGATCATCACGTGTGAAAACATTTTGCCGTTCCCTCATCTTGTAGCCCGGATGGAGCGAAGCGAAATCCGGGTCTTGTTTGCTTTTTGGCGGTCCCGGATTGCGCTGCGCTCCATCCGGGCTACGAGACTCAAAACGCCGTATAGCCGCCGTCGATCACGAACGTATCCGCGGTGTGATACGACGAGGCCTTGCTCATCAGATACACCGCGATGCCGCCGAAATCACTGGGCTCGCCGAAGCGGCGCACCGGAATACGCGGCATCACGTTGGCCACGAACTTCTCGTTGGCCATCAGGCCTGATGTCATGTCGCTCTTGATCCAGCCGGGCAGGATCGCGTTCGCAGTGACGCCGTGGCGCGCCAGCTCGACGCCGAGCGCGCGGACCAGCGCGTTGATCGCGGCCTTGGTCGCCGCGTAGTGCTCGTTGCGGGCGGTACCGAAGATCGAGGCGAGGCTCGAAGTCGCCACCAGCCGGCCGAAGGGATCGCCGGCCTCCGCGCGCGCGGTCATGTGTTTTGCGGCCGCCTGGAACGCGTGGAACACGCCGTCGAGATTGGTCGCAAACATCGTGCGCCATTCTTCCTCGGTGCGCTCGATGAAGGACCGTCGGCCGCCGCCGCCGATGCCGGCATTGGCAAAGCAGCCGTCGACGCGGCCAAATGTGTCGAGCGTGGCCTTCATCGCGGCATTGACCGAGGCCGGGTCGGTGACGTCGCAGACCCGCGCGTCGACCTTGCCGGATAGCCCCGCCAGGCTCGCGGCAGCGCTGCTGTTCTTGTCAGGATTGCGGCCCCAGATCGAGACATTGCAGCCCTGGCCGGCGAGCGCCTGCGCGATGCCTAGCCCGATGCCGCCATTGCCGCCGGTGATCACGGCGACCCGGCCTGAAAGGTCGAAAAGGTTCATGGCGCGTTTCCTGTTTTTGCTTGGGTCGCGCATCAGCCGCTGCGCGCAAGATTGCTTGCTATGCTCCGATCACCATGGACAAGACCGCGCCAAAAATCAAATATGCGCCCCAGCAAAAGCAATTCCGGTCTGCGAAACTGGCGCAGGCCGCAACTCACGAGGAAACCATGCAGTTCAAACATGTCACGCTCGATCTCGATGGTTCGGTCGCGATCCTCAAGCTCGACCATCAGGAGGTGATGAACGCGGTCTCCGTGGACATGCTGGGCGGTCTCGCGGAAGCGCTCGACGCGATCGAGGAAAAGAAGGGCGAGGTGCGCTGCGTCGTGCTGACGGGCGCGGGGCGGGCGTTCTGCACCGGGGCGAATCTCCAGGGCCGCAACAACCAGTCGAAGAAGACCAAGGCCGGCCTGACGCTCGAGACCGGCTTCCATCCGTTTCTACGCCGCATCCGCAATCTGCATTGCCCGATCGTGACCGCGGTCAACGGCCCGGCGGCCGGCGCCGGCATGAGCTTCGCGCTGCTCGGCGACATGATCCTGTGCGCGCGCTCGTCCTATTTCCTGCAAGCCTTCCGCCGTATCGGCCTCGTGCCGGATTGCGGCTCGACCTGGCTCTTGCCGCGGCTGATCGGCAAGGCACGTTCGATCGAATTGTCGCTGATGGGCGAGCGGCTCCCGGCCGAGAAGGCGCTGGAATGGGGCCTCGTTAACCGCGTCTATGATGACGGCGTGCTGATGGAGGAGGCGATGAAGCTCGCGCGCGACCTCGCCAGCGGCCCGACGGTCGCGCTGTCGCTGATCCGCAAGCTCTATTGGAACAGCCCGGAAAATTCCTTCGAGGATCAGCTCAATCTCGAATTCCAGTGCCAGCTCCGCGCCGGCGACACGGATGATTTCCGCGAAGGTGTTGGCGCCTTCCTGGAGAAGCGTCCGGCGCAGTTCAAGGGCAAATGATCGAGGCGGAGCTTTCCCGCAGCGTTGCGCGCTGGTGCGAGGGGGCGACCGGCGTGACCGGCGCGGCCAAGCTGTCCGGCGGGGCCAGCCAGGAGACCTGGCGCTTCGACATCGCCCATCCCGATGGCGCGATTGGCGCGATCCTGCGCCGCTCTCCGAAGGGGTATGGCGCGGCGCCGACGCGCGCGGCAGGTCTCGGCGCGGAAGCGCAGCTGATGCAGCTTGCCTATGAGGCCGGCGTACCGTCGCCACGCGTGATGCATGTGCTGACGCCGGACGACGATCTCGGCACCGGCTTCATCATGCAGCGGGTCGAGGGCGAGACCATCGCGCGCAAGATCCTGCGCGACGACGAGTTCGCGGCGGCGCGGCCGCTTCTCGCACGGCAGATCGGCGGCGTGCTCGCGAAGCTGCACGGGCTGCCGCTGGACAAATTGCCCGAGCTGCGCAGCCGGTCCGCGACGGAGGAAATCTCTGAGTTCGAGCGCGATTATCGCAGCCTGGACTGGCCCAAGCCCGTGTTCGAGCTGGCGCTGCGCTGGCTGCGCGACCACGATCCGGGTCCTGCCGCCGAGACCACACTGGTGCATGGCGATTTCCGCAACGGCAATCTCATCATCGGTGCCGACGGCATCCGCGCCGTGCTGGACTGGGAGCTCGCTCATCTCGGCGACCCCATGGAGGATCTCGGCTGGGTCTGCGTCAATTCGTGGCGCTTTGGCGAGATCGACAAGCCGGTCGGCGGGTTTGGCTCGCGCGAGGAGTTGTTCGCGGGCTATCAGGCCGCGGGACGCAAGGTCGATCCATCGCGTGTCAAATTCTGGGAAGTGATGGGCACGCTGCGCTGGGGCATCATGTGCGGCGGCATGATGCAGCGGTTTCGCGAGGGCCCGGACCATTCGATGGAACGCGCCATGATCGGCCGGCGCGCCTCCGAGACCGAGATCGATCTGTTGCGGCTGCTGGCGCCGCGCGGGAGTTGACGCATGCAGGACGAGCCGACCCCGATCGAGCTGACCAAATCGGTCTCCGATTTCCTCCGCAACGACATCGCGCCGCTGATCTCCGGCCACCAGGCCTTCAAGCTGCGCGTCGCCATCAACATCCTCGATCTCGTGACACGGCAGTTGACGCGGGAAGAGGGCAGCGATGCTGCGGAGGTGGAGCGGCTGCGTGCGCTGCTCGGCATGGATGGCTCCGTGACCCAGTTGAACCGCCTGCTGGCCGAGCGCATCGCCAAGGGCGAGGTCGATCTCGAAACCCCAGGCCTCGCCGAGCATCTCTGGGCGACCACAATGGACAAACTCGCAGTCGACCAGCCGAATTATGCATCGTACAAGCGCGAGTTGGGGCGGTAGGCAGCTTTGTAGCCCGGATGGAGCGAAGCGCAATCCGGGACGGTCGCGCGACGATGCCAATGCCCCCCGGTTACCGTAGCGGCAAACCGGGGTCACCGAACTCCCACCCAACAGT
>NZ_JBVVPL010000023.1:62939-97286 GCF_055807615.1 Bradyrhizobium sp. MV1.5 | reverse complement strand
TGTTCATTTGTGTTCACGTGTCTTGATCCCCCCAGCCGGGGCCCCGGTTCGCCAGCCTTTTAAAGCGCCCGGGATTGCGCTTCGCTCCATCCGGGCTACACGTCAGTCCCTCGCAACTGTCATTGCGAGGAGCCCTTGCGAAGAAGCAATGACGAGGGGAGAGTCTACTTGCCAACCCATTTCGGCGGCCGCTTCTCCGAGAACGCCTTCGGTCCCTCGATGTAGTCCTGCGAGGCCACCATCGCCTTCACGGCCGGATACTCGCGCTGTTCCTCGATCGCCTGCTCCAGCGACACGCCGAGGCCCTTCTGGATCGCCTGCTTCGAGGCGCGGATCGACATCGGCGAATTCTTGGTGATCATCTCGGCCCAGCGCAGCGCGGCCGTGAGCGCCTCGCCCTGCGGCACCACCTCGTTGACGAAGCCGAGTTCGAGTCCCTCCTTGGCGCTGACATGGCGCGCGGTGAGGATCATGCCCATGGCGCGCTTCAGCCCGATCTGGCGCGGCAGCCGGTGCAGGCCGCCGGCGAGTGCGGCCAGCCCAACGCGCGGCTCGGGCAGGGCGAAGGTCGCGTTCTCCGAGGCAATGATGAGGTCGCAGGCCAGCGCGATCTCGAAGCCGCCGCCCATGGCAACGCCATTGACCGCGGCGATGATCGGCTTGTCGCAGTCGAAGCGCGCGGTCAACCCGGCAAAGCCGCCCTTGTCCCAGCCGCGCTTGCCGCCGGCGGCCTGCCACTTCAGATCGTTGCCGGCGCAGAACGCCTTGTCGCCGCTGCCGGTGACGATCGCAACCCATTGCTCGGGATCGGCGGAGAAATCGTCGAACACCTTTTGCAGCTCGAAATGCGCATCGGTGTGCAGCGCGTTGTAGACCTCGGGCCGCGACAGCGTGACGATCGTGATCGGCCCCTTGCGGTCCACCTTGGAAAATTTCAGCTCCATCGCGCGCTCCCGCAGTTTCTCGTGAAGGAATATTGCGGCTATACTAGCGCGCAGGCGCGTTTCAGCACCATCGAATTGCGCGGGCGCGCCTTGCGCCTCTCACACGTCTCGCATTGCTTGACTTGCGCGCGCTCTTCTCACCTTAATCGTGCGAAGCAAAGCTGCGCCCAGCGCCTTAACGCAAAACGAAAAATCATCCGGGAGAGACTCGTGGATTTCTCACTGCCTGCCGATCTCGTCGCCTATCTCGCACAGCTCGACCGTTTCATTGAACGCGAGATCAAGCCGCTGGAGGCGGCCGACGACAACATCCGCTTCTTCGATCACCGCCGCGAATGGGCGCGCACCGATTTCGAGAATGGCGGCCTGCCGCGTCACGAATGGGAAGCGCTGCTGCGCAAGGCCAAGGATCTCGCAGACGCGGCCGGCCATTTGCGGTTTGCGGTGCCGAAGCAATATGGCGGCAAGGATGGCTCCAACCTCTGGATGGCCGTGATCCGCGAGCACTTTGCCGCCAAGGGGCTCGGCCTGCACAACGATCTCCAGAACGAGCATTCCATCGTCGGCAACTTCCCCGTCGCCACCATGCTCGATCGCTACGGACGCGACGACCAGAAGGCGATGATCGACGGCTCGATCAAGGGCAAGTACCGCATCACCTTCGGCCTGACCGAGCCAAATCATGGCTCCGACGCCACTCACATGGAAACGCGCGCGGTGCCGGCGACCCGCGACAACGTCAAGGGCTGGATCATCAACGGCGAGAAGATGTGGACCACCGGCATGCACGTCGCCACGCATTGCGCGCTGTTCGCGCGCACCTCGGGCAATGACGGCGATGCGCGCGGCATCACCTGCTTCCTGGTGCCGGCCAAGAGCCATGGCGTGAAGATCGAAGAGTACATGTGGACCTTCAACATGCCGACCGATCATCCCCGCGTCAGCTTCACGGACGTGTTCGTGCCGGAGGACGCGCTGTTCGGCGAGGTCGGCCGCGGCCTGTCGCTGGCACAATGTTTTGTCCATCAGAACCGCATTCGGCAGGCGGCGAGTTCGTTGGGGGCGGCGGTCTACTGCATCAACGAGAGCGTGAAATATGCGCGCGAGCGAAAGCCGTTCGGCAAGGCGCTGGCCGAGAACCAGGCGATCCAGTTCCCGCTGGTCGAGCTTGCAACGCAGGCCGAGATGCTGCGCCTGTTGATCCGCAAGACCGCCTGGGAGATGGACAAGCTCACCGAGGAGCAGATCGAGCGCACGCTCTCCGACCGCGTCTCGATGTGCAACTACTGGGCAAACCGCCTCTGTTGCGAATCCGCCGACCGCGCCATGCAGGTCCACGGCGGCATGGGCTATTCACGCCACAAGCCGTTCGAGCACATCTACCGCCACCACCGCCGCTACCGGATCACGGAGGGCAGCGAGGAGATCCAGATCCGCAAGGTGGCGGGATTTTTGTTCGGCTATATGGGGCCGGGGAAGCACTGAGGCGACTTTGCAGGGCATCTCTCCGCGTCGTCCTGGCGCAAGCCAGGACCCATTACCCCAGGGAGAAGTCGTTGAGGCAGGCAGGTCACCACGAGTCTTCCCCAAACTGCTCTCTGGGATAATGGGTCCTGGATCGGCGCTTCGCTTGTCCAGGACGACGATGTGGATAGAGCGGGCCTAATTCACCCTTCTATCCTTCCCCGCCCAATGCGGCTCCCTCAACTGCCGCCGCAGAATCTTGCCTGACGGGTTCCTCGGCAACGCAGGCAAAAACTCCACGCTCTTCGGCGTCTTGAACCCGGCAATACGCTCGCGGGTGAAGTTGATGATGTCGGTGGCGGTCGCTTGCTTGCCTGGCTTCATCACCACGACGGCCTTCACCGCCTCGCCCCATTTGTCGTCGGGTATGCCGATCACGGCGGCCTCCGCGACGTCGGGATGATCGCACAGCGCGCTCTCGACCTCGGCCGGGTAGATGTTCTCCCCGCCGGAGATGATCATGTCCTTGATGCGATCGTGGATGTAGAGATAGCCGTCCTCGTCCATGTAACCTGCGTCACCGGTGCGCAGCCAGCCGTCGCCGCGCAGCGTCGCGGCGGTCGCTTCCGGCAGGTTCCAGTAGCCTGCCATGTTGGAGCCCGAGCGCGTCGCGATCTCGCCGACCTCGCGCGGCGGCAGCGGCTTGCCATCGACATCGAGGATCGCGATCTCGACGCCCGGCAGCGCCTTGCCGGCCGAGCGCATCCGCTCCAAGCCCTCGACGTGGTCCTCCGGCGGCAGCGCGACGATGGTGCCTGTGGTCTCGGTCATGCCGTACATCTGCACGAAGCCGCATTTGAAGATCTCGATGCATTCCTTCAGCAGCGCCGCCGGGATCGGCGAGGCGCCGTACAGCATGTATTTCAACCGGGAAAAATCGACCGTCCTCGCGCGCGGCTGCCGCACCACGAACTGCATTGCCGCCGGCACCATGAACAGCTTTGTGATGCCCGACTGTTCGAAGAAATCCAAAACCTTGGTCGGATCGAACTCGCGTGCGATCACGCCGCGCGCGCCGTGGTAGAGCCCCATCACGCCCCAGCCGGAGCCGCCGATGTGGAAGATCGGCATCGCGACCAGCGACACGTCGTCGGTCGACCACCGGTTCCACTCGGGCTTGTCCTCAGCATTGCCTGTTTGCACGAGGTTGAGGAAGTTCGCATGCGACAGCATCGCGCCCTTCGGCTTGCCTGTCGTACCCGACGTATAGAGCTGGATCGCGATGTCCCCGGTCGCGACCGGAACCTTGGGATCGTGGCCGCTCTGTGCATCGCGCCAGGCTGCAAAGTCAGGCCATTCCGGCGCGCCGCCTTCGGTGGTGATGACGCTGCGCACGCCCGGCAACTGGTCCTTGATCTGGCGGATCTGGGTGATGAACTCAGTTCCCACGAACAGCACCGGCGCTTTGCAGTCGCTCACGATGAAGGCGACCTCGGGGCCCGCGAGCCGCCAGTTCACCGGCGCCATCACCACGCCGGCCTTCATCGCGCCCATCAGCAGCTCGAAATAGACGTCGCTGTTCTTGCCGAGATAGGCAATGCGCTCGCCCTTGTTCACGCCCATCGCGATCAGCGCGTTGGCCACTTTATTCGTCTTGACGTCGAATTCGGCGAAACTGGTGGCGCGGCCCTCGAACTCGAAGGCGATGGCGTCGCCGCGGCTCGTCGCGCGCTCGCGCACCATGTCGGCGAGATTGGCCAATGGCTGTGTGGTCATGTTTCTCCCGTGACGTCTTGTTTTTTATGGTGGGGAGTGTGGCGTCATCCGCGGGGGAAGACAAGATGGGAGAAGGTACGCCATGGCTTCAACGTCGTCGTCCTGGCGAAAGCCAGGACCCATAGCCACAAACGCAATTTGGCGAAGACTGGCCATGACCAATCTTCGCCAAAAAACATTCGGTGGTTATGGGTCCTGGCTTTTCGCCAGGACGACGACATCACCCCCGCTTCGCCCGGTCCTTCTCGTTCTGCGCCATGATGCTCTCGCGCGCGGTTTTCCAGTCGTCGTCGCTCCAGTCGCGGAGCTGGTAGAAATTGCCGCCCATCGCGAGCGCCTGCGCGCCGTCCATGGCGATGGTCTCGCCGCTGATCCAGTCGCAACCGCCCGAGATCAGGAACACGGCGACGTTCTGCAATTCCTCCATGGTGCCGACGCGGCCCATCGGGTTCATCGCCTTGGTGCGCGCGCCAGCTTCGTCGCCCGGCTTGATGCGCTTGCTCATGCCCTCGGTCGGGATCTCACCCGGCGCGATGGTGTTGAGGCGGATGCCGTAGCGGCCCCATTCGGTGGCTAGCGACATCGTCATGGCGTGGATCGCTGACTTGCTCATCGCCGACGGCACCACGTAAGGCGAGCCGTTGCGCACCCAGGTCGTGGTGATCGAGACGACGTTGCCGGGCTGCTTCAACGCAATCCAGCGCTTGCCGACCGCATGCGTCACGTAGAACGTGCCGTGCATGACGATGTTGGCGACGGCGTCGAAGCCGCGCGGCGAGAGCTCTTCGGTGCGCGAGATGAAATTGCCGGCGGCGTTGTTGATGAGGTCGGTGAGGGGGCGGTCGCGAAAGATGGTCTCGATCATCTCCTCGACCGCGAGCGCGTTGCGGATGTCGACGCCGTGGCTGCTCACGCGGCCGCCATACTCGGCCATCAGCTCGGTCGCGGTCTCGTCGCAGACGATCTTGCGCCGGCCGCAGATGTGCACCTCCGCGCCGAGCTGGAGAAACCGCGCCGCCATCGACTTGCCGAGCCCGGTGCCACCGCCGGTCACGAGGATGTTGCGGCCGGCCAGAAGATTTTCCTTGAACATGGCTGTTTCCCCTGTCGCGATTGTCGGTTAATTGATCGATTGACTAAATCCGGCCGCCGTCGTCCTGTAAAGCGGCACCGAACAAGAACAGCCGGGAACCAGGGGAGAATTGATTCATGGAAGAGCGCGTCTCGATCTCGATCTCGGAAGGCATCGCCGATGTCCGGCTGGTGCGCGCGGACAAGATGAATGCGCTGGATCAAGCCATGTTCGAGGCCCTGGTGGCCGCAACGGATCGGCTTTCAAAGGACAGGAGCGTGCGCGTTGTCGTGCTGTCCGGCGAGGGCCGCGCCTTCTGCGCCGGTCTCGACATGGGGCGTTTTGCCGCCATGAAGGAAAAGGGCGGCAACGGAATTCCGGGTGGCGAAAATCGCGACCTCACCAAGCGCACGCACGGCCGGGCGAATTTTGCGCAACAGGCGGTGTGGGGCTGGCGCCAGCTTCCGGTCCCGGTGATCGCGGCGATCCAGGGTGTCGCCTTCGGCGGTGGTTTCCAGCTCGCCCTCGGCGCCGACATGCGCTTCCTCACCCCCGACGCGCGGATGTCGGTGATGGAAATCAAATGGGGTTTGGTGCCCGATATGGCGGGTACGCCGATCCTGGCTTCGCTCGTGCGCGACGACATCTTGCGCGATCTCACCTACACCGGCCGCATCTTCTCCGCTCAGGAGGCGATGGCTTACGGTCTCGCCACGCGCATCTGCGACGACCCGCGCGCAGCCGCGCTCGACGTCGCGCGCGAGATCGCCGGCAAGAGTCCCGATGCGATCCGCGCCGCGAAACGCATGCTCAATAATCTCTCGGTCGATCCGGGCCCCGCACTGCTCGCCGAATCCGTCGAGCAGCAGAAGCTGATCGGCAGCGCGAACCAGACCGAGGCGGTGCGTGCCAATCTGGAGAAGCGCGCGCCCAAGTTTGCGGATTAGCGCAGACCTCATCCCGAGGAGCCGCGAAGCGGCGTCTCGAGGGATGGGCCGCGATCACGGGCCTTCATGGTTCGAGACGGCGCTTTGCGCCTCCTCACCATGAGGGGCAACTTCAACAACAAAGAAAAACAACAAATGAGCGAAACCTCAAATTTCCTCGGCATCGTCTCCGGCGAGCGCAGCCGCTCCCATGCCGAGATCGCTGATCGTGCCGACCGCATCGCGAGCGGTCTCAGCCAGATCGGCGTCAGGCAGGGCGATTGCGTCTGCATGCTGATGCGCAACGACATCGCCTTCATTGAGGCCGCCTATGCCGCGATGCGGCTGGGCGCCTACGGCGTGCCGATCAACTGGCACTTCAAGCCCGAGGAGATCGACTACATCCTGAACGACACCGGCACGTCCGTGCTGATCGGCCATGCCGACATGCTGCATGCCTTGCGCGACGCGATCCCAAAAGGCGTCACCGTGCTCAGTGTGCCGACGCCGCCGGAGATCCTGTCCAGCTACAAGATCGATCCCGATCATCTGAAGACGCCGGACTTCGCGATCGATTTCGAAGCCTGGCTCGCGCAGCACCAGCCCTATGACGGCCCGATCGTGCCGCAGCCCATGAACATGATCTACACCTCGGGCACGACAGGCCATCCCAAGGGCGTACGGCGCAATGCACCGACGCCGGAACAGGCGGCCGCCGGCGAGCGCATGCGCGCGATGATCTACGGGCTGAAGCCCGGCGCCCGCACGATCCTGCCGGGTCCACTCTATCACTCCGCGCCGAACTCGTTCGGCATCCGCGCCGGCAAGCTTGGCGGCGCACTGGTACTGATGCCGCGCTTCGAGCCCGAAGAATTTCTCCAGCTGATCGAATGCTACAAAATCGACACCATCTTCATGGTGCCGACCATGTTTATCCGCCTGATGAAGCTGCCGCAGGAGGTGCGCAAGAAATACGACGTCTCCTCGCTCCGCCACATCATTCACGCCGCAGCACCCTGTCCGGCGGACGTCAAGCGCGCCATGATCGAATGGTGGGGGCCGGTGATCTACGAATTCTACGGCTCGACCGAATCCAGCGCCGTCACCTTCGCGACCTCCGAGGACGCGCTGAGGAAGCCCGGCACCGTCGGCAAGATATCGCCCGGCGCCGAGCTGCGCTTCATCGGCGAGGACGGAAGCGTGCTGGGCGTGGGCGAGATCGGTGAGATCTATTCGCGCATGGCCGGAATGGCTGATTTCACCTATCACAACAAGCCGGAGAAGCGCGCCGAGATCGATTGCGACGGCTTTATCACTTCCGGCGACGTCGGCTATATCGACGCAGAGGGCTACGTCTTCATCTGCGACCGCAAGCGCGACATGGTGATCTCGGGCGGCGTCAACATCTATCCGGCCGAGATCGAATCCGTACTGCACGCGGTACCCGGGGTGCATGATTGCGCGGTGTTCGGCATTCCCGATGCCGAGTTCGGCGAGGCGTTGATGGCCGTGGTCGAGCCGCAGCCGGGCATCGCACTCGACGCCGGCGATATCCGAGCGCGGCTGAAGGCGTCGCTCGCCGACTACAAGGTGCCAAAACACGTCGAGATCCGCGCCGGGCTGCCGCGCGAAGATTCCGGCAAGATTTTCAAGCGCCGCCTGCGCGATCCCTATTGGGAGCAGGCGGGGCGGAAGATCTGACGTGCGTAGCGCGTAGCCCGGGTGGGCGAAGCGATACCCGGGATAACAATCAGTAAGACCCGGATGTCGCTTCGCTCATCCCGGGCTACACGAGCCCGCGAATACGTGAGCGGCTTCATGGACCGCAACCTCGCTCATCGTGCTATACTCACGGGATCATGCACCTCCGGATCACCCCATGGCTCCCGTTTCCATCCTGCTCAACCTGCTCTGGATTCTCATCGGCGGCGCCTGGATGGCGCTCGGCTGGCTGGTCGCCGCGGTCATCATGGCGGTCACCATCATCGGCCTGCCCTGGGCGCGGGCGGCGTTCAACATCGCGGTCTACACGCTGATGCCGTTCGGCTCGCGGGCGGTCAGCCGCTACGAGGTCACCGGGGTCGAGGATGTCGGCACCGGCCCACTTGGGGTGATCGGCAACATCATCTGGTTCGTGCTGGCCGGCTGGTGGCTGGCACTCGGCCACCTCCTCACCGCCCTGGCCCTCGCGATCACCATTATCGGCATTCCCTTCGCTTGGGCCCACCTCAAGCTCGCGGGCATCGCGCTCTGGCCGATCGGCAAGGTGATCGTGCCGGCTTAAGGCAAACTCGTAGGCTTCCCCGCGGCCCATCCTTCGAGACGCCCGCCGTTGGCGGGCCCTCAGGATGAGGGCGGAACAGGTGGCTGCACCTGCAACGAATCCCGACGCAGTTCAGCCTCATCTTGAGGAGACCGCGAAGCGGTCGTCTCGAAGGACGAGGCGCTTGCTCCGCTCGTAGGATGGGTAGAGCGCCAGCGAAACCCATCAAGCCGTCCGCCGATGACGAAGCATGCTGGGTTCGCAAGCGCTCATCTCATCCTCCGCGTACTAGCCCGATCCAACCTCATTTCGGACCAGGCTTGAGGCAGATCAATCCTGTCGCAGTGCAGCCTGCCATTTTGGCGACATGCAGCCAAATCGAGCGGATGAGTTCGGGCCTTGTTTTGTCGCAATCGGCGCTTCCGGTGCTGAGGGCTTGCGCGATCTGGGAGACTTGCTCGGAGCGCTTCCTGCCAATCTGCCCGCCGTCGTGCTTGTGGTCCTGCATCGCCCCAGCAACCGCATCAGTTATCTGCGTGAGGTGCTGGCGCGCCGGTCGATGCTGCCCGTGATGATACCGGACGAGGACGAGGAGTTCCAGGTTGGCGTCTGCTACGTCGGTGAACCTGCAGCGCACCTTTCTCTGGCGGCGCGAAGCCGCGTCCACCTGATCGAGGGACCGCAAGACCTGTATCGCAACCGGACGGTTGATCTGTTGTTCACGTCTGTCGCTGCTCACGCCAGAAGGCACGCGATCGGAGTTGTATTGCGCGGTGAGCTAAGCGACGGATCGCGTGGTTTGGAGGCGATACATTTCGCCGGCGGCGTCACGATGGTGCTGGGGACGCACGGCGCCGCAGCACGCGGCATGCCTTTGAATGCGACGGAATATGACGGGCCTGTCGACTTCATCGGCTCGATCAGCGACATCGCTGCGGAAATCGTGCGCCGGATCGCGGTGATGGCCGTCAAGGCAGCCTAGAACTCGTAAGATGGGTAGAGCGTCGCCCGCTTTCCATTGAGCGGCGAAGGAAAAAAGCGCCTGCGAACGCAACCAGCACTCGTAGGATGGGTAGAGCGCCAGCGAATCCCATCAATCCGTCGGTCGGAGATGAAGCATGATGGGTTTCGCAAGGGCTCAACCCATGATGGGTTTCGCAAGGGCTCAACCCACCCTGCGCGCCCCGTCGACGCTGAGCACACCATTCCTCGCGTAGCCCGACGGGCAAAACACGCCATACACAGGTCAAGGCATTGGTCCGCGAATATTCTGATTGACCGAATTCATCGCTTCGGGTAAACCGCAAGGCATCCCGGCCCGCTAAAAAGGGCGTTTCGCGATCGTCACGATACGTGAGCCGGGATGCGATGGACGCGGCAGCGCCGGCGCGTGACGGGATGGCAGGGCGGGCAATCCTCGTGAGTCATCGCGATCCGCGCATACGACACGGCGCGGTCACAGCGTTTCTTTTCGGCATTGGGGGCGAGCACGCGCGAGCCTCCGATGGCTCGTGTAGGGACGTCCGCGGACGGCAAAAGCGTGTGGTCCTGACGCCCGGGGTCTGTGCGTCAAGGCTTGCGGTGATGTGCGGCCCGACCGGGTGCGTGCATCGATCATCCGCGAGGCGACGGGGGCAATAGTGCATCGCTCCCCGGGGAGAGCGCGCCATAAGCCGTAAAACCATTGCGCAGGGAAGGCCGGGATGTTCCGGCATCACCTGTGGTCACCCCCGCGTGCGTTTTTCGCGTGCGGACCCTGGGTGCCAGCCGGCGCCCGGCCTTCCCTGCGCCCTTTCTTCTCGAAGAGGGCGAAACGGACAGCAAAACTCGGGCGCCCGCGCCGCGAGACCGCGAAGGTATGTTTATCGCGAGGACCTCCTCGTGTCCCGGACGCGCTGCAACGCGCCAGCGTTGCTGCGCAGAGCCGGGACCCAAAAGCGGATCAACGCCGGGCTCTCAGCTGGGCCCCGGCTCTGCAGCGCATCACGCCGCGAAGACGCGGCGCGCCTGCGCTGCGTCCGGGGCACGAAACCAATGCCCCTAGTGTGCGCCGCCACCAAGTTCACCTTGCACTGCGGCAGAAAAATATCGCACACTCGGCTGAGCCGGGCAGTCAAGCGAGCTCGAACCAGGGGAGCGAGCCATGTCCCTCCAGACCATATCGTCCGACGCCGCCGATCAGCGCCCCAACCGACCCGAGGATGTCCAGGCGCTGGAGGCAGATGCGCGGCTGCGGGACGACATCCGCCTGCTCGGGCGCATCCTTGGCGACACGGTGCGCGACCAGGAGGGCGCCGATGTGTTCGACCTCGTCGAACGCATCCGGCAGACCTCGATCCGGTTCCACCGCGATGAGGACCGGCTCGCCCGCCGCGAGCTCGAGCAGATCCTCGACAGCATGTCGACCTCGGAGACGGTGCGGATCGTCCGCGCCTTCAGCTATTTCTCCCACCTCGCCAACATCGCCGAAGACCAGAACAACATCCGCCAGATGCGCGCCAACAAGGGCGGCGGCTCCGGCGTGCTGGCCGAGACGCTCGCCCATGCGAGGGCTGCGGGCATCGGTGCCGATGCCCTGCGCAACTTCTTCAAGAGCGCGCTGGTCAGCCCTGTCCTGACCGCGCACCCGACCGAGGTCCGCCGCAAGAGCACCATGGACCGCGAGATGGAGGTCGCTAGCCTGCTCGATCGTCGCGAGCGCGTCGCGCTGACGGCGGAGGAGGCCACCGCCAGCGACGAGCAGCTCCGCCGCGAGGTGCTGACGCTGTGGCAGACCAATCTGCTCCGCCGCACCAAGCTCACCGTGCTCGACGAGGTCGCCAACGGCCTGTCGTTCTACGATTACACGTTTCTCCGCGAGGTGCCGCGGCTGGTCAACGCGCTGGAGGACCGGCTGGAGGAGGGCGGCGAGCAGGCGGCCGGCGAGCTCGCCTCGTTCCTGCGCATGGGCAGCTGGATAGGTGGCGACCGCGACGGCAATCCCTTCGTCACCGCCGACGTGATGCGCGGCACGCTGCGGCTGCAGTCGAGCCGGGTGATGCAGTTCTATCTGAATGAGCTGCACGTGCTCGGCTCCGAGCTCTCGATCGCGGCCCATCTCGCCGACGTGTCCGAGGAGTTGCGCACGCTGGCGGAGCGCTCGCCCGATACCTCGCCGCACCGGAGCGGCGAGCCCTATCGTCTCGCGGTCTCCGGCATCTATGCGCGCCTCACCGCCACGGCCGAAATGCTTCAGGTCGAGATCACCCGCCGGCCTGTCGGCAAGGGCGCGCCGTATGACAGCGTCGGTGAGTTCAAGGCCGATCTCGACGTGCTGCACCGCTCGCTGATCTCCAACAACGCCGGCGTCATCGCCCGCGGCCGGCTGCGGTTGCTGCGGCGTGCGGTGGACTGCTTCGGCTTCCACCTGGCCCGGCTCGATATCCGCCAGAACTCGGCGGTGCACGAGCGCACCATTGCCGAGCTTATGGATGCCGCCAATCCCGGCATGTCCTATCTCGCGCTCGGCGAGGACGCCCGCATCTCCCTGCTCACCAACGAATTGCGCTCGACGCGCTCGCTGGTGTCGCCGTTCGTCAAGTACAGCGACGAGACCATGGGTGAGCTCAACGTCTTCCATGCCGCCGCCGAGGCGCATGCGAAGTTCGGCTCGGACGCCATTCCCCAATGCATCATCTCGATGTGCAAGGGCATGTCTGATATGCTCGAGGTCGCGGTGCTCCTGAAGGAGGTCGGTCTCGTCCATCCCTCCGGGCGCAGCGCCATCAACATCGTGCCGCTGTTCGAGACCATCGAGGATTTGCAGGCTTCCAGCGCCATCATGGACCGCATGCTCTCGCTGCACGATTACCGCCGCCTGGTCGACAGCCGCGGCAGCGTGCAGGAGGTCATGCTCGGCTATTCCGACTCGAACAAGGATGGCGGCTTCGTCACCTCGGGCTGGGAGCTCTACAAGGCCGAGATCGGCCTCGTCGACGTGTTCGAGCGCCATGGCGTGCGGTTGCGCCTGTTCCATGGCCGCGGCGGTTCGGTCGGCCGCGGCGGCGGCCCGAGCTATGATGCCATCATCGCCCAGCCGGGCGGCGCGGTGAACGGCCAGATCCGCATCACCGAGCAGGGCGAGATCATCTCGTCGAAATATTCCAACGCCGAAGTCGGCCGCAACAATCTGGAGATCCTTGCCGCCGCGACGCTGGAGGCGAGCCTGTTGCATCCGCGCCAGAGCGCGCCGAGGCGCGAATATCTGACCGCGATGGACGAGCTTTCAAATCTCGCCTTCAAGGCCTATCGCGGCCTCGTTTACGAGACCGAGGGCTTCGTCGATTATTTCTGGGCCTCGACCGTCATCAACGAGATCGCAACGCTCAACATCGGCAGCCGTCCGGCGTCGCGCAAGAAGACCCGGGCGATCGAGGACCTTCGCGCCATTCCCTGGGTGTTCTCCTGGGCGCAATGCCGCCTGATGCTGCCCGGCTGGTATGGCTTTGGCAGCGCGGTCGAGCAGTGGATCGCGGAGCATCCCGACAAGGGCATGCCGTTCCTCAAAGAGCTCTACAAGGAATGGCCGTTCTTCCGCATGCTGTTGTCGAACATGGACATGGTGCTGGCCAAGAGCTCGATCGCGATCGCCTCGCGCTATGCCGAGCTCGTGCCGGATGAAGCGCTGCGCGAGAAGATTTTCGGCCGCATCCGCCGCGAATGGCATTCCTGCATCGAGACGCTTCTGGACATCATGGGCCAGGACCGGCTGCTGCAAGGCAACCCGCTGCTGGAACGCTCGGTGCGCCACCGCTTCCCCTATCTCGACCCGCTCAACCATGTGCAGGTCGAGCTGCTGAAAGAGCACCGCGCGCAGAACCCGGACGAGCAGGTGCTGCGCGGGATTCAGCTCACGATCAACGGGATCTCGGCGGGGTTGAGGAATACGGGTTGAGAAGCGAGTAGCGGTCCGAACGGTTCGCTACTCGCCACTCTATTAATCGCTCAGGGCTTCATCGCGCCCTGTACGCTCGTGTAGACGGCGTAGAGCGATGTCGAGCCGCAAATATAGAGCCTGTTTCGCTGCTGACCTCCGAAGCACAAATTAGCGACGGTTTCCGGAATATGAATCTTGCCCAGCAAGTCGCCCGAGGGCGTATAGCAGCGTACGCCGTCGTCGTTTGCATCCCCCCAGCCCACCGAGCACCAGACGCGGCCTTCGGTGTCACAGCGGACGCCATCGGTGATGCTCGGTTTTGGCATCTCTGCGAACACCTTGCTGTTCGACACCTTGCCCCCGGCGACGTCGAGGTCGAACACGCGGATATGCGACGGGTTGTCGGGTCCATCCGTGAAGCCGGTCTCGCAGATGTAGAGCTTCTTCTCGTCCGGCGAGAGGGTGATCCCGTTGGGCTCGACAAAGTCGTCGACGACGACCTTGACCTCTCCGGACTTCGGATCGACCCGGTAGACGTTCTTCTTCTCCTGCTCGGGATCGGCCTTGATCCCTTCGTAGAAACCGCCGATGCCGTAGGCGGGATCGGTGAACCAGATCGCGCCATCGGCCGTGACAACCGCATCGTTCGGGGAGTTCAGTCGCTTGCCATTGAACTTGTCGGCGATGATGGTGATCGAGCCGTCGAGTTCGGTGCGCGTCACGCGCCGACCGCTGTGCTCGCACGTGATCAGGCGTCCTTCGCGATCGATCGTGTTGCCGTTCGAGTTCATCGAGGGCTGGCGATAGACACTGACGTGGCCGTCGTCCTCCGAGAAGCGCATGATGCGATTGTTCGGAATGTCGCTGAACAGCAGGTATCGCCCGGCGGCGAAATATACCGGCCCCTCAGCCCAGCGGAAGCCCGTTGCGACCCGCTCGACGGCCATGGTGCCGGCAAAGGCAGGAAAACCGGGCGGCCCGAATGATGGCGGCCCCTTCTTGGCGGATTCCAGGTGGGCGTCCGGATAACGGCTGCCCGGCAGTGGTCCCAACGGTAATGGCGCGGTCGATCTTGTCGGTGCACCCGTCTGGCCCAAGGGCGTTACGGACGCCCCCAGGGCCGCGGACATGGTGACGCCCGTCGCCGCGACTGCTGCAGCGCCCTTCAGCAGGGTGCGGCGTGCGAGAACAGGCTCATTGACGTCGGTGCAGATGGTCAGTGGGTTTGTCATAGTCGCCTCCCATTTTTTTGTTTGGGAGAAAACTGTCCGCCTGCAATCGGGCGTAAAGCGGGCGATCCCCGGCCGGACAACCGGAGATCGCAATGCAGCAAAAGTGGATTTCGCTTAAACGGGATCCCAGGGGAAGATATCGGCGGAGCGGTCGAGCTTGTAGAACGATCCCTTCAGCGCCGGCATGCCGTGTTCCGCGATCGATTGCGGCGTCCAGCCTTCGCTCCGATGCACCGAGCGCAGCGGACGGTTCTGGCTGAACAGGAACAGCTCGTTCATGCGGGCGCCGAAGATCTGCCCGGACACATCCTTGGCGGCATCGGAGAGCAGATAGGCGCAGACCGGCGCGATCTTCTCCGGGCCCATCTGCTTGATCTTCTCGACGCGCGCCTTCTCGGCTTCGGTCTCGGTCGGGATGGTGCCGATCATGCGGGTCCAGGCGAACGGCGAGACGCAATTGGAGCGAACGTTGAAGCGGCCCATGTCGAGCGCAATCGACTTCGACAGGCCGACGATGCCGAGCTTGGCGGCGGCGTAATTGGCTTGGCCGAAGTTGCCGATCAGGCCGGAGGTCGAGGTGAAGTGCACGAACGATCCGGACTCCTGCTCGCGGAAGATCCGCGCCGCGGCGTGGCTGACATAGAACGAGCCCATCAAATGCACCTTGATGACGGCCTCGAACGCTTCCACGCTCATCTTGTGGAAGATCATGTCGCGCAAAATGCCGGCATTGTTGACCACGCCGTCGAGCCGGCCGAAATGATCGGTCGCGGTCTTCACGATCTTGCTGGCGGGGATGGCTTCGGCCACCGACTCGAAATTGGCAACCGCGGTGCCGCCTCGCTTCTTGATCTCCTCGACCACTTCCTCGGCGGGCGCGGCGCTCGTGCCGGCGCCGTCAGCGGCGACGCCGGGATCGTTGACGACGACCTTGGCGCCTTCGCCAGCGCAGAGCAGCGCGATCTCCCGTCCGATGCCGCGGCCTGCGCCGGTGACGATGATGACCTTGTCTTGCAGTGATTTCGTCATGTGGATGTCTCCTGTTGTCTCTGTCATTCCGGGGCGTGCGAAGCACGAACCCGGAATCTCGAGGTTCCGGGTCTGGTCCTTCGGACCATCCCGGAACGACGAGAAAATTACCTCTCGTTCGTAAACACGATCGTGCCCGACGCGGCGAACATGCCGCCGACGCCGTGGCACACCGAAATCCTCGCGTTGGCGACCTGCGCCGGCGCGATGCCGCGCATCTGCCGCACGCTCTCCTGAAGCGCGTACATGCCGTACATGCCGGAATGCATGTAGCTCAAGCCACCGCCATTGGTGTTGAGCGGCAGCTTGCCGCCGGGGCGGGTGTTGCCGTCGGCGATGAACTTGCCGGTCTCCTCATGCGGCATGAAGCCGAGATCGCCGAGGCCGAACAGCGGTAGATGCGCAAAGGCGTCGTAGATCATGAGATGGTCGACGTCCTTGTGTGCGATGCCGGCCTCCCTGAACGCCAGCGGTCCCGCGGTCTTGAACGCGCGTGAGGAGTTGAACGTCTCCATCTGGCTGACCATCGGCGTCTCCACGCTCTCGCCGGTCCCCATGATGTAGACCGGCTTGCGCGGAAAATCCCGGGCGCGGTCCGCCGAGGTCAGGATCAGCGCGCCGCCGCCGTCGGTGACGAGGCAGCATTGCAGCAGGCGGAACGGATAAGCGATCATGCGCGAGTTGAGGACGTCTGCGACCGTGATGGGATCCTTCATCATCGCACGCGGATTCTTCGCCGCCCATTCCCGCTGCACCACTGCCACCGAGGCGAGCTGCTCGTGCGTGATGCCGTAGGTCTTCATGAAGCGCAGCACGGGGATCGGGAACATGCTGGGCGGGCCGTAGACGCCGAACGGCGCCTCGAACTGGCCTTGCAGACTGTCGGGGGGAATCGAGCGCGGCGCCTTGCCGATCATCGACTTGCCGCTCTCGGCATGGGTGATCAGCACGGTCTTGCACAGGCCAGCCTCGATCGCCGCGGCGGCATGGCGGACGTGCAGCATGAAGGAGCAGCCGCCGACCGAGGTGCCGTCCACCCAGGTCGGCTTGATGCCGAGATAGTGGCAGACCTGCTGCGGCGTTTCGACCGCGGTGGCGAAGCCGTCGATGTCCGACAGCTTCAGCCCGGCATCGGCAATGGCATTGAGCGCCGCATCCGCATGAAGCTGGAGCTGCGAGACGTTGGGGATGACACCGAGTTCGGTGGTCTCGGCCGCGCCGACGACGGCAACCTGATTGCTGCGCATGGGCTTACCCCTTCGCCGGACGGAATACGGGAAGGGTGATCTTGTCGTCGAGCGCCTCGAAGGCGACCTCGAGCTTCATGTCGAGTTCGAGCGCCTCCGGCGTCTGCGGGCAGTCGATGATGTTGCTCATCATCCGCGGCCCCTCCTCGAGTTCGACCACCGCGATCGCGTAAGGCGGCGTGAAGCCGGGCGCCGCGGGACGGTGGTTGATCACGTAGCTGTAGAGAAAGCCTTTGCCGCTCGCCTTGAAGATGTTGACCTTGCGCGAGGCGCAGGACGGGCAGAACGGGCGTGGCGGGAAATAGACATGCGCGCAGGCGTCGCAGCGCTGCAGGCGCAACTCGCCCGCCTTGGTGCCGTCCCAGAAATGCTGGGTCTCCGGCGTCGGTTTCGGTCGCGCGCGCTGCGGTTCGGCCATTTCGGCAGGTCCTCCCAGGGCCAAGCTTAGCCCGGCCGTTGCGATCTTGATGCGACAATCGACCATGGCGCGTCAACGGTCCAGCAATGCGCATGCATGCCATCATGCGCACAATGCTTGTGTCGAAGTGAGGCAGCGCTATACATTGCGCGCAAATATTCCGTGAGACAGACATGCCCGATTTTTCGACACTGACGAAGCTCGCCGAAGACCTCGAAAGCGGCCGCACCAGCTCCCGCAAGCTGGTCGAGGCGTGCCTCGCCAAGATCGCCGATCCGGCCGGCGAGGGGCAGCGTGCCTTCATCCATGTCGACAAGGATGCCGCGCTTGTCGCGGCGGACGCGATGGACGGTTTGCGCAAGGTGAAGGCGGCGCCCTCGCGCTACGCCGGTATCCCGGTCTCAATCAAGGATCTCTTCGACATCAAGGGCCAGGTGACGCGCGCCGGCTCCCGCGCGCTCGACGATTCCTCGCCGGCCGAGCAGGATGCCCCCACGGTAGCGCGGCTGCGCAAGGCCGGCTTCGTCGTGATCGGACGCACCAACATGACCGAGTTTGCCTATTCCGGCATCGGCATCAATCCGCATTACGGCACGCCAAAGGGCGTCTGGAACCGGGCCGAGGGCCACGTGCCCGGCGGTTCGTCCTCGGGCGCCGCGGTCTCCGTGCTCGACGGCATGGCGCATGGCGCACTCGGCACCGACACCGGCGGCTCCTGCCGGATTCCGGCGGCCTATAACGGCATCGTCGGCTACAAGCCGACGCAGCGGCGCGTGCCGCTCGATGGGGCCGTGCCGCTGTCGTTCTCGCTCGACAGCATCGGGCCGCTGGCACGATCGGTCAGTTGCTGTGCCATTCTCGATGCGGTGCTCGCGAACGAGCCGATCGCCCCGCTGAAGCCTCGCCCGGTCAAGGGCATGCGGCTGGCGGTGCCGACCACGATCGCACTCGACGACCTCGACGCGGCTGTGGCCGCGACATTCGAGCGGGCGCTCAAGAGCCTTGCCGATCACGGTGCGATCATCGAGCGCATTGAGATGGCCGAATTCCACGACATCGGGCCGATGAACGCCAAGGGCGGCTTTGCGGCTTCCGAAAGCTATGCCTGGCACCGCTACCTTCTCACGTCCAAGGGCGACGTCTACGATCCCAGAGTCTCCGTGCGTATCATGCGCGGCGAAGCGCAGAGCGCGGCGGACTACATCGATCTTCTCAACGAGCGCCGCTCGCTGATCACCCGCGTCAATGCGCGCATCGCGCCCTATGACGCACTGGTGCTGCCGACCACCGCCAACACGCCGCCGAAAATTTCGGACCTTGCCGATGACAAGGCGTTCACCAGGGAAAACCTGCGGGCGCTCCGCAACTGCACCCTGATCAACATGATCGACGGCTGTGCCATCTCGCTGCCTGCGCATCGCGAGGGCGAGATCCCCGTCGGCCTCATGGTGGCGGGCGCGGGCGGATCGGACCGCCGTATCTTCGAGCTTGCTGCCGGCATGGAGGCCGTAATTCGTGTTTGACCTGACTTTCACCGTCGACGCCCAGGACACCACCGCGCCGCTGACGCTGGCGATCGATCAGATGGTCATCGCCGGCTGGACCGGCCGCGATCCGGTCGCGCGCGACAAGCACATTGCCGAGCTGCAGGAGATGGGCATCGCCCCGCCGGCCTCGACGCCGATCTACTACCGCGCCTCGGCGCGGCGGCTGACGATGGAAGACAGCATCGAGTGCACTGGCGGCGATTCCAGCGGCGAGGTCGAGTTCGTGCTGATCGGCTGGCAAGGCCGCATTTTCGTCGGCTGCGGCTCCGACCACACCGACCGCAAGGTCGAGGCCTATAACGTCACGGTGTCCAAGCAGATGTGCGACAAGCCGATCGCCTCCACGCTGTGGGAGCTGGAGGACGTCATCGGCCATTGGGACAGGATGATCCTGCGCTCCTGGGCCACCATCAAGGGCGAGCGCGTGCTCTATCAGGAGGGTACGCTCGACGCGATGCTTCCGGTCGCCGACCTGATCGCGCGTGGCTTCGAAGGTGGAAAATTCCCCGACGGCTGCGCCATGTTCGGCGGTACGTTTGCGGCGAAGGGCGGTATCCGTTCCGCCGACCGTTTCGATTTTGAGCTGGAAGACCCCGTGCTGAAGCGCACGATCAAGCATGGATACGACGTAGTGACGCTGCCGGTGAGAGGCTGACGCCTCTCCGCCGTCATTGCGAGGAGCCCTTGCGACGAAGCAATCCAGACTGGTTCCCCGGAGGGATTCTGGATTGCTTCGCTGCACTCGCAATGACGGGGAGAGAGACGGAAATCGGGTGGTAGAGGACGGGGCGGTCCTGCGAAAGTCAGAGCCATGACAGCAATAGCACGCAAATCGGCTCAATCTCCGACAGCCGACCTCGCCGCCCATGTCGATGCCCTCGACTGGCCGCAGATCACAGGCGAGCTCGATACCCAGGGCTGCGCTGTCCTGAAGGGGCTGTTCACGCCGGAGCAATGCCGCACCGTCGCCGCGCTCTATCCCGACGACGCCAACTTCCGCAGCCGCATCGTCATGGGCCGCCACGGCTTTGGCCGCGGCGAGTACAAATATTTCTCCTATCCGCTGCCCGACCTGATCGCGCTGCTCCGCCCGGCGCTCTACGCGCATCTCCAGGGCGTCGCCAATCGCTGGAACGAGGCGATGGGGATCGACATCCGCTATCCGGCCGCGCATGCGGCGTTCCTGAAGCGCTGCCACGAGGCCGGGCAGACGCGGCCGACGCCGCTGCTGCTGCAATACGAGACGGGCGATTTCAACTGCCTGCATCAGGATCTCTATGGCGAGCACGTGTTCCCGCTTCAGGTCGCGATCCTCTTGTCCGAGCCCGGCCGCGAATTCACCGGTGGCGAGTTCGTGCTGACCGAGCAGCGCCCGCGCATGCAGTCCCGTGCCGAGGTGGTTCCGCTCGCGCAGGGCGACGCCGTGGCCTTCGCTGTGCATCACCGCCCGGTGCAGGGGACACGCGGCACCTACCGCGTTAATCTCCGCCACGGCGTCAGCCGGATTCGCTCTGGCCAGCGCCACACGCTGGGTGTGATCTTTCATGATGCCAAGTGAGCGCTGCGATTGACGGCTGATTTGTTCGACCATGTCGCCGAAGCCCAGCCGTCGCGCGAGGAGATCGCCGACGGCGCCGTTCTGCTGCGCGGCTTCGTCAAGCCGATCGAGAGCGAGCTGATCGAAGCCGTGCGCGCCATCGTGGCGCAGTCGCCGTTCCGTCGCATGACCACGCCCGGCGGGCACCTGATGTCGGTGGCCATGACCAATTGCGGCGAGCGCGGCTGGATCACCGATCATACCGGCTATCGCTATGATCCCATTGACCCGCGAACGAGCGCGCCATGGCCGGCGATGCCGCCGGTGCTCCGCGATCTGGCTTTGCGCGCCGCGGAGCAGGGCGGCTTCGCCGGCTTCGCGCCCGATGCCTGCCTCGTCAATCGCTACGAGCCTGGCACGCGGCTGTCATTGCATCAGGACAAGGACGAGCTGGATTATTCGGCGCCGATCGTCTCGGTCTCGCTCGGCCTGCCCGCGACCTTCCTGTTCGGCGGCATGGCACGCAGCGACAAGCCGCGGCGCTTCCGCCTCGTCCATGGTGACGTCGTGGTCTGGGGCGGCCCCAGCAGGCTGGCCTATCACGGTGTCGCGCCGCTGGCCGATGGCGAGCATGCGTTGCTCGGCCGCAAGCGGGTCAATTTGACGTTCCGAAAGGTCCGCTGACGCGTTTCCTCGCAGCCCCCGCTCGTCTAAGCTTCCGGCGGGGGAGACGCGATATGGCGACCACACAGCTCTCGGCCGGCGCTGGCGCGGCCAACCGCACCGGCCTGTATCTGGCCGTGCTGCAACTGGCGTTCACGCTTGGCTGGACCACCTACGTCATCTATCTGCCAAAGCTCGCGGCTGAGGTCGGCATCGCGCCATCAGCCGTCATCCTCATCCTGATGCTGGACCAGGCGATCTTCACCATTGCCGACACCGCGATGGGGATCGCCGCCGACAGGATCGCGCCCCATCTCGGCAGGCTTGGCCTGTTCGTCGGGCTCCTGGCCGCGATCTCCTGCGGCGCGTTCGTCGCGCTGCCTTTCGTCGCAGGGCGCGGCGTGGCCGCGCAGGGGTGGTTCATTGCCCTGATCGTGGTCTGGTCGATCACCTCGTCCGCGATGCGCGCGCCGCCGCTGACATTGCTCGGCAAATACCGCGCCCGGCCGCAGGTGCCGTTCCTCGCCGCGCTCGCGATGCTCGGCTATGGCGTCGCCGGCGCAGTCTCGCCCTATCTCGGCGTGGTGCTGCGCGAGCACGATGCGCGGCTGCCCTTCGTGATATCGAGCGCAGTGCTGCTGTTGACCGCGGTCGGACTGTCACGGATCGAGCACGAGGTGGCCCGCGACACCGCGCCGCCGACACCGGCCGAAGCGGCAAAGCCGCTTGGCCTCGTGCCGATCGCCTTCATCGTCGCGATGGTGGCGCTTGCGCTCGGCTATCAGTTGCACTTCGCTCTGAACAGCGCGCCGTTCTACCTGCGCTTTGCCAAGCCGGATGAGCTGCAATTGCTGATGCCGGTGTTCTGGATCGGTTTCAACATTGCGATGTTTCCGGCAAGCCTCGTCGTCAAGCACCGTGGCGGCGTGATCGTGATGGGCGCGGCCGGACTGCTTGGAGCGGTCGCGATTGGTGCGGCCGAATTCGCCGGCAGCCTCAACACGCTGATCGTCGCGCAGTTTCTCGCCGGAGCGGCGTGGGGCTGCATGCTGATGAGCGCGATCTCGGCTGCGTTGGCGATCGGCTCGACCGGCGCGGAGGGAAAGGTGACCGGTCTCGTCTTCTCGGCGCTCGCGCTCGGGACCTTCGCGCGGATGGCGGCGGTCGCCGGCGGCTTGCAGAAAATGCCTGAATACGCCCCGCTGCTGCACTGGGCCCCGATCGCCTGCTGGGCGGTCGCAGGCGCGGGCCTGCTGGTGATCGCGGCGGCGCGGCTACAGGGCGGCGTTCACCTCAAGGCTTCGGCGGGTGGATGAACGCCCACGGGCTGACTTCCGAGTCCCGCGTCACCTCGACCGAGATCAGATAGGGCCCGCCATGCGCCAGGGCCTTCTCCATCGCCGCCTTGAACTGGTCCGGCGCGGTGACGCGCGCGGCGGCCACGCCAAATGACTCCGCGAGCTTGACGAAATCCGGGTTGACCAGATCGGACGCCACCACGCGGCCGTCGAAACGTTCGCGCTGGTCGCGGCGGACATTGCCATAGGCGTTGTTATTGAACACCAGCGTCACCACGCCGATGTTGAACTGCACGGCGGTGGCGAGCTCCTGCACGCCGAACATGAAGCCGCCGTCGCCGGTGATCGCCACCACCGGCTTGTCGGGATTGGCGACCTTGGCCCCGAGCGCGGTCGGGAAGCCCGAGCCCAACGTGCCCTGATAGCCTGACGTAATGAAGGTGCGCGGCTCGTAGATCGGAAAACCGTACCAGGATGCGAAACCGAACTGCGACAATTCATCCGTCACGATCGCGTTCGCCGGCAGCACCTCGCGCAGGATGTTGAGATAGGCCATCTGCGGCTGGATGCGCTGGATCTCGGCTTGCGCCGTCGCGGTCACCTCGCGGATCTCTCCCCGCCGGCCGCTGGTCCTGGCATAGCCGGCCCTCTTCACGGCTGTGACGAGATCGGCCGTGCCGGCTTTGGCGTCGGCGACGATAGCGACATCGGAAGCGAGCCGGCGCATCTCGGCCGGATCGATATCGACACGAATGGATTTCAGCCCCTTCGGCTGATATGGCCAGCGGAAGCCCGACGCCGGCAGCTCGGCGCGCGTGCCGATCGCGATCATCACATCTGTTGTCGGCCACAGCTTGTAGGCCGCCGCCATCGTGAGTCCAAGCTCATGCGCGTTGGAGACGATGCCGCGGCCGCTGCGGAAGGCGACGACGGGCGCGTCGATCATCTCGGCGAGTTCGAGAATCTCCTCCCGCGCCTCGATCGCGCCGCTGCCGACGAAGATCATCGGCGCCTTGCTATTCCTGATCAGCGCGGCCGCCTGCTTGATCATGTCAGGGTCGGGCTGCGGCGCGGGCAGCGGCTCCAGCACTTGCGCAGCCGCGGTGTCGGCGCGCTGGGTGAAGACGTCCCAGGGCATCTCGACGGAGGCGGGGCCACGCCGTCCGGACGTCATCTCCTGGAAGGCGCGCGCGACCGTGGTCGGCGCGTTGCCGGGATATTCGATCCGATCCGCCCATTTCACATAGGTGCGCAAGGTCGCGAGCTGATCCGGCATCTCGTGCAGATGGCCGCGGCCCTTGCCCAAAAACTGCGTCGGCACCTGGCCGGTGACGCACAGCACCGGCTCGTTGCAGCCGAAGGCGGTGAGCAGTGCTGCGCTGGCGTTGAGTACGCCGGGACCGGGCACCACGCTGAACACGCCGGGCCTGCCGCTGGAGCGTGCATAGCCGAACGCCATGTACCCGCAGGCCTGCTCGTGCCGCGCGCCGATCACCTTGAGCTGCGCCTGGTGGAAGGCGTCGAACAGGCCGTAGACCTGCGCGCCGGGCAGGCCGAACACGGTGTCGACGCCGTGGGCGACAAGGCCGCTTACGATCGCTTCGCCGCCGGTGAGGGTGGTCATGGCATTATTCCATTTCAATCGGTGTTCAGGCTTCGTCGACGACGCCGTTGCGTAAGGTTCCGATGCCCTCGGCCGCGACTTCGATAATATCGCCCGGCTTGAGATAACGCGGGGGATCGAACCGCGCACCGGCGCCCGTTGGCGTGCCCGTGACGATGACGTCGCCGGGAACGAGCGTTGCGAAGGTCGAGATATAGCTGATGAGATAGCGGAACGGAAACATCAGCCGGCTGGTGCGGTCGTCCTGCCGCAGCTCGCCATTGACGTGCGTGGTGAGGCTGATGTCGGCGATCTGCGATTCCTGCGTGTAGGGCACCAGCCACGGGCCGAGACTGCCGCTGGAATCGAAGTTCTTGCCTTGCGTGACATTGAACTTGGCATGGCGCAGCCAGTCGCGCACCGAGCCTTCGTTGCAGAGCGTCAGCGCGGCGATGTGGTCGAGCGCAGAACTTTCGGGGATGTGCCGGCCTTGCTTGCCGATCACCAGCACGATCTCGCCCTCATAGTCGAGCTGCGCGGAGGCGCGCGGGCGCACCAGCGGCGTGTCGTGGCCGACGAAGGAGCGCGGCGAGCGCATGAACATGCTCGGATATTTCGGCGCGTCCTGGCCGTCCTTGTACTCGGCATTGCGGTCGGGATAATTGACGCCGATGCAGATGATCTTTTCCGGCGCGGGCACCGGCGGCAGCCAGATGATGTCATCCAGCGCGTGATCTGGCGCGCGGCCGGCGGCGTCCTCGGCAAGGCTCGCGAGCTGTCCTGCCGCGATCACCTCGCGCAGCGTCGGATAGTCCTTTCCGTGGCGCGCGGAGAGATCGACAATGCCGCCGTCGACGACGGCGCCATACTTCGTTGCACCCTTGACGGAATAGGTGGCAAGGCGAGGGGGGTTCATTGGCTGCTCATCATTCTTTGTCGTCCCGGCCTAGTGCGCAATTGCGCACGGGGGCCGGGACCCATACCGCGTGATCTACCGATAGTGCGCCGTGGCAATCCCGAACGACCAATCTTCGTCAAACGTCTCCCTGTGGTTATGGGTCCCGGCCTTCGCCGGGACGACGGGGAGAGAGTTTGTGCCGGTCACCCGCATCAATCCGCCACCAGCACGTCGGCCACGAACTTCGGCTCGCGCACGGCTTGGCCGGAGAACGGCGAGCCCTGCTCGAACCAGGAGCGCGGGGCGGGTGCGCCCCACAATGTCTGGCGACGGGGATCGCGCAGCGACCAGCGCAGCGGCTCGTGGTCGTGATCGCCGGTGAAATAGTCACTGGTGTAGAGCTCCAGCCGGTGTCCATCGGGATCGCGGACGTAGAGGAAGAACGCATTCGAGATGCCGTGGCGTCCCGGACCACGCTCGATGTTCTTCACGAAGCCCTGCGAGGCCATGACATCGCAGAGATGGATGATGTTCATGGCCGTCGGCGTCCAGTACGCGAAGTGGTGCAGCCGCGGGCCCTTGCCGTTGGTGATGGCAAAATCGTGGACATTGCCCTTGCGATGCATCCAGGCCGCGGCGATGCGCCCGTTCGGTCCGTCCTCCTCGGCGTATTCGGTGAGGCGAAAGCCGAGCCGGGCATAGAATTCGACGGTGTCCTGCACTTCGGCGGCGAACACGTTGAAATGGTCGAGCCGCTGCGGATGGCAGCCCCTGTAGAGATCGTAGCGGCGCAGCAGATGCGGCCGCCGGTCCATCGACGCATACAGCTCGATCTGGAAGCCGAAGGGATCGGTGAATTGCAGCGTGCGGCCCTGGAACGGCTGATCGATGAACGCGTAGCCCAGAGCGTTCTCGGACAGGAACTTCGCGGCCTTGTCCAAATCCCCGTCATTGCCGACCTTGAAGCCGAGGCGGTTGCAGGCGGGCGCCGCCGCCTTGCGCAACACCAGCGAGTGATGCTGGTGCTCCTCGGCGGCGCGCAAGTAAACGACCTTGTCGTCGGCGTCCTCGACATGCAGGCCGACAACGCTTTCATAGAACTCGCGGCTGAGCTTCAGATCGGTCACGTCCAGCACGGCGTGGCTGGAGCGGATGATGTTGAACGGCGGCTCGAAGACATGTTGCGGTACGGGCATTGCGTTTCCCCTCTTGAGGTCCCCCGTCATTCCGGGGCGGCTCGCAGAGCCGAACCCGGAATCTCGAGGTTCCGGGTTCGACGCTCCGCGCCGCCCCGGAACGACGGCGGTTCTAGATTCCCAGCTTCTGAATCTTGTGCGTGCCCCGCGCCAGCGAGACGTGCTTGGTTTCCATGTAGAAATCGAACGAATAATCGCCGCCGTCGCGGCCGATGCCGGATGCTTTCATGCCGCCGAACGGCGTCGGCAGATGGCGGACGTTTTCCGAGTTCAGCCAGATCATGCCGGCCTCCAGCGCATCCGCGACACGCAACGCGCGGCCGACATCGTTGGTCCAGACATAGCCGGTCAGGCCATAGCGGATGTCGTTGGCGATCTCGATCGCGTCTGCTTCGTCCTTGAAGGGGAGCACGGTGAGGAAGGGGCCGAACACCTCTTCCTGCGCCACGCGCATCTTGCCATGCGCGCCGGTCACCAGCGTCGGCTCGACATAATGTCCGCCGCCCGGCCCGTCATAAGCCTTGCCGCCGACCGCAATCGTCGCGCCGTCCTGGCGGGCGACGTCGAAATAAGAGCACACCTTTGCCAGATGCCGCTCGTGGATCAGCGGGCCGATCTCGGTTGCGGGATCGAGGGGATGGCCGACCTTCAGGGCTCTTACCCGCGCGGCCAGCTTCTCCACGAATTTCTCCGCGATGCTGGCCTGGATCAGCAGGCGGCTCGACGACGTGCAGCGCTCGCCGTTGAGCGAGTAGATCATGAACACGACCGCATCGAGCGCGCGGTCGAGATCGGCGTCGTCGAACACGATCACGGGGTTCTTGCCGCCGAGCTCGAAATGCACGCGCTTCAGCGTGGGCGCGCCCTGAACCATGATCGCGGAGCCGGTCGAACTTTCGCCGACAAAGCCGATCGCCTTGATGGCGGGATGCTCGGTCAGCGCCTTGCCGGCCTCTTCACCAAAGCCGTGCACGGTGTTGAGCACGCCGTCGGGCACGCCGGCTTCCTTGACGAGCTTTGCAAGAATGGCCGCCGTGACCGGCGACCACTCGGCCGGCTTGTGCACGACGGTGCACCCGGCCGCGAGGGCAGGGGCGATCTTCCAGGTCGAAAGCATGAACGGCGTATTCCACGGCGTGATGACGCCGACCGGGCCGATCGGCACGCGGGTCGAGACGTTCCAATGCTCGTCGCTCGGCGTGTTCTGGCCGTCGCGCGCCTCGCCGCATCGATCGGCAAAGAAGCGGAAATTCTCGGCGGCGCGGATCGCGGCCTTGGCCATGAAGCGATAGGCCTGGCCGGTGTCGATGCATTCGAGCACCGCGATGTCCTCAGCATTGTCCTCGATGGCGTCGGCGACGCGATGCAGCAGCTTCTTCCGCATCGCCGGCGCCATGTCGCGCCAGGATTTGAAGGCCAGCGAAGCAGCGGTGGCGGCGCGATCGATATCTTCGGCATTGCCGCGCGCGACGCTGGCCAGAGTCGCGCCGTCGACCGGCGATTTCGTTTCGAACGTCTCGCCTGAGATCGACGGCACGATCTTGCCGTCGATCATGTGGCCGACGCCGTCGGCGCGGAGCGTCTTCAGCAGCGGTGCGATGCGGTCGCGATTGGCCTGGAACACATCGGTTTTCGGCGTGGGCTTATCCATGGGCGGCCTCCGCCTTCAGGGCGTCGTGGATGTTGTTGCGCTTCCAGCTCGTGTCCTTGTCGTTGATCTGCATGTCGAACGACAGGGCGAATTTGGAGCTTGCGAAGACGGGATCGAGATGGCGGGAGAGAGCCTGGAATACATGTTCGCCGGCCTGCTTGCGGGTTGGCAGATCACGGCCTTCGCCAATGCGCAGCACCATGTCGAGAAAGCCGTAGTCTTGCCGCGCATCGGCGATCGCATAATGCTCGCATCTGACGGCGCGGACGCGGATGCCGCCGAGCGGGAAGATGCCGGTCTCGACCGCCGCCCTGCGTACCACCTCGCACGCCGCGCCGATGTCGAGGCGGTCGTCGAGATTGGCCGAATATTCGATCGTGAAATGCGGCATCGCGGTTTCACTCCCTGTCTTTTTGTTCGTCTAGGCGAAGTAGCAGCTCACCGAGCCGTAGGCGCCATAATCGGCTTGAATTGTGTCGCCCTTGCGGGTCTCGATCGGACGGATGAAGGAGCCCGCGAGCACAACCTGCCCGGGCTCGAGCGCAAGGCCGAGCGGCGCGATCTTGTTGGCGAGCCAGGCAACGGCCGTGGCGGGATGATTGAGCACGCCGGCGGCAAGGCCGGTCTCTTCGAGCTGGCCGTTCTTGAAACACAACGCGCCGATCCAGCGCAGGTCCGCGTCCAGCGGACGGATCGGCCGTCCACCGAGCACGATGCCGGCGTTCGCCGCGTTATCGGCGATGGTGTCGAAGATCTTTCGCGTCGCCTTGCTCCGGGGATCGACGCGTTCGATCCGCGTGTCCAGAATCTCCAGCGCCGGCACCACGAAATCGGTGGCGTTGAGCACGTCGAACAGCGTGCAGTCGGGGCCCGCGAGGCGCTTGCTCATGACGAAGGCGAGCTCGGCTTCCACGCGCGTCGCAATGAAGCGTTCCGTCGGAACGAGGCCGCCATCGGCGAAGAACATGTCGTCGAGCAACACGCCGGAATCCGGCTCGTTGATTCCGAGCGCGCTTTGCATAGCCTTCGAGGTCAGGCCGATCTTGTGTCCCCGGACGATGCGCCCTTCGGCGATCTTGACGTCGACCCAGGCCTTCTGAATCGCAAAGGCGTCAGCGATGCTGATGTCGGGAAAGTCCTGCGAGAGCTGCCGGATCTGCGTACGGGTCTTCTCCGCCTGATGCAGACGGTTCGCGCAAGCTCGGATATCGTCGTTTGAAAGCGCCATGTGTAATCTTACAAATCGTGGTGCAGGAAGATACTTAACATGTTAAGTGAATGCGTCAATCGCAAATTGGCTTGCTGCACTGCAAACGTTTCGCGGCTTGAAAGGGCGTCATGACGAAGAGACCGGCTGATCCTGCGGACGGAAGCGAGCCCGCCGTGCGGCAGGTGCCGATGCGTGAGTTCTCGCGTTCGCTGCCGATGTCGTTGCTGCGGGCACGCGAAGCGGTGATGCGGCAGTTCCGTCCCTCGTTGCGTGAGCACGGCCTGACCGAGCAGCAATGGCGCATTCTGCGCGCCCTCGCGGCGATCGATACGGTCGAGGTCACGGAACTCGCGCGCACCGCGTTCCTGCTCGGACCGAGCCTGTCGCGGATCCTGCGTGATCTGGAGGCGCGCAACCTGATCGAGCGCAAGACCGCGAAGGCGGACCAGCGCCGCAGCATGGTCTCGATCTCGGAAAAGGGCGTGAAGCTGATGGCCTCCGTGGCGCCATCCTCCGAAGCGATCTATGCGGAGATCACGCGCCGCTTTGGCGCACGCAAGCTCGTCGAGTTGCAGGAGATGCTTGGCGAGCTCGAACAAAGTCTCGCAGGGCTCGGCGCGGGCGAGGAGGCAAGTGCCGAGGGGTGAAAGCTGATATGCGCAAGCGCGCGGCAACAATCATGGACATCGCCGCATTTTTTCGCTCAAGTGCCGCTCAAGCCGATGACTGCAAAATCGGCGCCGAGGTAGAGGCAAACAGACCCTCATGGTCACCATCCAGGTTCAGAAGCTGATCGACTTCGTCACCGAGGTCTTCGCGCATGCGCAGTCGTCGCCTGACGAAGCCAGGCGCATCGCCACTTATCTAACCACGGCGAATCTGACCGGCCATGACAGCCACGGCGTGATCCGCGTCCCCGTCTATATCCGCTGGCAGAAGAGCGGCGCGGTCGTGCCCAACCAGAACGCCGAAATCGTGCTCGACACGCCCTCGCTCGCGGTGATCGACGGCAAGTTCGGCTATGGCCAGACCGTGACGCCGCAGGCGGTCCGGATCGGCATCGAGAAGTGCAGGAAGGCGGGACTTGCCGCTGTCGCGCTACGCAATGCCGGCCATATCGGCCGCGTCGGCGATTGGGCCGAGATGGCCGCCGCCGAAGGACTGATCTCGGTTCATTTCGTCAATGCCGCCGGCTCGCTGCTGGTGGCGCCGTTCGGCGGCGTGGAGAAACGGCTCTCCACCGCACCCTATTGCGTCGGCATTCCGCGCGAGGGCCAGGATCCGATCGTGCTTGATTTTGCGACTTCGGTCGTGGCCGAGGGCAAGGTGCTGGTCGCAAGCCGCGGCGGCAAGAAGTTGCCGAAGGGCGCGCTGGTCGATGCCGACGGCAGCCTGAGCGAGGAGCCGGCCGTGCTCTACGGCCCCTACACGCCGGATGGGCCGCGCGATCACACCAAGGGAACGGGCGCGATCCGTGCGTTCGGCGAGCACAAGGGCTCGGGCCTCGCCTTCATGTGCGAGCTGCTCGGCGGCGCGTTGACCGGAACCGGGGCCACGTCCGGCGGTCGGCGCTTCGCCAACGGCATGCTGGCCTTCTACGTCGATCCGAAAGTGGTCGATACCTCCCATGTCTTCGACGCAGAGGTGTCGCGCTATGCCGACTTCATCCGTGCCACCAAGCCGGTGTCCGGGGTCGACCAGGTGCTGATTCCCGGCGACCCCGAGCGGAAAACCCGGGCTGAGCGGACCCAAAACGGCATCCCCTTGCCGGATGACACCTGGGCGGCAATAGTGAATACCGCCCGCGAGGTCGGCGTCAGCGAAGTCAGCATCCAGAGGGCGACCGCATAGGTCTTGCGTCATTGCGAGCGTAGCGCGGCGCGCCAGTTCGCGGTAACAGCGGGGCTGTGCTGTCGCGACGCTCGTCATGGTGACGAAGGTCCAAATAACGACGACTTAAACAATGACGGCCCAAACAACAAAGAAGGAAGGCAACGTGGCGAACAAGGTCAAGGAAATCTGGAAGTCGGGCAAGGCCGTGGTCAACGCGTGGCTCGCGATTCCCTCCGGCTTCTCGGCCGAGATGATCGCGCAATGCGGCTTCGACAGCGTCACCGTCGACATGCAGCACGGCGTGCAGGATTATCTGTCGATGGTGCAGTGCTTCCAGGCGATGGACAAGCACCCCATCACGCCGATGGTCCGCGTGCCCTGGAACGAGCCCGGCATCATCGGCAAGGTGCTCGATGGCGGCGCCTATGGCGTGATCTGCCCGATGGTCAACACGCCGCAGGAAGCCAGGAATCTCGTCTCCTATTCCAAGTACCCGCCGAAGGGCGTGCGCTCCAACGGCCCGATCCGCGCCGGCATGTACGGCACCGCTGGCTCCTACCAGAAGACGGCCAACGACGACATCGTGCTGCTGCCGATGATGGAGACCAGGACCGCGGTCGAGAACATGGAAGCGATCTTCGACGTCGAAGGCATCGACGGCGTCTATATCGGTCCGTCCGACCTCGGCTTCTCCTACGGCCTCGAACCGAAGCTCGATCGCACCGAGCCCGAAATCCTCGCGATCTACGAGAAGATCATCAAGGAGTGCGGCAAGCGCGGCCTCAACCCGGGCATCCATTGCAGCGGCGCCGAGGGTGCCGCGCGCGCCATCAACATGGGCTTCAAGCTGGTGACGCTCTCGAACGAGGTCGGCCTGATGACCACGTACGCCAAGATGCAGGTGAATGCGACCCGCAAGGATTCCGGCGGCAAGGCCTGAGCTCTCTCTGTGTCCCGGACGCGATGCAGCGCGAAGCGGTGCATCGCAGAGCCGGGACCCAGTCGCTAACCAAGCAGATGACGTGACAACTAGGCCCCGGCTCAGCAGCGCACCGCTTTCGCGCTGCGCTGCGTCCGGGGCACGATACGTGAAGACCAAGGAGACCTCCCATGACCATCAGCCCCGTCATTCGCCTCCATCCCGATGATGGCGTGCTGATCGCGCGCGCGAGCTTGCCGCCGGGAACGCTGGTGGCCGACGGCGTAACCACGGTCGAGCGCATTCCTTCCGGCCACAAGGTCGCGATCAAGCCGATCGCATTGGGCGAGCCGGTGATACGCTACGGCCAGATCATCGGCTTTGCGACGGTGCCGATCGCGCCGGGCCAGCACGTGCACGTGCAGAATTGCGGCATGGGCGATTTCGCCAAGGACTACGCCTATTGCGCCGACGTCAAGCCGACGCCGAATTTCGATCTCCCGGCGAGCTTCGAAGGCATTCGCCGCCCGGACGGCCGCGTCGCCACGCGCAACTATATCGGCATCCTCACCTCGGTGAATTGCAGCGCGCATGTCGCAAGCCTCGTCGCCGACGTGTTCAAGAAGAATCCGTTCACTGGCGACAATCCGCTGGCCGACTTCCCCAATGTCGACGGCGTGGTCGCGCTGACCCACAAGACCGGCTGCGGCATGACGCAGAACGAGCCGCTGGCACTTCTCCGCCGCACGCTCGGCGGTTATGCGCGGCACGTGAACTTCTCCCACGTCATCGTGCTCGGCCTCGGCTGCGAGGTAAACCAGATCGGCGGCCTGATGGAGGAGCAGAAGCTCGCCGGACGTCTGCGCGCAATGGACATCCAGGAGGTCGGCGGCACCCGCAAGACGGTGGAAGCCGGCATTGCCTTCGTGCGCGAGGCACTTGCGGAGTCCAACAAGGTCAAGCGCGAGTCCGTTCCGGTGAGCGAATTGACCGTGGCGCTGCAATGCGGCGGTTCGGATGGCTATTCCGGTGTCTCCGCCAACCCGGCGCTGGGCGCGGCCAGCGATCTCATCGTGCGTCACGGCGGCACCGTGATCCTGTCGGAGACGCCGGAGACCTATGGCGCCGAGCATCTGCTGACGCGCCGCGCCGTCAGCCGCGAGGTCGGCGAGAAGCTGGTCGATCTCATGCGCTGGTGGGACGAATACACGACGCGCGAAGGCGCCGAGATGAACGCCAATCCGAGCCCGGGCAACAAGGCCGGCGGTCTCACCACCATTTTGGAGAAGTCGCTCGGCGCGATGGCGAAGGCCGGCACCACCAACCTCGTCGAAGTGCTGCGCTATGCCGAACCCATCACCAAGAAGGGTTTCGTGTTCATGGACACGCCCGGCTACGATCCGGTTGCCGCGACCGGGCAGGTCGCCGGCGGCGCCAATCTGGTCTGCTTCACCACGGGGCGCGGCAGCGTGTTCGGCTGCAAGCCAGCGCCGTCGATCAAGCTCGCCACCAACACGCCCATGTACAAGCGCATGGAAGAGGACATGGACGTCAATTGCGGCACCATCCTCGAAGGCGAGGAGAGCGTTCAGCAGTGCGGCCAGCGCATCTTCGATCTGATTCTCAAGACGGCTTCGGGACAGCCGACCAAGAGCGAGAGTTTTGATTTCGGCGGCGCCGAGTTCGCGCCCTGGGTGCTGGGCGCGACGATGTAATCCCATCGTTGCGCGTCGGCGGTAGCCGCGCACTGCAAGCGAGGCTCCTAAGTAATGATACGGAGCCGTGAAGTGATCACGAGGGTTTCCGCGGTCACACCTGATTAACATCTTCTGCCGTAATCCCTGGAGCGATGCGAGCTCCACTCATTTGGGGCGTTCGCCCTTCGTGAGGATTCGTCAACGATGACGCGTGCGATACGGCCGACCGGCGTGGAAAATCTCCTCGGAGAGGAGGAGCTGATCGTCTCGAAGACCGATCTCAAGGGCCGCATCACCTACGCCAACGATGTCTTCATCCGCATGGCGAAGTACTCCTGGAACGAACTGATGGGCGCGCCCCACAGCCTGATCCGCCACCCCGAGATGCCGCGCTCCGTCTTCAAGCTGTTGTGGGACACGCTCCAGTCCAGGCAGGAGATCTTCGCCTACGTCGTCAACCTCGCGAAGGACGGCAGCCATTACTGGGTGTTCGCCCACGTCACGCCGACATTCGACGAGCGTGGCAATATCGTCGGCTATCACTCCAACCGTCGCAAGCCCGATCCAGCGCAGATCGAGCGCATCAAGCCGATCTACAAGGCGCTGTGCGCGGAAGAGGCGCGGCATGCCAATGCCAAGGACGGCATGCATGCGAGCTTCGAGGCGATGGTCGGGCTGCTCAAGCAACAGGGTGTCGGTTACGATGAATTTGTGCTCTCTCTCTAAGGCGCAGGGAGCGACCGCGCTCGCATCTGTTCTTGCCGTCGTTGCGTTCGTGCTCTCGCTGTCCGGCGCGACCGGAATTTCCGGCGCGGCGTTGCTAGGCGTTACGGTCGCGCTGCTCGGCTATGCCGTCTGGTGCCAGTACCGCACGGCGGTGGCCGTCGACGAGGTGGCAGACGTGGGGGGCCAGGCGGGCCGCGGCGCCCCCCCGGGGCGCCGCCGCACCCACCCCCCCGCCCGGCCGGGCGGGGGCCGTGAGGAGTGGGGGGACGCCCGTCGGGGCGGG
>NZ_JBVVPL010000023.1:0-62929 GCF_055807615.1 Bradyrhizobium sp. MV1.5 | reverse complement strand
CCCCCTCATTGCGGGGGGGGGGTGGGGTGGGCGGCGGGGCCGGGCGGGCGGCCTCGCGGGGGGGGCCCCCCCCCCCGCGGGGGGGGCCGGCCCCGGCGGGCCCCCCGGGGCCCCCCCCGGCGCCCCGCGGCGACCTCGAGGCGCGCATCCTCAGCATCCGCCAGGCCGGACGGATCGGCGCCATTCAGAAGTCGGTCAACGACATGCTCGACGTCACCGATGCCTATTTGCGGGAAGCTTCGGCCTCGATGGACTATGCCAGCCGCGGCAAATATTTCCGCAAGATCCTCGCGCGCGGATTGCCCGGCTCGTTCCGCCGTTCGGCCACCGTCATCAATTCCGGCACCGACAGCCTCGGCCGTCGCGTGGTCGAGATCGCGGACCTCGCAACGCAGTTCGGCACGCATCTCGACCAGGTCGCCGGCACTCTGATGGGCGCGGCGACCGATCTCGAATCCGACGCCGGCCAGATGGCGGCGGCGGCCGAGAAGACCAGCCAGCAGACCTCCGGCGTGCTCAGTGCGTCCGACCGGGCCTCGCGCAACGTCGCCACCGTCGCGAGCGCCGCGGAGCAGCTCGCATCATCGATCACCGAGATCAGCCGCCAGGTGGCGGGCTCCAGCACGAGCACGGAGCGGGCGGTGAACGAAGCCAATCGTGCCGGCACCGAGATCCGCACGCTTGCGGATGCGGCGATGCGGATCGGCGACGTGGTCAAGCTGATCAGCGCGATTGCCGAGCAGACCAATCTCTTGGCGCTCAACGCCACCATCGAGGCCGCGCGGGCAGGCGAGGCCGGTCGCGGCTTCGCCGTGGTCGCATCCGAGGTCAAGAGCCTCGCCAACCAGACCGCGAAGGCGACCGAGGAAATCAGCGCCAAGGTCGGCGAGATGCAGCAATCGACCACCAACTCGGTCGCCGCCGTCGAGGCGATCGCGCAGACCATCACCGAGATCAACGGCATCACCGCCTCGATCGCGACCTCGATCGAGCAGCAGGGTCTCGCCACCCGTGAGATCGCCCGCAACGTCCAGGAAGCCTCATCCGGTACCTCGCAAATGTCCTCCAACGTGACCGGCATCAGCGAAGCCGCCGCCGACACCGGCCGTGTGGCGAGCCGCGTCAACAGCGCCTCCGAACGCGTCCATGGCGAGGTCGAAACGCTCCGGCGCGAGGTGACGCAGTTCCTGCAACGGTTGACCTCAGCGGCGTAACGTTACCCCACATGAGGTCGTCGTGCCCGGGCTTGTCCCGGGCATCCACGTTCTTGGGGACCGTGAAAGAAGGTCGTGGATGGCCGGGACAAGCCCGGCCATGACGCTGCGATTGCCCCGTGGACAACGGGGGATACTTCCTAGGCACCCTTTGCCCGTTGTTAGTGCTTGATCGAGGTCACCAGCGGTGTTCTGCTCAAAAAAGCTGCTGGAGTACCGCACCCCGTGTCGATCTACGTCGCATTACACCACGTCACGCACTACAAATACGACCGCCCGATCGATCTTGGCCCGCAGACCATCCGTCTGCGGCCCGCGCCGCATACGCGCACGCCGATCCTGAGTTATTCGCTCAAGGTCACTCCGGCCAACCATTTCGTGAACTGGCAGCAGGATCCGCTAGGCAATTGGATCGCGCGTTACGTCTTCCCGGAGAAGACGACCGAGCTCAAGATCGAGGTCGATTTCACGGCGCAGATGACCACGGTCAATCCGTTCGACTTCTTCGTCGAGCCCTATGCCGACAGCTTTCCGTTCGAATATACGCAAGATCTCAAGACCGAACTCGCGCCTTATCTGGAGACCGTCAAGCCCGATCGGCTGTTCGCGAAATATCTCGATACGATTCCGCACGAAGCCCCGAACACCGTCAACTTCCTGGTCGATCTCAACAGGGAGTTGCAGAAAAGGATCGGCTACGTCATCCGCATGGAAGCGGGCGTGCAGACGCCGGAGGAGACGCTCTCCTCCGCGGCCGGCTCATGCCGTGACTCCGCCTGGCTTCTGATCCAGACCTTCCGGCACCTCGGTCTCGCCGCCCGTTTCGTCTCCGGCTATCTGATCCAGGTCCGTCCCGACATCGATCCGATCGAGGGGCCGCCGGAGGTCGAGAGCGATTTCACCGATTTGCACGCCTGGGCCGAGGTCTATCTGCCGGGCGCGGGCTGGATCGGTTTCGACGCGACCTCGGGCATGCTGGCGGGCGAGGGTCACATCCCGGTCGCGGCGACGCCGCACTACCGTTCGGCCGCGCCGATCTCCGGCGGTGCCGGCTTTGCCGAGGTCGAATTCGCCTTCGACATGAGCGTCAAGCGCATTCGCGAGGCGCCGCGCATCACAAAACCATTCTCCGACGAATCCTGGATACGGCTGAACGATCTCGGCGAGCAGGTCGACGGCGATCTTGCGGCGCAGGATGTGCGTCTGACCATGGGCGGCGAGCCGACCTTCGTCTCCGTTGATGATCTCGAAGGCGCCGAGTGGAACACGGACGCGGTCGGTCCGACCAAGCGCGGGCTCGCCGACGATCTGATCCGCCGCCTGCGCGCGCGTTTCGGACCCGGGGGCCTGCTGCACTTCGGTCAGGGCAAATGGTATCCCGGCGAAAGCCTGCCGCGCTGGGCGTTTGGCCTGTACTGGCGCAAGGACGGCGTACCGATCTGGAAGAATGCCGACCTCATCGCCAGCATCGAAAATCCGCGGCCGGCGCAGGCCAAGGACGTCCAGGCGTTCGTGGAGGGCGCGGCGCTGCGGCTTGGCCTCGATCCCGGTTACATCATGCCGGCCTATGAGGACACCGCGTACTGGCTGCAGAAGGAATCCGAGCTTCCCGTCAACGTCGATCCGTCCGATTCCAAATTGTCCGATCCGGAGGCCCGCGCGCGGATGGCGCGGGTGTTCGAGCAGGGGCTCAACAACCCTCGCGGCTTCGTGCTGCCCGTGCAGCGCTGGAATGCGGCGCCACGCTGGCGCAGCGAGCGCTGGCAGCTCCGGCGCAATCATCTGTTCCTGATGCCGGGGGATTCGCCGCTCGGCCTGCGCCTGCCGCTGGACTCGCTCGGCTATGTCCCGCCCGATCAATATCCCTACATCGTCGAGCGGGATCCGATGGAGGCCCGCGGCAAGCTGCCGGTGTTCAGCCTTCCGGCGCGTCCGGACTCGCCGGAGCGGCTTGAGCCCGAACAGCTCAACACCTCCGTCCCGGTCCGCACCGCGATGTCGGTCGAGGTCCGCGACGGCGTGCTCTGTGCTTTCATGCCGCCGGTCGAGCAGATCGAGGATTATCTCGAGATGGTCGCGGCGCTCGAAGCGACGGCCGAGGAGATGCAGCTCCAGGTCCATGTCGAGGGCTATCCGCCGCCATTCGATCCGCGCGTCGACGTCATCAAGGTGACGCCCGATCCCGGCGTGATCGAGGTCAACGTCCAGCCGGCCAAGAACTGGCGCGAGGCGGTCGAGATCACCGCCGGGCTCTATGAAGATGCCGGCAAGACACGCCTCGGCGCCAATCGCTTCCTGGTCGACGGTCGCCACACCGGCACCGGCGGCGGCAATCACGTCGTGGTCGGCGGCTCCTCCCCGCAGGACTCGCCGTTCCTGCGCCGGCCCGATCTGTTGAAGAGCCTGGTGCTGCACTGGCAGCGGCATCCGTCGCTGTCCTATTTCTTCTCCGGCCTGTTCATCGGTCCGACCAGCCAGGCACCACGCATCGACGAAGCCCGCCACGACAGCATTTACGAGCTCGAGGTCGCGCTCACCCACGTGCCGCCGCCGGGCGTTCAGGCGCCGCTATGGCTGGTGGATCGCTTGTTCCGGCATCTCCTCGTCGACATCACCGGCAACACCCATCGCGCCGAGATCTGCATCGACAAGCTCTATTCACCGGACGGCACGACCGGCCGCCTCGGCCTGGTCGAATTCCGCGCGCTCGAAATGCCGCCGGATCCGCGCATGTCGCTGGCGCAGCAGTTGCTGATCCGCGCGCTGATCGCAAAATTCTGGCGCGAGCCGCAACAAGGCAAGTTCGTGCGCTGGGGCACCGCGCTGCATGATCGCTTCATGCTGCCGCACTTCATCTGGGAAGATTTCCTCGAAGTGCTGACCGAGCTGAAGCAGTCCGGCTATCCGTTCGAGCCTGAATGGTATCTGGCGCAGCTCGAATTCCGCTTCCCCGCTTTCGGCCGCATCCATCATGGCGGCGTGACGCTGGAGCTGCGGCAGGCACTTGAGCCCTGGCACGTGCTCGGCGAGGAGGGCTCGGCCGGCGGCACCGTGCGCTATGTCGACTCATCGGTCGAGCGGCTTCAGGTCAAGGCGGAGGGGTTCGTCGAGGGCCGCCATATCGTCACCTGCAACGGCCGCCGCCTGCCGATGACCGCAACCGGCCGCTCCGGCGAGGCGGTGGCCGGCGTCCGCTTCAAGGCCTGGCAGCCGGCCTCCGGCCTGCACCCGACCATTCCCGTTCACGCGCCCCTGACCTTCGATCTTATTGACACCTGGAACGGCCGCTCGCTCGGCGGCTGCGTCTATCACGTCGCCCATCCCGGCGGCCGCAGCTACGACACCAAGCCCGTCAACACCTACGAGGCCGAGGCGCGGCGGCTGGCGCGTTTCCAGGACCATGGCCATACGCCGGGCCCGATGCAGCCGCCGCCCGAGGAACGCACAAATGAGTTTCCGCTGACTCTCGACTTGCGGTCCCCGCTCCTGCAATGAGTATGATGTCGGGGCAGGGAGAGGCGCATGGCCGAGGGCGCAGCCGAAGAGGACGACAAGGCGGGTCAGGCGCAAGGTCAACGTGATGGCCAGCGCCGCTTGGCGCAATGGGTCCGCGACTATAGGCGCCTGCCCGGTATCCCCGACGAGTTTCTCGGCCCGGACGGCAAGCCCCGCGCGGTCTGGAGCCGCTTCTTCGATGCCTTCGGCGCGCTCGCGCCCGATGAGGTCGAGCGGCGGTTTGGCATGGCCGACCGTCATCTCCGCGAGGCCGGCGTCACCTATCGCGCGCCCGGCGAGAGCGCCGACCGGCCCTGGTCGATCAGCCATCTGCCGCTGCTGATCGACGAGGCCGACTGGAAGCAGCTGTCCGACGGCATCACCCAGCGCGCCGAGCTGCTCGAGCTTGTGCTGCGCGACATCTATGGCGAGGGCCGCCTCGTCGCCGAAGGCGCGTTGCCTGCGGCTGCGATTGCCGGCAGCCCCGAATATCTCCGTCCGGTCTGCGGCGTGCCGCCGCCGGGCGGGCGCTATCTCTCGCTCTATGCCGCGGATGTCGGCCGCGGGCCCGACGGCCGCTGGTGGGTGCTCGGAGACCGCACGCAGGCGCCGTCGGGCGCGGGCTATGCGCTGGAGAACCGCCTGGTGCTCTCGCGCGCCTTCTCCGATCTCTACAAGTCGATGAACGTGCCGCGCGTTGCGCCGTTCTTCGAAGCGTTTCGCGACAGTCTGCGTGCGCGCGCCGACCGCGACGAGCCGCGCATTGGCGTGCTCACGCCGGGCAGCTTCAGCGAGACCTATTTCGAACACGCGACGCTGGCGCGCTATCTCGGCTTCCTGCTGGTCGAGGGCGACGATCTCGCCGTCAGCGACAACCATATCCACATCCGCACGGTTGCGGGCCTCAAGCGGCTCGACGTGCTGCTGCGCCGTGTCGATTCCAATTCGCTCGACCCGCTCGAGCTCGATGCCTCCTCGCGGCTCGGTGTCCCCGGCCTGATCGACGTGTTGCGCAAGGACGGCGTCGTGGTCGCCAACATGCCCGGTTCGGGCGTTCTGGAGGCGCGCGCGATGCTCGGCTTCCTGCCGGCGCTGAGCCGCCGCCTGCTCGGGGAAGAGCTGAAGATGCCGCACATCGCGACCTGGTGGTGCGGCCAGCGCTCGGCGCGCGACGAGGTGTTGTCGCGGCTCGACGAGGTCGCGATCGAGGGCGCCTATCAGCGCGGCGTTCCCGGTCTCGACAGCAACGGCCCGGTGCTCGCGAGTGAGCTCGACGCCGCCGGCCGCCGGCGCCTGAGCGACGCCATCGCCGCGCGTGGCATGGACTATGTCGGCCAGGAGGTGGTGCGGCTCTCGACCATGCCGGTGTGGGAGCAGGGGCAGATCACGCCCCGTCCTTTCGTGCTGCGCGTGTTCGCAGCCGCGACGCCCGACGGCTGGGCCATCATGCCCGGCGGCTTCTGCCGGATCGCCGAGCAGCCGGATGCGCGCGCGGTGTCGATGGGCGACGGCGCGCGCTCCGCCGATGTCTGGGTGGTCTCGGACAAGCAGGTCTCGACCGCGACGCTGCTGCCTGCAGTCGACAAGGTGCGCATCCGCCGTATCGCCGGCGTGCTGCCGAGCCGCGCCGCCGACAATCTGTTCTGGCTCGGCCGCTATCTCGAACGCGCCGAGGCGACGCTGCGGCTGGTGCGGGCGCTGGGCTCGCCGAGCGGGCCCAACAAGGGCACCGCGGCCTCGCTGCAATCGGCCGAGCGTATCCAGCGCCTGCTGGTGACCTGGGGCGCGATCTCGCAGACCTCGCGCGCGGCGCCCGGCCGCATCGTCGCCGAAGCGCTGCAGAGCCCGGAGCGTTTCGGCTCGGCACTGTCGCTGGTCCGCGCGGCCCAGCGCACCGCGACCTCCTTGCGCGAGCGGCTGTCGCCCGATGCCTGGCAAGTCATCACCGAGATGGCCGAGCGGCTGGCCGTCGAGGTCGAGGACGACGACAGCGTGCTGAGCGCGGCCGAGCTGACCTTGCAGGAGCTCGCGAGCTTTGCCGGCCTTGCGCATGAGAACATGAACCGCGCCGCCGGCTGGCGCTTCCTCGATATCGGCCGCCGCACCGAGCGCGCCATCAACACCACGCGTTTTGCCCGGCAGTTTGCCTATGACGAAGCCGGCGATGAGGATCTCGATATCCTGCTGACGCTGGTGGATTGCCAGATCACCTACCGCTCGCGTTATCTGCTGGCGCCGATCCTGGCGCCGGTGCGCGACCTCGCCGTGCTCGACAGCTACAATCCGCGTTCGGTGGCGTTCCAGGTGACGGCGCTGAACGAGCACATCGCCGCACTTCCGAGCCTGAAGGAGCACGGCCTGATCGAGAAGCCGCAGCGGCTCGCGGTCGCGATGCAGGCGATGCTCGCGACCGCGGAGGCCGAGAAGCTCGAGGTCAAGACGCTGTTCGCGCTCGAGCAGGATCTGCTCAGCCTCGCCGAGGCAGTCGGGCAGCACTACTTCCCGCACGGCCCCAATGCCAGCCGGCCGGAAAAACTGACGGGGCTGGCGTGATCTACGACATCCGTCACGTCACAACTTACGAATACGAGAGTCCGGTCAGCTTCGCCCGCTGTACGCTGCGGCTGGAGCCGAGGAGCGGCCATGGCCAGGAGCTGATCTCGCACAAGGTCGAGATCCGTCCGCGCCCCGCGGAGCGTAGCGTCCGCCGCGATTTCTTCGGCACGCTGACCGAGAGTGTGGTGATCGAGGCCGCGCATCGCACTCTGCGCATCGATTCCCGCTCTCGCGTGAAGGTGTCGCGCCAGCCCCGGGCGCGTGACGCTGACAGCCCGGGCTGGGAGAGCATTCGCGACATCGCCTTCGAGGCGACGAGCCTCGGGCCGTCCTCGCCGGTCGGCTATGTCTTTGCGAGCCCGCTGGTGCCGGTGCTGGGACCGGTCAGCGCCTATGCGGCGCAAAGCTTCGCGCCAAGTGTGGGTATCCTCGCCGGGGCGGTCGATCTGATGCATCGCATCCGCGCCGAATTTCGCTACGACCCGAAGGCGACGGTAATCTCGACGCCGCTCAACGAGGTCTTCGTCAAGCGCCATGGCGTCTGTCAGGATTTTGCCCATATCATGATCGCGGGCTTGCGCGGGCTGGGCCTGCCCGCGGCCTATGTCAGCGGATACCTCCGCACCATTCCGCCGGCGGGCCAGCCGCGCCTGCAGGGCGCCGATGCCACCCATGCCTGGGTGTCGCTGTGGTGCGGGGAGGAGCTTGGCTGGGTCGATTTCGATCCGACCAACGATCTTATGGTTGCTGGCGACCATATCGTGCTCGCGGTCGGTCGCGACTTTTCCGACGTTTCGCCGGTCGACGGCATCATCGTCGGCTCGCCGAAGCAGAAGCTCGACGTCGCCGTCGACGTGCTGCTGGTGGAATGATTGCGTATCCTGCCGTGCCGGCGACGTCCGAGCCCGGGTGTATCGAACCGGCACCGCAACCGCGATATCGCGCAGCACAACGGCAACATATTTCCGTGTTTTCACTCCGGGGTTTGGCCAGTCGGCCCAAGATGGGTTATGCTGATGCCTGCGTCGAGGACAACAATGAGACGTCGGGAGTTGGCATGGGACACCACCGACAGACGGGGCTGCATCCATGATGACGTTACCGAGACTGGCGGCTGAATCCCTGGAGAAGACGCTGGGTTCGTTCATGCGCCGCAGATACGGCGATGCTCCGGCAAACATCGTCGAGAGCGCAACCCGCACTGCAATGGAATGCATCGGCAACAGCGATGCGCTTTATCACAATGTCGAGCATACGATGCTGGTCACGCTCGCGGGCCATTCCATCCTGAGCGGCCGGTATCTTCATATTCATCTCTCGGCCGAGGATTACGTCCACGTCCTGATCGCGTGTCTTGCCCATGACATCGGTTATGTCCGCGGCTTGTTCGAGGAAGATGACGAGGACGGTTTTGTGGTCGATGCGGCAGGCACCAAGGTCTCGCTGCCCCGCGGCTCATCAGATGCCAGCCTGATGATGTATCATGTCGACCGGTCCAAGCTGTACGTCATGCGCCGGCTGCAGCATATTCCAGGGCTCGATCCGGAACGCATCGCCCGCGCCATCGAGGGCACGCGGTTTCCGGCCCGGGAAGGCCAGGATTATGACGACGACGCCTCGATCCTGCGCGCCGCCGACTTCATCGGCCAGCTCGGAGATCCCAACTATCTGCGCAAGGCCAACGCGCTCTACTACGAGTTCGAGGAGGTCGGCATGAACCGCCAGCTCGGCTACGATTCGCCGGCCGACATCGTGAACCGTTATCCGCAGTTCTATTGGAACAGCGTCGCGCCGCACATTCAGACCGAGATTGGTTATCTCAACAAGACCGAGATTGGCCGCCAGTGGATCGCCAACCTCTACAGCAACGTCTTCCGCGCCGAGCGCGACATCTCGCTGTCGGGGCCGCAGAAATAAGGCGGATGTATCGCCTGGATTTCGCTGCGCCATGCCGGATCGCGGCGCATTGCAGGCGCGCTCCCGGATCACTGGCAAACGAACGGCCCGTCACACCTCTCGGCGGTGCAATTTCCAGAGTTCGTAAACACTGTCCCAGTCGGGGATCTCGTCGCAGGCATAGCCGAAAACCCACCCGGTACCGAGTTTGCTGGAGCTCTTCGTGGCCTGGAGATGCGCGCCGGCCAACACAAAGCGGCGCATGCTTGCCGGATCCGCCCATGCCGTCAGAGTGCAATAGACACCTCCGATCACTCTGACAGCGGTGAGCAGATTGCCGGGCGCGCGCCGAGCCTGCACGAAGGACGACCTCGTTCGCCACCAGAACATAGGCAGCTGCATGACGCCTTTCGGGCGAAAGCCGGTCATTGAGACATAGACCATCTCGATTCTCGCGGTTCATTCGATTGCAGGCGAAACGAAAATCGCGAGGGGATGGATCACAGCCGTCGTTGCCTTTATGCTGCCGCGCTCAATTGAGTGCGCGGCATGCAAGAAAAATCAGTCACCACCGACATCCTCGACATTGCCTATCGCGAATACGGCGCGCCGGACGGCTGGCCCTGCATCATGGGTCACGGCTTTCCCTACGACGTGAACGCCTATGCCGAGACCGCGCCGATCATGGCGCAAGCGGGCGCGCGGGTGCTGGTGCCCTGGCTGCGCGGCTACGGGCCGACGCGGTTCCGCTCCGTTGCGACATTGCGCTCCGGCGAGCAGGCGGCGCTTGGCGCCGATCTCCTGGCCTTCATGGATGCGCTTGGAATCTCGCGCGCGGTGGTCGGCGGTTACGACTGGGGCGGGCGCGCAGCCTGCGTGGTCTCGGTGCTGCACCCGGAGCGCGTGATCGCGCTGGTCTCGGGCAATTCCTACAACATCCAGAACATCGCGCGTTCGATGGAGCCGGCTTCGCCACCGGAGGAGGCGGCGCTCTGGTATCAATATCTCTTCCACAACGAGCGCGGCCGCCGCGCGCTGGAGCGCAACCGGCGCGGTTTTGCGCGCCAGCTCTGGTTGATGTGGTCGCCGACATGGGCCTTCGACGACGCGACGTTCGAGACCAGCGCAATCTCGTTCGACAATCCTGATTTCGTCGATGTCGTGATCCACTCCTACCGTCATCGTTATGCCCTGGTCGCGGGCGATCCCGCCTATGCCGCGATCGAGGCGAAGCTCGCCGCCCAGCCGCCGATCCGGGTGCCGACCATCGCGATCGACGGCGACAGCGACGGCGTCAATTTCGGCACCGCGCATCACGCGCACAAGTTCGAGGGCTTCTTCGAGGCACGTGTGTTCGCTAGGGCCGGCCACAATTTGCCGCAGGAGCGGCCGGCCGAATGGGCGCAGGCCGTGCTCGATGTGCGGAAAGCGGCCTCGTAGAGCCGGGTTTCTCGTCCCACTGTCTTGCCGCTCTCGCAGCTTCCAATTTTTCCTGATCTCGGGAACCTTTTCCAATCGCAGCCGTCCAAGCTGTGGGCCGCATTCTGTATGCGGTTCGTTGCAGGGGAGGTTTTCGATGAAGACGCAAACGCGCAGGCTGGAACGTGTCGCGGTCGCGCAGGCGCCGACCGAGCGGCCCGAGAGGGCGGAGGTCGAGCAGGCGATCCGGACCATGATCCGCTGGGCCGGCGACGATCCCGCGCGCGACGGTCTGCGCGATACGCCGGACCGGGTCGCGCGCGCCTTCGAGGAGTATTTCTCCGGCTATGCGCAGGATCCGACTGAAATCCTGCAAAAGACCTTTGAGGAGATCGAAGGCTATGACGAGATGATCGTCCTGCGCGGCGTTCGCTTCGAAAGCCATTGCGAGCACCACATGGCACCGATCGTCGGCCGTGCCTGGGTCGCTTATATCCCGCAAGGGCGCGTCGTCGGCATCTCCAAGCTCGCGCGTCTCGTCGACATCTACGCCAAGCGGCTTCAGATCCAGGAGAAGATGACCGCGCAGATCGCCAACACGATCAACGATGTGCTGCGGCCTGAAGGTGTCGGGGTCATCATCAAGGCGACGCATCACTGCATGACCACGCGCGGCGCGCACAAGCCCGGGACCGATCTCGTCACCAGCCGCATGCTCGGTGTGTTCCGCGACAATGCGCTGACGCGCCAGGAGCTGTTGGGGCTGGCCAATTCGGACGATTGATCCGCGACGGCTAAAGGAGGCAATGCCATGACCGAGGACAAGAAGCCAAGCGGGCCCGACCTGAGCCGGGGCGTCATGCTCGCCGCGTTCAAGGACGGCAAATTGCTCGGCCATGTCGGCGAGGAAGACGTCCTGCTGGTGCAGGCCGGCAGCGAGATCTTCGCGATCGAGCCGGCCTGCAGCCATTATCACGGACCGCTCGCCGAAGGGCTGGTGGTTGGCGACACCATCCGCTGCCCCTGGCATCACGCCTGTTTCTCCTTGCGGTCAGGCGAGGCGACCCGTCCGCCGGCGCTGAATGCGCTGGCGGTGTGGGAGGTCTCGCGCGATCAGGACAAGATCGTCGTTCAGCGCAAGCGCGAGATACCGAAGCCTCCGGTGCCTCACCGTACAGCGCCAACGCCGGAAAAATTCGTCATCATCGGCGGCGGCGCGGCGGGTTTCGCGGCGGCGCAGACGCTCCGTCGCGAGGGCTTTGCCGGCGCCATCACCATGCTCAGCAATGACAGCGCGATGCCGGTGGACCGGCCCAATCTCTCCAAGGATTACCTCGCGGGCAACGCGCCGGAGGATTGGCTGCCGCTGCGGGGCGAGGAGGACTATCGGGACGCCGGGATCGATCTCAGGCTCAACACGAATGTCGCCGCGATCGAGGCGAAGACGCGCAGCGTGACGCTGGGCAACGGCGACAAGCTGCCGTTCGACCGGCTGCTGCTCGCGACCGGCGCCGAGCCGGTCAGATTGCAGATTCCGGGTGCGGACCAGCCTCATGTCTACACCCTGCGCTCGGTCGCCGACAGCCGCGCCATCATCAAGGCGGCCGGCAGCGCCAAGCGTGCGCTGGTGATCGGTGCCAGCTTCATCGGCCTCGAAGTTGCGGCCTCCTTGCGGGCACGCAAGATCGAGGTGCACGTGGTCGCGCCGGACGAACGGCCGATGCAGAAGGTGCTCGGTCCCGAGATGGGCGATTTCGTGCGCGCGCTGCATGAGGAGAATGGTGTTAACTTCCATCTCGAGGACACCGTGGAAAAGCTGGACGGCACGCGCGCCACGTTGAAGAGCGGCGGCGTGATCGAGGCCGAACTGGTCGTGGTCGGCATCGGCGTCAAGCCGCGCCTCGCGCTCGCCGAGCAGGCGGGGCTTGCGGCCGACCGGGGCGTCAGCGTCAGCGAATATCTTGAGACCAGCATAGCCGGCATCTTCGCGGCCGGCGACATCGCGCGCTGGCCCGATCCGCATTCGCGGCAAACCATCCGCGTCGAGCACTGGGTCGTGGCGGAGCGGCAGGGCCAGACCGCGGCACGCAACATGCTCGGCAAGCGCGAGCGCTTCGAGGCCGTGCCGTTCTTCTGGTCGCAGCACTATGACGTGCCGATCAACTATGTCGGCCACGCCGAGAGTTTTGACGACATCGCGATCGACGGCAGCATTTCCGGCAAGGACTGCCTGCTGAAGTATCGCAAGGGTGGCCGCGTCCTTGCGATTGCTTCAATTTATCGCGATCTCGACAATCTCAAGGCCGAGCTGGAGATGGAGCGGACGCGCGGCTGAGGCGCGCATCCGGTCTTGATTTGCGTCAAGGTTGCTGACCGCGAGGGCTGCTGTGCTGGCTGTCGTCCCGGTGCGGCGCGCGCTATACTGGCCTGTGCTCGCGGGCTTCCATGCAGGAGTGGCCGTCATGACAAGTGCCTCGGATATCTCCCATCCTTCCGGCCTGGGCTCCGGGATCGCGGCCCTGCATGCCAAATGGGGCTGGATCGTAGCCTTGGGAGTCGTCTACCTCGTCGCCGGCTTCGTCGCACTTGGCAGCGTGGTCATGGCGACGGTGGCGAGCGTGATCGTGGTTGGTGCCATGATGATCGTCGCAGGCGCGGCCGAAATCATCGGCGCGTTCCAGATGAAAAGCTGGGGCAAGTTCGTAATCTGGGCCTTGCTCGGCGTACTCTATGTTATCGCGGGCTTTCTCACCTTCGAGAACCCGCTGTTTGCTGCAGTGTTGCTGACCCTGTTCCTGGGTGCCTCGCTGCTTGCCTCCGGCGCCGTCCGGCTGTTTCTCGCTTTCAGCATGAAGCGTGAAAGTCCGTGGGTCTGGGTGGCGCTCTCGGGCGCCATCACGCTGCTGCTGGGGCTGTTGATCCTGGCACGTTGGCCGGTGAACAGCGTCTACATCCTCGGCCTGTTTCTCGGCATCGACCTGATCATGGCGGGCGCGGGGTGGGTGAGCCTGGGCTTCAGCCTGAAGCGGCGCCACTGATCAGCAACTCGACGCAAGACCCTCTCACGGAACTCCGCTGATCTGGCGTGCTGGCAAAAAGCAGCACGCTGCGCCTTCCGACTCGCGCGGCGATCATCATCGGGGAGAAACCATGAAAGCCGCTTTGGTCCTGGCTGCAGCCTTGGCTGCCTGCCTGTCCACGCCTGTCTCCGCGCAAAAATCCTACGGTCCCGGCATCAGCGACACCGAGATCAAGATCGGCAACACCATGCCCTATAGCGGTCCCGCATCGCCGCTCGGCATCACCGGCAGGGTGATCTCGGCCTATTTCGACGAGGTGAACGAGAAGGGCGGGATCAACGGCCGCAAGCTCAATCTGCTGTCGCTCGACGACGCCTTCTCGCCGCCGAAGACCATGGAAGCGGCGCGGCGGCTGGTCGAGGGTGACGGCGTCGCCTTCATCTTCGCGACCATGGGCACCGCGCCGAGCTCGGCGATCGCGAAATATCTCAACAGCAACAAGGTGCCGCAGCTGTTTCTGATCAGCTCGGCCTCGAAGTGGAACGATCCCGCCAACATGCCCTGGTCGATGGCGCTGCCATGGGCACCGAACTACACCAGCGAGGCCGCCATCGACGTCGCCTATGCCCGTGCCAAGAACCCGAACGCGCGCTTCGCGGTGCTCTATCAGAACGACGACGCCGGCAAGGAATATCTGCGCGGCGTCAAGGAAGCGCTTGGTGCCGACGCCGACAAGGTGATTGCGATGGCGTCGAGCTTCGAGGTCGCCGACCCCACCGTCGATTCCCAGGTGCTGACGCTCGCCAACACTAAGGCCGACGTGTTCATGATCTATTCGGTGACGCCGCGTGCCTGCGCCCAGGCGATCCGGAAAGCACATGAGGTCGGCTGGCAGGCGACGCGCTTCCTCGCCTCGGGCTGTGCCAACAAGGCCACCGTGATGGTCCCGGCCGGCCTCGATGCCGGCAAGGGCGTGCTCTCGCTCGGCTCGCTCAAGCCGTTCGTCGAGGTGCCGAAGGATGATCCGGCGATGACGGCCTATATCGATTTCATGAAGAAGCGCCTGCCCAATGCCGACGTCAACAACGTCGCAGGTCTCTACGGCTACACCGTCGCCGAGGCATTGGTGGTCTTGCTGAAGCAGTGCAAGGACAATCTGACGCGCGAGAACATCATGGCGCAGGCGGCCAATTTGAAGAACGTGCCGCTGTCGCTGCTGATGCCCGGCATCACGCTCAACACCACGCCGCAGGATTTCCGCCCGATAAAGGACGGCTATATGCTCGAGTTCAACGGCACCGACTGGATCGTGGCAAGCGAGCTGTTGCGCGGGACGTGAGGGCAAGCGAGCGCCCGCTTTGGAGGCACCGATGTTTCCACATCGTCATGGCCGGGCTTGTCCCGGCCATCCACGTCTTGCCCCTGGCACGAAAGGACGTGGATGCCCGGGACAAGCCCGGGCATGACGACCTCAGATGTTGCGAACAGGAGAACACAATGGACTTTCACCACTCCGAACGTTCGCTCGAGTTGCAGGAGCGCGTCCGCCGGTTCATGCGCACGCATGTCGAGCCGGTCGAGGAGCTCTATTACGAGCAGGTGAAGCCGGAAGTGACACGCTACAAGACGCCACAGGTCCTTCAGGACTTGAAGCGGCTGGCGCGCGAGCAGGGGCTTTGGAACCTGTTCCTCTCCGGCGAGCACGGTCAAGACCTTAACAACACTGGCCTCAGCAATCTCGAATACGCGCCGGTGAAGGAGATCATGGGCCGCATCCTCTGGGCGCCGGAGGTGTTCAATTGCTCGGCGCCGGACGTCGGCAACATGGAGGTGTTGGCAAATTACGGCACGCCGGCACAGCAGGAGCGCTGGCTGAAGCCGCTTCTGGAAGGACGCATCCGCTCCGGCTTCTCGATGACGGAGCCGCAGGTCGCCTCCAGCGATGCCACCAACATCCAGTGCGAGATCAAGCGCGACGGCGGCGACTACGTCATCAACGGCCGCAAATGGTTCACCTCCGGCGCGATGAACGAGGATTGCGAAATCCTGATCGTGATGGGCAAGACCGCGCCCGACGATCCCGATCGCCACCGCCAGCAATCCATGATCCTGGTGCCGAGAGCGACGCCCGGCGTGCGCATCGTCCGCGACATGCTGACCTACGGCTATGATGACGCGCCGGTCGGCCATCCCGAGATCGTCTACGAGAACGTTCGCGTGCCCGCGGAGAACATCCTGCTCGGCGAGGGCCGCGGCTTCGAGATCGCGCAAGGCAGGCTCGGCCCCGGCCGTATCCATCATTGCATGCGGCTGATCGGCTGCGCGCAGCGTGCGCTGGAATTGATGTGCCAGCGCGCGGTCTCCCGCACAGCGTTCGGCAAGCCGCTCGCAGAGCAGGGCTCGGTGCGCGAGGACATCGCGCACTCATTCTGCGAGATCGCGCAGGCGCGCTTGCTGACGCTGCAGGCCGCCGACAGGATGGACCGCGAGGGCAACAAGATGGCGCGCGACCTGATTGCCGCCGCCAAGATCGTGGTGCCCAGCATGGCCGCCCGCGTCATCGACCGCGCCATCCAGATCCACGGCGCCGCCGGCGTCTCGCAGGACACATTCCTGGCGCGTGCTTACGTTTACGCCCGCTTCATCCGCATCGGCGACGGACCGGATCAGGTGCATCTGGCAGCGGTGGGGAAGGAGCTGATCAAGCGAGGCGGGGTGATGGCTTAGGGACGATCTCTCCTTCTTTGTAGAAGAAGGTGCCTGCCTCCGCCCCAGCGCGTCGCGGCGATGATCGCGCTCCTGGGAAAAACAACGTCAATAAGAATGAACACGGTCAGGCAGGCGGGCGCATCGATTAGCCTGATTTGTAACGCCGCGAGACTCATGTCGTCGCGCTATTTCACTGTCGCTCTCGTCGTCATGCTGTTGACGCAATGTCTGTCTTAGACGGCGACAACTAAGACACCGTGCTGGAACTATTGCGGTTCCTGCAGACTGTTCCGGAGCCAGGGGTGGCTCGACCCGCAAAACGATTTGCGGCATCGGAACCGAACAATCGAAAATCACAGGAGATATAATGGTGTTCCGATCGAGCGCCGCAATTTGCGGCGCCGTAATTGCGCTTGCCGTTTCCGTTTCTATTGCGCGATGCGAAGCTGGTGGGGTTCACTCAAGCACTGCCGACAATGCCGCTTCCGGGGAAGCGATCGTTGGCGCGGCATCCATGTACAATCCGTTCAAGCCGGGCAAAGAGGAGGGCGGCCCGAAGACGGCTTCCGGCGAGCGCTATGATCCCTCGGTATGGTCGGCTGCCATCAAGACGAGCTTGCGTAAGAAATTCGGTGGGGTCCGATTTGGCGCGAAGCCGAAATACGCCCTCGTCGAGGCCGTCGGCAAGAAAGTCATCGTCAGGATAAATGACGTGGGACCACTAAGGCCTGGCCGCATCATCGACTTCAATGAGCGGACCATGCGCCATTTCGATCCGAGCCTGGAGCGTGGGGTCATTCCTGACGTAAAAGTCCGGCCGCTTGCCGGCGGCGATTGGACACCCGGACCGGTTGGTTGAATCGCGCACCAGAAGGTCGCGCAGCACGGCCGAAGATCCCGGGCGCCGCGCCATCGCCGCGATGACATCATGGTTTGCTGCGCGCCCGTAGCAGCCATGTCCACGCGTCCAAACTACGAAGCGGCCGTGATCTTCGAAATCTGGCCTTCGGCTCCTGTGCCAAGGGAGTCCACACCTGTCGCCTCTATGCAGAGTTTGAGCGCTCCGCCCAGAGTTGCAGCAGCCAGATCCGCCTTGGCACCTTCCCGCAGGCTTTCCAGCGCCGCTGGGTCGATGTCCTTCATCCAGCAACCCAGAATGATTGTAGCCTTCGGCAATTTACGGCGAAGCCGTCGCACCGAGTAGCGCATATGGGCAGGACTACTTGCGTCCATATAGACAAGACAGGCAATGGCGACCCCGGCGGTCTCCAGCCGGAAGATATTCGCCGTCGATAACGCTCCCGCTGCTTCAACTCGGGACGACAAACCATGCGCATCCGTCAGTTGAGCCAGCATGATCGCAGCGGCTTCGTCGATCGGATTTCGTCCAGCCAAGCAGAGCACGGGATGATCGCCTTGCCATTCAGAAGGCAAGTCCTCCTTGCGCAGCACCCGCAGGCTCTCATAAGGCGCGTCCTCAGCCACGCCCTCTATGGCAGATGTAGCTTCGACATCAGTGGTCGGGTTGACCTTCGGCGACGGACGCTCATCCTGCTCCGAAATGTTATTGGCAAATTCCTGGACCGCATCCCTGATTTTGGTCAGCCGGTCGGGAGCCAGAGCGCCGCGCTCGGCATCCGCTTGAGCCAGTTGCAGTCCTCGCAGGGCGACTTCGTCGTAATAGGAGCCAAGAGATCGCTCCTTCAAGAACTCCTCGGCTTTTGCCGATGCTTCTGTCGGATCGCCGGCGAGCATCCGCTGATAGAATATCTCAGGCGGAGAGAGGGCTGGTCGGTCTCCAAACATGACGTCCAGGAACTCCAGGCGCTCGACATGGCGGCCCAGTACGACCAGACACACGGTAAGGGGGGTCGCCAGAACGAGGCCGATTGGACCCCAGAGCGCCGTCCAGAACGTCGCGGAAGCCACAACGGCCACCGGCGAGAGTCCCGTGCTGTGTCCATAGACCATCGGCTCCAGCACATGGCCGACGACCGGCTCCACCACCACGAACAGCGCGATCGTCCACAGCAGCATCGTCCAGGTTGGATCGACGGCGACCGCGAGAGCGAGAGGAAAGGCGGCGGCGATGACCGCCCCAATGTATGGCACGAAGCGCAGCACTGCTGCCAGAATGCCCCACAGGATCGCGCTTGGAACGCCGATCAGCCAGAGACCCATTCCGATGATGATGCCGAAGCTCCCGTTCAGCAGAAGCTGGATCAGGAAAAGCCGGCTGAGGCGGCTCGCCGCGTCATCAAGGGCAGCCGTGGTGCGCTGCAGGTCGTCCGAACCGGCCAGCCTGATCAGACGATTACGAAGATCCTCGCGCTGAAGCAAAATGAAGATCACGAATATGACGATGATCCCGGTCGTTGCGAGCGGATGAAGCAACGGTGAAATCAGCGTTTGCAAGCTCTCCAGCGCGCCGGGATCGGGCTGAAGCACTTCCACAGGAACGGGCTTCGGCGAGGCCGCTTTCGGAGCTGCTATGGTCCCCAACGAATTCGCGGCGTCCTTGGGCTTGTCGAGCTCTTTGCTGAGGTCCTTCAACATGCTCGAAGCCCGCTCGAGCGTGCCTCGACCGGCGGTGGTCTCACGGAAGGATTGGATCTTCTCGCTGATTGTGGACTGATATCGCGGCAAATCGCCGGCCAGCTGCGCGAGTTGGGTAGCGAGCAGACTGCCCATCGCAAATATGAACGCGAAGGCGATCACGACCACGCTCACCACAGCTAAACTGCGTGGAATGCGCAGACGCTGAACCAGTCGAACCAGGGGCGCCAGCACGAAGCTGAGCAAGACGGCCAGCGCTATCGGAATGATGATCTCGCGACCATAATACAGCACCATGACAATGATCGCGGCGAGAATAGCCATCGCCACGGCGCTCAGTAGCGAAATCAGTTCTTCCGGAGTTCGTGCTTTGAATGGCTGCCTGATCACAGCTCCTCGCTAGGCCGGGAAAGACGGCGAGTTTGTAGTTGAAAAAAGCCGCGGATTGCTCCGCGGCTTTTGCATTCACAGGATTCGTATCTCAGTAAGTGCCGATCCCGACGCTCACGCCGGGAGCGCGGAAGCCGATGCCGCTGCGCTCTTCATAGCCGCGCCGCTCGATGTAGCGCTCGCGAGGTGCATATCCGTAGGAATCGCGCCCATCGCGGATGATAACACGGCGCTCGCTGCGCTCGCGCCAGCAACGACCGTCTTCATTGCAGACCATGCGCACGTTTTGAACGTTGCTGTCCGGTGCGGCGGAAAGGTTGGGGGACAGCGGGGCTGCGGAAGCAGCGGTCACGAGAAGGGTAGTTGCTGCGGCCGTCAGTGCGGCTGTTAAAAATTTCATGGTGTTTCTCCAAAATGTGATGTGTCAGTGAGGCAATAGACTGGGAACCCAATGGTTCCATGGCTGAACAGATATCGTCAGCTGCCACCACTCTGTTCGCAGACATCGCCGTGCCCGAAAAACAGGTCAACTCGCCATGATTGGCGATTATGACTTGGAAGATGGGATTGCGGAGAGAGTCATCGCGCGGTCTCTGTGAAGATCGGCTTCGAGATCCTGGACGATGTCGTGGAGCAGCACGGCGGCAAGCGGATCAGTCACCTCTCGCTCCAACGCCCTGTAGCGCCAGATCCTGACCTCCTGGTCGTCGAATTGGCCCTCTGTCGACATGCTGTAATCCCTCCGGCTAACGACGCAGAGGCGGCTGTATAGTTTCGCTAAAATTGTTGGATCAGTGTCTATGGTTCATCAACGGTAAGCGATGAGAGGCGGCCTCAGCCAGCCATCGGCTTCTCACGATCTACCGGCCCAGCGCGGAAAGCTCCAACATTGACATCATGCCCCTGTTTTGCCCGACGAGTCAAATATCATTTCGCAAAATACGAATAGTTTTGGACTAGAGCCAAGTCATTGATATCGCTGTCCCCGGCTACTGTGCATGGGGTTGTTTGCGCGCTTTTTGATGGAGCGACCCCACCGCCGGCTCTGCTGCCGATGAACGTGCTGCTACCCCACCTTGGCGACGGGGCCGTCCGCCGCGCCTGAGCGCAGGTTCTGGAAGAACTTCTCCACCTCGCGCGACAGCGTCTCCGCCGTCTCGGTCACGCTGCTCGCAGCCGTCAGCACCGAGGAGGCCGCAGTGTCGGTCTCGCCGATGGCGTCGCGGAGCGAGCTGATGTTGGCGACGAGGGTCTCGTTGCCTTGGGCAGCCGATTGCGCGTTGGACGAGATCTCGCGCGTGGCGGCGTCCTGCTGGCCGATGGCGCCGGCGATCGCCGAGGTGACATCGTTGATCTCGCGCACCGCGCCGCCGATCTCGCGGACGGCGTCGACCGCGTTGCGGGTGGAGGACTGGATCATCGAGACGTTTTCGCTGATGTCGGCCGTCGCCTTCGCGGTCTGCCCCGCGAGTGCCTTGACTTCGTGTGCGACGACGGCAAAGCCGCGGCCGGCATCGCCCGCGCGCGCGGCCTCGATGGTGGCATTGAGCGCGAGCAGATTGGTCTGCTCGGCGATGGCCTGGATCAGGCTAAGCACGCCGTCGATGCGCTGCGTGGCGGCCGCCAGGCTCTCGATCTCGGCGATCGATTTCTCGGTGCGCTGGCCGGTCTGCTCGACCGCGCTGGCGGATTGCCGCACCTGCCGGCCGATCTCCACCACCGACGCAGACAGCTCCTCGGCCGCACCTGCCACCGCCGTGACGTTGTGCGAGGCCTGCTCGGTGGCGTTCGCCGCCGTGCCGGCGCGGCTGCTCGCGTCCGCGGTGACGCGGGTGATGGTCTGCGCCGTCTCGCGCATGACGGAGGCGTTGTCGCTGAGGCCGCGCATGATCGCGCCGATCGCCCCGCGAAACGCGTCGACGGATTGCTCGATGTGGCGGGCGCGCTCCTCGCGCGCTGCGGAGTCCTGCGAGACCTGCGAGGCGAGGTTGCGGTTGCGCCCCATCGCGTCCTGGAAGATCTGGATCGCGCGTGCCAGTGCGCCGATCTCGTCGGCGCGGTCAGAGTGCGGCACCACGACGTTCTCGGCGCCGTCAGCGACCTGCTTGATGGTCGCGGTGATGGCGGAGAGGGGGCGTGCGATCGAGCGGGCGATGATGACGACGCCGATCACGACGAGCGCGAGCGCCACACCGGCGAGGCAGGTCAGGACGAAGGACAGGGTGCGATTGGTCTCGGTCTCGTGCGCGATTTGCCCCGCGCGCCCGGCATAGACCTTGGACAGCGCCTCGAGATCCTTGTTCAGCGCCGAGCGCACGGCGCGGTTGGCGTCGTTGTCGCCCCATTCGCGGCCCGCGGCCGCATTGATCTCGACGCCGCGTCGCACCAGCTCCTTGCGAAACTCGACGAACTGCTCGATGCGCTTCTTGAAGGTGGCGAACTGCTCGGCATCGTCAGCCTTGACGATGGTCTCCCAGCGCTTCACGACGCCGAGGATCTGGGCGTTGAACTTGAGCAGGCCCTCGCCGTATTTCTTCACCACGGCCGGTTCAGTCGACATGTAGACGCCGCGCGATTCCATCACGACCGCATAGACCAGCGAATTGACCCGCTCGACGTTCAGCGCGGCGGCGTTCGCGGTCTCGATCGCGGTGGTCAGCTCGGCACCGCGGCGGCTGTTGTAGTCGGACAGCATCGCGATCGCCGCCGTGAGCAGCGCAAACAGCGCAAAGATCGCGTAGAGCTTGTTGGCAAGCGTGAAGCGGCCGGCGAGGCCGGTGGCATTCCCAGATTGGTCGGTTGTCATGGTTTTCAGGGGCCCGAATGGCCGGGAGCGGCCGGAGAGCGCGGTCGTACAAATTAATGCAAAACTATGCAGAATGAAGATGGACGCGGCGTTAACGCCGGGTTTGGCCCCACTCGGCAGCGGTCGAAAGAAAGGGAGATATTTCAGCGTCTTGATCTGAAGGTATAGTCTTGGGATCGCGCTGGAGTCGGCCTCTGGCCGACGAACCCCGGAGAAACCCTTGGTCTACCGCCACACCATCGACGCCACGACCTACGCATTTCCGGATCTGCGCGACCTGCTCGCCAAGGCGACGCCGCCGCGCTCCGGCGACCGGCTGGCCGGGATCGCCGCCGCCAGTGCCGAACAGATGATCGCGGCGCGGATGGCGCTGGCCGACGTCCCGCTCGGGCAGTTCTTGCAGGAAGCCGTCATTCCCTATGAGACCGACGAGGTCACCCGCCTCGTCATCGACAGCCACGACGCCAAGGTCTTCGCGCCGGTGGCTTCGCTGACGGTCGGTGCATTTCGCGACTGGCTGCTGTCGGATGCCGCGACGCCCGAAATCTTGCGCAAGCTGGCCCGCGGCATCACCCCGGAGATGGCCGCCGCGGTCTCGAAGCTGATGCGCAACCAGGATCTGATCCTGGCGGCGCGGAAATGCGAGGTCACCACCGCTTTCCGCAACACCATCGGCCTGAAGGGCCGGATGAGCACCCGGCTCCAGCCCAACCATCCCTTCGACGACGCCAGGGGCATCACCGCCTCCATCCTCGACGGCATCCTGCTCGGCGCCGGCGATGCCTGCATCGGAATCAACCCGGCGAGCGACGACCCGGCCGTGATCGGCCAATTGCTGCGGCTGCTCGACGAGGTCATCGCGCGGCTGAAGATCCCGACCCAGGCCTGCGTGCTGACCCATGTCACCACGACGCTGTCGCTGATCGGGCAGGGCGTGCCGGTCGACCTCGTCTTCCAGTCGGTCGCCGGCACTGAGGCTGCCAACCGCGGTTTTGGCGTCGACCTCGCGCTTCTCAAGGAGGCGCACGAGGCCGGGTTGTCGCAGAGGCGCGGTACGATTGGGCAGAACGTGATGTATTTCGAGACCGGGCAGGGCTCGGCGCTATCGGCCAATGCCCATCACGGCGTCGACCAGCAGACCTGCGAGGCCCGCGCCTACGCCGTGGCCCGCGCCTTTGCGCCCCTCCTGGTCAACAGCGTGGTCGGCTTCATCGGCCCGGAATATCTCTACGACGGCAAGGAAATCATCCGGGCCGGGCTGGAGGATCACTTTTGCGGCAAGCTGCTCGGCCTGCCGCTCGGGATCGACATCTGCTACACCAACCACGCCGAGGCGGACCAGGACGACATGGACAATCTGCTGACGCTGCTCGCTGCCGCCGGCGTCACCTTCATCATGGGTGTCCCCGGCGCCGATGACGTCATGCTGAACTATCAGTCCACGTCTTTTCACGACGCACTCTATGTCCGCGACGTCTTCGGACTGCGTCGTGCGCCGGAGTTCGACGACTGGCTGGTGCGGTCCGGCATTGCGGGCGCCGATTTCCGGCTTGCCGGCGATGCAGGCCAGCTGCCCGATTTTGCGTCACGGCTGATCGCGTGACGCGGCGGAAGCACCCGGTGGCCCGAGGAAACCATTGGTCCCTCCGGGAATTAGGCTCATGCCACAATATTGAGAAATTCCGGCGGCAGCATTACGCTATGTGTCTGTCTGGCAATTTCCGCGGCTAAGTCGAGCGTGGCGGGGGAGCTTCGATGCGAGCTGAAAGTAACGGGACGTCCCGGCGGATTCTCTGCGTGTTTCCGCGATACACATCGTCGTTCGGGACGTTCGAGCATTCCTACCCCCTGACCGATGGCGTCCGCGCCTTCATGCCGCCGCAGGGACTCTTGCTGCTCGCGGCCTATCTGCCCGAGGAGTGGCAGGTCAAATTCGTCGACGAGAACCTTCGCCGCACGACGAAGGAGGAGTTCGAATGGGCGGAGGCGGTCTTCGTCAGCGGCATGCACATCCAGCGACAGCAGATGAACGACATCTGCCGCCGCGCCCACGAGTTCGACCTGCCGGTCGCGCTCGGGGGTCCCTCCGTCAGCGCCTGCCCGGACTACTATCCGTCCTTCGACTATCTCCATGTCGGCGAGCTCGGCGACGCGACCAATCAGCTGCTCGAAATACTGTCGCGCGACATCTCGCGTCCCGAGACCCAGGTGGTTCTGACCACCAAGGATCGCGTGCCGATGACGGAGTTTCCGATCCCGGCATATGAGCTCGCCGACGTCAAGAAGTACTTCCTCGGCAGCATCCAGTATTCCAGCGGCTGTCCGTATCAGTGCGAGTTCTGCGACATCCCCGGCCTCTACGGCCGCAATCCGCGCATCAAGTCGCCGGAGCAGATCATCGCCGAACTCGACCGTCTGCGCGAATGCGGCATGACCGACACGGTCTATTTCGTCGACGACAATTTCATCGGCAACCGCAAGGCGGCGCTGGACCTCCTGCCGCATCTGATCGAATGGCAGAAGAGGACCGGTTACGTGGTGCGGCTCGCCTGCGAGGCGACGCTCAACATCGCCAAGCGGCCGGAAATCCTCGAGAAGATGCGCGAGGCCTATTTCATCACGATCTTCTGCGGCATCGAGACGCCCGACCCTGATGCGCTGAAGGCGATGCACAAGGACCATAACATGATGGTCCCGATCCTCGAGGGCGTGCAAACCATCAACTCCTACGGCATGGAGGTCGTGTCCGGCATCATCATGGGGCTCGACACCGACAAGCCGAACACTTCGGAGGCGTTGCTCGCCTTCGTCGAGGACTCCCGGATTCCGCTGCTCACGATCAACCTGCTTCAGGCGCTGCCGAAGACGCCGCTGTGGGACCGTCTGGAGCGCGAGGGGCGCCTGGTCGAGGACGACGGCCGCGATTCCAATGTCGACTTCCTGCTGCCCTACGACGACGTCGTCGCGTCCTGGAAGCACGCCATGGCCGTCGCCTACGAGCCCGAGAAGGTCTACGCGCGCTTCCAGTATCAATGCGACCACGTTTACGTGCACCGGCTGAAGATGCCGACGCCGGACGAGATGAAGACCTGGCCCAACATCAGGCGCGGCCTCGTCATGCTGCGAAACATCTTCTGGAAGGTCGGCGTGCTCGGCGACTACAAGCGCGTGTTCTGGAAATTCGCGCTGGGCCGCATCAAGCGCGGCGATCTCGAAGGCCTGATCGGCTGCACCCTGATCGCGCACCATCTCATCACCTTTGCGCGGGCGGCCTCGACCGGCCAGCAGAACGCCTCGAACTATTCGATCCGGCTACGCGAGGCCTCCGTCCCCGCCGAATGACACAACATGTCTGATCCGGCCATCCCGCGTCGTCCGACCCTCGATCTGCGGTCGCTTACGCCCGCGCGCGTCGCGCTCGGGCGCAGCGGCGCGAGCCTGCCGACGCGGGCACTGCTCGATTTCACGCTGGACCATGCCCGCGCCCGCGATGCCGTGCATGCCGTCTTCGATGCGCCGCGGCTGGTTGCAGATCTCCGCGCGCTTGGCCTCGTCGTCACCGAGGCGAACAGCCGGGCGGTCGACCGCGGGGACTATCTGCGGCGGCCCGATCTGGGCAGACGGCTCGATGCCGGATCAGCCGAGGCCCTGACGCGGTGCGCCTCGGAGCCGTGCCAACTCGCGGTCGTGATTGGCGATGGGCTGTCGGCGGCGGCGGTCCACGCCCATGCGGCCGCGCTGGTGATGCGCCTGCTGCCGTTGCTTGCAGCCGACGATGGTGTCGCGATCGGCCATGTCGTCGTCGCCTCAGGCGCGCGCGTTGCGCTCGGCGACGAGATCGGCGCCATTCTCGGCGCGCGCATGGTCGTGATGCTGATCGGCGAGCGGCCGGGCCTGTCGGCGCCCGACAGTCTCGGCGCCTATCTGACTTTCGCCCCGAAGCCTGATCGCACCGATGCCGAGCGCAATTGCGTGTCGAACATCCACAAGGCCGGGTTGAGCTATGACGAGGCTGCCTTCAAGATCGCCTGGCTGGTCCGCGAGGGGCTCGCGCGGGAAGTGACCGGTGTGGCGCTGAAGGACGAGAGCGCGGACCGCGCGCCGCGTCGAATTGGCACGGCTTTGCCCGAATGAAGGGCATTGAGGCAAAATCGCCACATCTTGATCGATTCGGCCACACTCCGCCTGCTTGCGAGAAGGGTGATTGACCTGCTAAACCCCTCGCGGCGATTTTCTGCGCATTTTCAAAGGGCAAGCCTCCCATTGGTATGGCATTTTCAAGCCGTTCGCGGGGCGCGACAAGCTCACAGACCCGAGCCGATTTAGGAACTGGACAAGGCATGCTCGAAAAGCACAGCGAGAGTGAGGTTCATGTCGACAAGGTCGAGCAGGGGCCTGCGTCCTCGATCGCCTTCGGGCTGGAGCGCATCGGGCTGATCGCAGTCCGGGCGCCCATCGTCTCCTGCATCGTCCTGCTCGTGCTGATCGTCGGCGCCGTGTTCGGCATCCACCGGATCAAGATCGACGATTCGCTGTCGCAGCTGTTCCGGTCCAACACGCCCGAATTCCGCCAGTACGAAGCGGTGACCAAGAAGTTCCCGGCCGAGGAATTCGACGTCCTCGTCGTGGTCGAGGGCAAGACCCTACTGGCGCGGAACAACCTCGAGAAGCTGCGCGACTTCGTCACCGACATGCAGCTGATCGACGGCACGCGCGGACTGGTCTCGCTGTTCTCCGCGCGTCAGGCGCCGGCGCCGGGCAAGCTTCCCGCCGCGCTGTTCCCGCCCGAGCTGCCCGAGGGCGCGGCTTATGACAAGTTCATCGAGGGTGTCAAAACCAACGAGATCATCCGCGGCAAGCTGTTGTCCGAGGACGGCACGCTGGCGCTGATCGTGCTGTCGCTCGATCCGGAGGTGGTCGCCTCCAACAAGCTGACCAAGACCGTCGCCGACATCCGCGCGCTGATGAAGGAAGACCTCGGCGACACCGGCCTCAACGTGCAGCTTTCCGGCGTGCCGGTGATGCAGCTCGAAATCCGCAACGCGGTCGAGCGCGACGGGCTCACCTACAACATCCTCGGCATTCTCGCCGGCTGTGTCATCGCCATCATCTTCTTCCGCAAGATCTCGTTCATGGTGGCGGCGGCGTTCCCGCCGATGATCGCGATCCTGCTGGCGCTCGGCGCGCTCGGCTGGGCCAATTTCAATCTCAACATGTTCCTGAACGTGATGACGCCGCTCATCATGGTGATCAGTTTCTCGGACTCGATGCAGCTCACCTTCGCCGCGCGCGACCGGCTGATCGCGGGCCAGGACAAGTTCACCGCATTCAAGAACGCGGTGCTGGTGGTGGGACCGGCCTGCGTGCTGACGCACGGCACCGCCGGTATTTCCTTCATCGCGCTCCAGTTCTCCGACTCCGATCTGATCCGCAAGTTCGGCGAGGCGGGTCTCGCCGCCACCATCATCGCGCTGGTCGCGGTGTTGTCGCTGGTGCCGGTGTTCGGCGTGCTGCTCGTGCGCAACGAGAAGGTCTTTGCGACCAAGTTCCAGAGCGCGGACGCCGGCGTGCAGGCGCTGCGTAATTTCTGCTACTGGATCGCGGTGCGCATGGTGGGCCGCCCCGGCCTGTTCAGCCTGATCGCCGTGGTGTTCGTGGCAGGCCTCGGTGTCATCTACGCCAATCTGGAGCCGCGCTACCGGCTCGCCGACCAGGTGCCGGACAAGCGCCAGGCGGTCGCCGCCAGCGACCGGCTCGACGCCAAGCTCACCGGCGCCAATCCGGTCAACGTTCTGATCCAGTTCCCCAAGGGCGAATCGCTCTATTCGCCGGAGACGCTGCAGACCATCGCCGACGTGCACGCGACGGTGGAGAAGGCAGCCGGTGTCGGCAACGTCTGGTCGGTCGAGACCCTGCGCCGCTGGCTCGCGGACAAGGCCGGCAGCGCCGACGTCGCGACCCTGAAGGAATATGTCAGCGTCATTCCGGAGCATCTGGTGCGCCGGTTCATCGATGCCGAGCAGGACGCCGTCGTGGTCGCAGGTCGCGTGCCGGACAAGGATTCCAGCCAGCTCCTGCCGATCGTCGACAAGCTCGATACCGAGCTCGACGCCGTCCGCAAGAAGCATCCCGGCTATGAAGTGGCGGTCACGGGACTTGCCGCGATTGCCGCGCGCAACTCGGCCGGCATGATCGAGAAGCTCAACCGCGGGCTTACCGTCGAATTCGCGCTGGTCGCGATCTTCATCGGCCTGGCCTTCCGTTCCTGGGTCGTGATGTTCGCCTGCATCCTGCCGGGCATCTTCCCCGTCGTGATGTCGGGAACGGTGCTGTGGGCGATGGGTGAGGGACTGCAATTCGCCAGTGTCGTGGCTCTGACCGTTTCGTTTGGTCTCGGCTTAAGCGCCACCATCCACTTCCTCAACCGCCTCAGGCTCGAGAGCAAGCCGGGCGTCGGCTCGGCGCTCGCGGTGGAGCGCGCGACCGTGCTGGTCGGCCCGGCATTGATCCTGACCACGCTGGTGCTGGCCTGCGGTCTCGTCGTCACGGTGTTCTCCGACCTGCCGTCGCTACGGCTGTTCGGCTGGCTCAGCGCCTTCTCGATGGTGATGGCGCTCGTCGCCGATCTCTTCATCCTGCGGCCGACGGCGATGTGGCTGATCAATCTGCACGGCAAGCTTCAGGGCACCGACAAGCCGGCGATCTGAGCGGCTTCATTCATCGGACACTCGAATCGGCGCGGTCCGGGCGACTGCGCCGCGTCTCCGAAAAACAACAAAGCCCCGGTTCGCGAGAACCGGGGCTTGCTGCTTTCGAAGCGGTAAGAGCTGTCAGCCCTTCGTCATCGTGATGTTGACGCCGCGAATCTCGCCCTTCGATGAGATCTGCACCGTCTGCTTGGTGCCGTTGGTGCGCAGCGACAAATTGGCGGCAAAGCCGTTGGCCTCGACGAACACCTCGATCTGGCCGCCACCGGCGGTGCCTTGCAAATTGCCGAAGATGTTGCGGTTGGTCTCGCTCCAATTGCCGGAGATGCGCTCGCCCTGGCTGGTCACGTCGCTGGTGAGGTCGAACTTGTAGCTGTCGGACGCGCAGTGCAACGCCTGCTTGAGGCTGAGACCGGTGCCGGCAACCTTGTAGTCGGCCTTGCAGCGGATGCGCTCGGTGGAGCCGTCGGACAGCGACACCGTACCCGTCCCGGTCCACGCGCCCTCGAAACCTGCAAACGGTCCGGACGCCTGAGCCTGACTTGTCGACACCGAGAAGAGCAGCACAGCGCCGATGCCGGCTGCCTTGATTGCCAGTTCAGATCGCCCAAAGAATTTCATCTTCAAAATATCCCGTTTTGGAACGACGTCCGCTTGTCACCAAGGACGTCTCGCCACATCGAAGGTTTAGTGTTCCGAGCCTGTGTCAGGTTCAATGGCCGGCCGCCCACACGTCGGCATCGCGAAGCGCGCTTGCCATGGTTGGTCTCCGGATTCTCTGCGTTTCGGCATGTTTCTGACGCCCGAGGTGGGACGGAGAGATGCAGCTCTGCAACAGGTGCGCAGCAAAACGCGGCGTGCCTGAATTATGACGTAGTATCAATCTCTTACATTTGCCAGAGAAGGCGCAGGGAAGCCCTGATTTGGTGGACGTGGCGCCAATTTGGCCGCATTTGCCAGTGCTTGTGCCTTCTCCGAGGCCGCTACTCCCGCGGCGACTTGCCCATCAGAACAATCCGCTCCGGTCGTCGCCCTGTGCTGTCCGGGATTGGTGCGATTCTGCCGTCAGAATGAAGGAATACAATGCGTAAGCTTCTCGTCGCTCTCACCTTGCTGTCGGCCTCCCTCTCGACCGCAGCGTTCGCCCAGCAAGGGCGCGGCACGGACGCCGAGCAGAAGGCCTGCTCGCGCGATGTGCAGAAGCTCTGCCGTCCGGTCATCGATCAGGGCGATTTCACCATCCTGGCCTGCCTCAAGGAAAACCGGGCGAAGATTTCGCAGGCCTGTGACCAGGTCTTGAAGAACCACAACCAGTAAGCTCGGCCACTGGCCCACAAAAGGCGGCCCCCGGGGCCGCCTTTTCGGACCTGATCCGCAAAGGGCAGCCATCGAGAGACAGGATTGGTTTTGCGGCCGTATTCCCCTATATGGGGGCCGCGGCGGCATCGCCGGCACGGGCTAGCGCGAGCGAAAAAGCCCTTCCTGTTCCAAACGATTGTAGACCAGCCCTCGATGACCTCTGCGAGCGAATTGCGATCCGGAAAGGGTGAGCGCGACGAGAATTTTCCCGTCGCGTCCTGGATCATTCATCCGCGTCATCGCGCGCTGATCCTGGCGTATTACAATTTCGTCCGCACCGCCGACGACATCGCCGACCACGCCACGCTGCCGCCGGACGAGAAGCTCGCTTATCTCGACCTGCTCGAGGCGGAATTGCTCGGCAAGGGCGACACCCAGGCCGAGGCCGTCAGCTTGCGGCACGCACTGGCCGAACGCGGCATGGCGCCGCGCCACGCGCTCGACGTGCTCATCGCGTTCCGGATGGACGTGACCAAGTTGCGCTACGAGAATTGGGACGAGGTCATCCATTATTGCCGCTATTCGGCGATGCCGGTCGGCCGCTTCATGCTCGACGTCCATGGTGAGAGCACCTCGACCTGGGCCGCGTCGGATGCGCTTTGTGCAGCGCTGCAGATCAACAACCACCTTCAGGATTGCGGCAAGGATTTCCGCGAGCTCAACCGCGTCTACCTGCCGCGCGATGCGCTGGCCGCGAGCGGCGCCTCGGTCGAGCAACTCGGACTGGCGCAGTCGCCGTCGGCGATGCTGGCCTGCCTTCAGGCTCTCGCCGTGCGCAACGAAGCTCTGCTCGACGAGGGCAGGTCGCTAGCTGCGGAGATCCGGGATTTCCGCCTCGGCGTCGAGGTCTCGGTGATCCAGGCCTATGCAGATCGCATCGTGCGCCTGTTGAAGGTGCGCGATCCCCTGCGCGAGCGCGTGCACCTGAACAAGTTCGAGCTTCTCACCTTCAGCCTCGCCGGCATGATTGGCGAAGTCGGCCGCCGCGCGGTCGGACGCAAGGCCATTTCCAGACCGGGGACTGCACATGACGCTTGAGGCGAGCTCGCCCGGCGCCAATTATGGCTCGACCGCATCCGGCAGTTCGTTCTACGCCGCGATGCGCATCCTGCCGCACGACCAGCGCGAAGCGATGTTCCAGATCTATAGTTTCTGCCGCCAGGTCGACGACATTGCTGATTCCGACGGTCCGCGCGACGAGCGGCTCGCCGCCCTTCAGGCGTGGCGCAACGACATCGATGCGCTCTACCAGGGCAATCCGCCACCGCGGCTGAAGGACTACGTCGCCTCGGTGAAGACCTTCGGCCTCAAGCGCGAGGATTTCCTCGCGATCGTCGACGGCATGGAGATGGACGTGCCGCAGGACATCCGCGCGCCCGACATGGCGACGCTGGATCTCTATTGCGATCGCGTCGCGAGTGCCGTGGGGCGGCTGTCGGTCCGGGTCTTCGGCCTGCCGGAAGAAGACGGCATCGAGCTTGCTCATCATCTCGGCCGCGCGCTCCAGCTCACCAACATCCTGCGCGACATCGACGAGGACGCGGGCCTCGGCCGGCTCTATCTGCCGCGCGAAGCGCTGCTGCATGCCGGCATCACCTCCAACGATCCGGACCGCGTGATCGTCGAGCGCGCGCTGCCGAAGGTCTGCCTGCCGCTGGCGCAGCGCGCAAAGGTGTATTTCGAGAAGTCGGACGAGATCATGAACCGCAACCGGCGCCGCGCGGTGCGCGCGCCGCGGATGATGTCGAAATACTATCATGCCATTCTGGATCTCCTGATCGCGCGCGGGTTCAACGCGCCGCGTGAGCCGGTGCGTGTGTCGAAGGTCACACGCATCGCCATCCTGCTCCGATACGCTCTCATCTGATGCAAAAAACAGCTCACATCATCGGTGCTGGAATCTCCGGCCTCTCCGCCGCCGTGCGGCTCGCCAATGCCGGCTTCAAGGTCGCCGTGCATGAGGCGACGCAGCAGGCCGGCGGCCGCTGCCGTTCCTATTTCGACGGCGCCACCAACCTCACCATCGACAATGGCAACCATTTGCTGCTGTCCGGCAACAGCCATGCGCGCGCCTATGCGCGCTCGATCGGCACCGAAGCGGGCCTCGTCGGTCCGGAGCGCGCGCAGTTTCCCTTCGTCGATATCACGACCGGGCAGCGCTGGCAGATCGATCTCGGCGATGGCCGGCTGCCGACGTGGGTGCTCGACGAGAGCCGCCGTGTCCCCGACACCGGGTTGACCGATTATCTGAAGCTGGCGCCGCTGATCTGGGCGTCGGAAGAGACGCTGGTCGGCAAGTCCATTCCCTGCGAGGGCGTCCTCTATCAGCGCCTGGTGCAGCCGCTGCTGCTCGCGGCGCTCAACGTCGATCCCCCCGAAGGCTCGGCGGGGCTTGCCGGCGCGATCGTGCGCGAGACGCTGCTCGCCGGCGGGCAGGCCTGCCGCCCCCTGATCGCGCGCGACGGGCTCAGCGCGGTGCTGATCGAGCCTGCCGTGACGTTCCTGCAGGAGCGCGGGCACAGCGTTCAGCTCGGCCATGAGCTGCGCTCGTTTGCAACCCATGACGGTAAGGTCGGCGCGCTGAATTTCGGCGGCGAGGATGTGATCCAGATCGGTGCGGGCGACGTCGTCGTGATGGCGGTGCCGCCGCGCGCTGCCTCCAACCTGCTGCCGGGCCTGAAGACGCCGACCGAATTCCGCGCCATCGTGAATGCGCATTTCCGCGTCGAGCCGCCAGCGGGATCGGCTCCGATCCTCGGCGTGATCGGCGGCGTCGTGGAATGGCTGTTTGCGTTCCCGAACCGGCTGTCCGTCACCATCAGCAACGGCGACCGTCTGGTCGACATGCCGCGCGAGGAACTCGCGCAGGCGATCTGGAAAGACGTCTGCAAGGCGGGCGGTGTTTCCGGCGAGCTGCCGCCCTGGCAGATCGTGCGCGAGCGCCGTGCCACATTTGCGGCGACGCCGGCGCAGAATGCCCTGCGTCCAGGGCCGGTCACTGCGCTGAAAAACCTGTTTCTTGCAGGCGATTGGACTGCTACGGGATTGCCTGCAACCATCGAGGGATCGGTCCGATCCGGTGATCGCGCCGCCGATCTGGTTCTGGCCGCCAAGGGATACTGACAGGCGGCCCTGACGGGCATTTGTCCCGGTCAATTTCGGCCAATTCAATCGACTATCGGAGCAATCGAGCGAGATGGATTCCGTGAACGCGACCAGCCGCGAAGCCCAAGAATTGGGGAACTTGGAATCGAGCATTGCGTCGGCCACCGAAGGCGTCCTCGGCTTTCAGCAATCCGACGGCCATTGGGTGTTCGAGCTCGAGGCCGATTGCACGATTCCGGCCGAATACGTGCTGCTGCGCCATTATCTCGCCGAGCCGGTCGATGCCGTGCTCGAAGCCAAGATCGCCAATTATCTTCGCCGCGTTCAGGGCGCCCATGGCGGCTGGCCGCTGGTGCACGACGGCGAGTTCGACATGAGCGCCAGCGTGAAGGCATATTTCGCGCTGAAGATGATCGGGGATCCCATCGACGCGCCGCACATGGTGCGTGCGCGCGAGGCGATCCATTCCCGCGGAGGCGCCGTTCACAGCAATGTCTTCACGCGCTTCATGCTTGCGATGTTTGGCGTCGTGACCTGGCGCGCGGTACCGGTGCTGCCGATCGAGATCGTGCTGCTGCCGTTCTGGTCGCCGTTCCACATCAACAAGATCTCCTACTGGGCGCGCACCACCATGGTGCCGCTGATGGTCATCGCCGCGCTGAAGCCACGGGCGAAAAATCCGAAAGGCGTCGGCATCGACGAGCTGTTCCTGCAGGACCCGCGCTCGATCGGCATGACCGCCAAGGCGCCGCACCAGAGCATGGCCTGGTTCGTGCTGTTCCGTGCGCTTGATGGCATTTTGCGCGTGATCGAGCCGATGTTTCCCAAGAGCCTGCGCAAGCGCGCCATCGATGCCGCGCTCGCCTTCACCGAGGAGCGGTTGAACGGCGAGGACGGCATGGGGGCGATCTATCCGCCGATGGCCAACATCGTCATGATGTACGAGGCGCTCGGCAAGGATGAGAGTTATCCGCCGCGCGCGATCACGCGCCGGGGTATCGACAAGCTGCTCGTGATCAAGGACGACGAAGCCTATTGCCAGCCCTGCGTCTCGCCGGTGTGGGACACGACTCTGACCGCCCACGCGCTGCTCGAAGCCGGCGGTGACAGGGCGGTGCCTGCGGCCAAGCAGGGTCTCGACTGGCTGATCCCGAAGCAGGAGCTCGAGGTGAAGGGCGACTGGGCGGTGAAGCGGCCCGACGTGCGCCCGGGCGGCTGGGCCTTCCAGTACAACAATGCCCATTATCCCGATCTCGACGACACTGCGGTGGTCGTGATGTCGATGGACCGCATGCGCCGGGAGCACGGCGCGACCGGCTATGACGCCGCGATCGACCGCGCCCGGGAGTGGATCGAGGGCATGCAGAGCGACGACGGCGGCTGGGCTGCCTTCGACGTCAACAACCTCGAATATTATCTGAACAACATCCCGTTCTCGGACCATGGCGCGCTGCTCGACCCGCCGACCGAGGACGTCACCGCGCGCTGCATCTCGATGCTGTCCCAGCTCGGCGAGACCGCGAAGACCAGCAAGCATGTCGCCGATGGCATCGCCTACCTGCGGAAGACCCAGCATCCCGAAGGCTCCTGGTACGGCCGCTGGGGCATGAACTTCATCTATGGAACCTGGTCGGTGCTGTGCGCCCTCAACATGGCCGGCGTCCGCCATGACGACCCCATGATCCGGAAAGCCGCCGGCTGGCTGGCCTCGATCCAGAACAAGGACGGCGGCTGGGGCGAGGATGCCGTCAGCTACCGGCTGGACTATCGCGGCTGGGAGGCTGCCCCCTCGACCGCCTCGCAAACGGCATGGGCCTTGCTTGCCCTGATGGCGGCAGGCGAGGTTGATCACCCGGCCGTCGCCCGCGGGGTGGAGTACCTGATTGCAACACAGAACGAAAAAGGACTGTGGGACGAACAGCGGTACACCGCCACAGGCTTTCCCCGTGTATTCTATCTACGGTACCATGGTTATCCGAAGTTCTTCCCGCTGTGGGCGTTGGCGCGGTATCGGAACTTGCGGAACACCAACAGCAGGGTGGTAGGGGTCGGAATGTGACTTTGGGGACGGGGGACTATGTTACCGCGGGTCAAACCGTTGATCCGCGGCCGATATTGATCGTGACTGGACTGGTTCAGGAGGCCCGCATCGCGGCCGGGCCCGGAATGGCGGTTATTTGCTCGTCGAGCAGCCCGACCCAGTTGCGGGCGCTGTTGACGGTGCTGGATCCCGAGACGATTCGCGGTGTGATCTCGTTCGGCGTGGCCGGCGGGCTTGACCCGACGCTGCGCTCCGGCGACGTCGTGCTGGCGACCGAGGTGCTCGCGGGCGACACCCGCTGGGCTGCCGGCCTGTCGCTCGGCGACGACCTGATCGACCGCCTGACGTCGGGGCGCCGCCGCGTGGTGCGCGGCAGCCTCGCCGGTGCCGAGGAAGTGGTCACCGGGCGCTCCTGCAAGGCGGCGCTGCATTCCGAGACCGGAGCGGCCGCCGTCGACATGGAAAGCCACATCGCGGCCGCCTACGCCGCCGAGGCCGGCTTGCCGTTCGCCGCGGTCCGCGTCATCAGCGATCCCGCCCATCGCGCGCTGCCGGCGCTCGCCCGCGCCGCCATCAAGCCGAACGGTCAGATCGACGTGCTGGCCGTGCTGCGCGGCATCGCGCGCAATCCGACCGCGCTGCATGGACTGGTCTCGACCGGCCTCGACTTCAACCGCGCGCTGCGCAGCCTGCGCGGCTGCCGCGACTATTTAATCGGCACCGAGCTTGTGGAGAGCGAAGCGCTGGTCTCCGAGGCGGCCTGAGCCGGGTTCTGCGATCACTAAAAACAAAAGGTCCGGTCGCCATTGGTGCCGGGCCTTTTTTTGATCGTGGCCTGGTCGCCATCAGCGGCCGGGCCTCGCAAAGCGTCACTCCGTAGGATGGGTTGAGCCCTTGCGAAACCCATCTCTTCCCGATCAGCGCTCTCCATAATCGCGGCCATCATCCGACTGATCGCCCGCCCAATCGACTGGATAGTTGCCAAGCTCCTCGTGACGATGAAACGAGGACGGCGCCCAGTCGCGTACCCGGTCGACGAGCCTGTGCTTGACCGGATTGATATGAACATAGTCGATATGCCGGGCGAAATCGATTTCGTCGCGAATGGTGTGCTCCCAATATCTGCGTTGCCAGATGCCCCGCTCACCTTTGGCCGAACGGCTTCGGGAGATCCTTTCGTTTCGCGCCAGACCGCGCGAAAACGTGGACTTGATCAATTGCCAGCGCATTGCAAAATCGGCGTCAGCTTCAGGCAACGTCCATACGGTGTGAAGATAATCAGGCAACACCACGATGGCATCGATCGTGAACGGATGGCGCTGGTGCGTCTCACGAAACGCCGCGCGCAATAGCTCGACATGATCCGTGAGCAACGATAGCTTCCGTTCCGCCAGATTGACGGTAAAGAAGAAGCACCCACCCGGAACGAAGTTGCGACGGTACGCGGTCATGGCGCAACGTTATCACCAAACAAGTGAGACGGGTTTCGCAAGGGCTCAACCCATCCTACGGGCTGAATATGTCAGTAGATCAGGCCGATACAATTGACGTCGCGACCATCGACAAGGCTTCCGGTGAGCTATGGCTCACGATCAGCGATCATCTGCCGTGGGATGACAACGAAGGCGACCATCTCGTCCTTCTTCAGAACAAGCTCAACGCGTATCTTCGCTTTATCGAAAGTGGCGAGATATTCAAAAAGGTGCCCGATGCCAAGGGGCGCGGTATTGTAATCAACCTGGTCGGGAAGTTCCCGCTGAGCCATAAGGCCGACTTCTTCTACGGGAAGGCGCGAGCCGCCATAGAAAGCGCGGGCGTTCGGTTACAGTTTAGCCTTATGAGCCCCAATTAAGTGGCCCTCGCGGGGCACCCTTGGAATGCACCCCTAAGTGAGACACAGGTAATTCCTGTGACAAGCGCTCGTCTATCGTACGGTTTGCGCGGAGGTTGGATTTCGGGAAAGTAGTGCTTCCGCGCGCCGCCGACTGGCTGGCGCCGCTTTCGAATGGGCCATGATGGCATAGTGCCACTGTTTTGCCCGACGCGTCAAATTAAATTCGTAAAATACGAAGCTAGTGCTGGCCTTCGATTGCGCTCAAAATGACGGCGCGGCTCGAATGCGGTGCAAATCTGCAGAATCCCAGCCATTGCCCGGTTGCCGCTGATTTGTTCGACGCCGCAATGACTTGCCGAATGCACACTGAGCCGTTCAGCAGTCGCGTTTCTACTGTGCATGGGGTTGTTTTTCACTTTTTTGCGGGAGAGCTAACTGACCCCACAGCGGAGGGAGGGGAGCACTGCCTGCACATTTGCTCTTCCCCAATGCGCCTGAGCAAAAAAACAAAAGGCCCGGTCGCCATTGGCGATCGGGCGCTTTTTGTTTGATGTCTGCCTAACCTGAGTGGAGCGGGGCGCAATCCGGGACATTCAACGCGGAGGGACCGTCCCGGATTTCGCTTGCGCTCCATCCAGGCTACAGGTCATCGCGCTTACGCGGCGGTCGAAGCCTTCCGCGCCGCCTTCTCCTGCGCAGCCTCGGCCTCGTCCTTGCGGATCTCCGACAGGCGCTTCTGCACTTCCGCCGAGAAGATGTACTGCGCAGGGCGCTGCTTGCTCATGTCGATCTCCGGGGCCATCGGACCCGTGGTCCTGATGCCGCGCAGCGACACCCACATCGCCTTCAGCGGGTTGTTGATGGCTGCGGTCGCCGCCGTCGGCTCGTAGCCGCAATGGGCCATGCAGTCCGCGCACTTCTCGTACTTGCCGGTGCCGTAGGTCTCCCAGTCGGTGGTGTCCATCAGCTCCTTGAAGGTTTTTGCGTAGCCTTCACCGAGCAGATAGCAGGGCTTCTGCCAGCCGAAGATGTTGCGCGCGGGCATGCCCCAGGGCGTGCACTCGTATTCCTGGTTGCCGGCGAGGAAGTCGAGGAACAGGCCGGAATGCATGAAATTCCACTTCTTGCCCTTGCCCATCGCAAAAACGTCGCGGAACAGCTTCTTGGTCTTGGTGCGGTTGAGGAAGTGCTCCTGGTCCGGCGCGCGCTCATAGGCATAGCCGGGCGACATCGAGACGCCGACACCGAGTTCGACGGTGAGGTCCAAGAACTTGGCGATCTCCTCGGCCGGGTGGCCGTCGAAGATGGTGGCGTTGACGTTGACGGTGAAGCCGCGGGCCTTGGCCGCCTTGATCGCGGAGACGGCACGGTCGAACACGCCCTTCTGCGACACGGCCTTGTCGTGATGCTCCTTCAGGCCGTCGAGATGCACGGAGAAGAACAGATAGGGCGAGGGCTCGAACAGATCGAGCTTCTTCTCGAGCAGCAGCGCATTTGTGCAGAGCGAGACGAACTTCTTGCGCGCCACGAGGCCGCGCACGATCTCGCCGATCTCCTTGTGGATCAGCGGCTCGCCGCCGGGAATCGCGACCATCGGCGCGCCGCACTCGTCGGCCGCGTCCCAGCACTCTTGCGCGGTCATGCGGCGGTTGAGGATCGCATCCGGATAATCGATCTTGCCGCAGCCGACGCAGGCGAGGTTGCAGCGGAACAGCGGCTCCAGCATCAGCACGAGCGGATAGCGCTTGCGGCCAAGCAGCTTCTGCTTGATCAAATAGCCGCCGATACGCATTTCCTTGAAGAAGGGGATAGCCATTACAAGTTTCTTTCTGGGCTTGAAATTCGGGTGGGTCAGCTCGCAGCCAGTTGGGCCGGAAGCCGGAATTCGATGTTTTCCTCGCGGCCGGGGAGCACCGAGACCTTGACCGGTCCGATCCGCCGCATCGCTTCGATCACGTCATCCACGAGTACCTCGGGCGCCGAAGCGCCGGCCGTGACACCGACGGTTCTGGCATCTTTCAACCACTCGGGATTGAGCGCGCTGCCGTCGGCAATCAGATAACTCGCGACACCGGCCTCAGTGCCGATTTCGCGGAGCCGGTTCGAATTCGAGCTATTGGCAGCGCCCACCACCAAGATCACGTCGACCAGCTTGCTCAAGTCCCTTACCGCAGATTGGCGGTTCTGTGTCGCATAGCAGATATCCCGGATATCCGGGCCTTGAATATCTGTAAAGCGGGCCTGGAGGGCCGAAATGATATCCTTTGTGTCATCCACCGACAGGGTGGTCTGGGTGATATAGGCCACTGGCGTATCCGCCGGCAGCTCGAGGGCCTTAACCTCTTCAACGCTTTGGACCAGCAATACGGGGGCGGGAACCTGGCCCATCGTACCCTCGACCTCGGGGTGGCCGGCATGGCCGATCAGGATCAGGGTGCGGCCCCTGGCGATGTAACGCTTCCCCTGATTGTGAACTTTCGTGACCAGGGGGCAGGTGGCGTTGAGCACCGGAAGGTCGCGTGCGGCCGCTTCTTCCTCGACGCTGCGGGCGACACCATGAGCGCTGAAGACGGTCACGGCCTTCGGCGGTACCTCCGACAGTTCCTCGACGAAGATCGCGCCCTTGTTCTTCAGGCTCTCGACGACGTACTTGTTGTGTACGATCTCATGGCGCACGTAGACGGGCGGGCCGTACTTCTCCAGCGCCCGTTCCACGATCTCGATCGCACGCACCACGCCCGCGCAAAAGCCGCGCGGTTGCGCCAGATAAACTTCCATTGGACGGCCATCACGCAAGTTGCACCAATCCGCTCTCAAGTTCAGGGGACACCCCGATACGAACCAATGAGTTGCAATATCCGCACCATCGGTTTCGCGCACGCGGTAGCCGCCCACCCCTTTCGGGGCCCGATGCATGGAGGCGCAGCACTTTGTGTCAAAAAATCGGCAGCAAGGAAAGGCGGAATGAACTTTGGTTCCCTGCGGGAACAGTTTTGCGGTATTATAGTAGATGTCGTCCGTGGCAGCAAATGTGACGACATTTGTGCGCACGCTTCGTCACTTTCCCGCCTCAACTCCCCGGCTATACCGACGGCCCCCGCATGATTTTGCCATGGTCTTCCGCCGTTTACCTCGAACCTTCTGACGGCGACAACCACTCAAAACAGCAATAGGTTTCGGCCGGGAACTCCGTTAAACAGCGGGCGTTTCCGGCAAGCTGTTAACCGCAGAAAGAAAAGTAGTGCTGCAAAGCGTCGTCGTTGCCATCGTCAGGGCCTGCACCCGGTTTGCCTCCCTCGTCGTCGTTCTCGGGCTCCTGCTGGCGGTGGGGGCGGGCTATTACACGTCCCGGCACTTCGCCATCAACACCGACATCAATTCGCTGATTGCCCAAAATCTGGACTGGCGCCAACGTGACCAGCAGTTCGATCGCGCCTTCGACCGCGATGCGACGATTACGGCGGTGGTCGAAGCCAAGACGCCGGAGATGGCGACCGCGGCGTCGGACGCCCTCTACGCCAAGCTGAGGGACAACAAGACCGAGTTCCAGTCGATGCAGCAGCTCGGCACCGGCGAGTTCTTCGAGAAGAATGGCCTGTTGTTCCTGCCGACAGAAGAAGTCGCCAAGGTCACCGGCCAGTTCGAATCCGCCGCGCCCCTGATCGAGATCATGGCGGGCGATCCCTCGATCCGCGGCCTGACCGGCGCGCTCGAGACGGGACTTGCCGGCGTGAAACGCGGGCAGGTCAAGCTCGACAACACCGAGCGGCCCTTCAACCAGATCGCGCAAACGGTCGAGACCGTGCTCAATAAGGGCAACGCGACCTTCTCCTGGCGCGAGCTCGTCAGTGACCAGCCGCTGACGGATTCGGACAAGCGCGCCTTCATCGAGTTCAAGCCGATCCTCGACTACAACGCGCTCGAGCCCGGCAAGGGCGCCACCGATGCGATCCGCAAGGCCGCAGCCGATCTGGATTTTGCCACCAAATATCAGGCGCGAGTCCGGCTGACCGGACCGGTCCCGATCGCCAACGAGGAATATGCAACCGTCCAGGAAGGCGCCGTCGTCAACGGCATCGGCACGGTCCTCGTCGTGCTGCTCATCCTGTGGCTGGCGCTGCATTCGGCGAAGATCATCTTCGCGGTGTTCGTCAATCTCTTCGTCGGTCTTGCGCTGACCACCGCCGCCGGCCTGATGATGGTGGGCTCGCTCAATTTGCTGTCGATCGCATTCGCCGTGCTGTTCGTCGGTCTCGGCGTCGATTTCGGCATCCAGTACAGCGTCCGCTATCGCTCCGAACGCTACAAGCATAACGACCTTTCGGGCGCGCTGATCCTGGCCGCCAAGCGGTCGGCAATTCCGTTGTCGCTGGCGGCAATGGCGACCGCGGCCGGCTTCCTCTGCTTCATCCCCACCGACTACAAAGGTATCGCCGAACTCGGCCAGATCGCCGGCGTCGGCATGCTGGTCGCGTTCGTCACCAGCATCACGGTACTCCCGGCGATGCTGAAGCTGTTGAACCCGCCCGGCGAGAAGGAGCCGGTCGGCTATGCCTTCCTGGCGCCGCTCGATCACTTCCTGGAGAAGCACCGCGTGCTGGTCGTCGGTGGCACGATGTTTCTGGCGGTCGCCGGCCTGCCGCTGCTCTACTACATGAAGTTCGACTTCAACCCGATGAACCTGCGCAACCCGAAGGCGGAGTCGATCGCGACCTTCCTCGATTTGCGCAAGGATCCCAACACGGGCGCCAATGCCATCAACGTGATGACCACGTCGGAAGAGCAGGCAAGGCAGGTGGAGGCAAAGCTGGAGAAGGTACCGGAGGTGTTGCGCGTGATGTCGCTCAACAGCTTCGTTCCTGAAGACCAGCCGCCGAAGCTGAAGCTGCTCGCGCAGGGCGCCAAGGTGCTGAACCCCGCGCTCAATCCCGACCAGATCGACGCCGCACCGACGGACAAGGAAAACGTCGATGCGCTGAAATCCTCGGTCGACAATCTGCGCCGGACCGCAGGCGACGCGAAGGGCCCGGGTGCGGTCGCCTCGCGTCGGCTCGCGGACGCACTGGAAAAGCTCGCCAATGGCGATGAAGCTACGCGGAACAAGGCGCAGGACGTGTTCGTCGCGCCGATGAAGATCGTGTTCGACCAGCTCCGGAACGCGATGCAGGCCGAGCCGGTCACCCTGAAGTCATTGCCGGCAGATCTCGTCAGCGCCTGGAAGAGCAAGGACGGCATCATCCGTGTCGAGGCGCTGCCGAAGGGCGATCCCAACGACAACGACACGCTGCGCAAATTTGCGGCGGCGGTACTCGTTGCCGAGCCGACCGCGATCGGCGGTCCGGTCTCGATCCTGAAGTCGGGCGACACCGTGGTGAAGGCGTTCATCCATGCGGGAATCTACGCGCTGCTGGTGATCGGCCTGTTGCTGTGGATCACGCTGCGCCGGTTCGTCGACGTGCTGATGACGTTGGTGCCGCTGCTGGTGGCCGGCGCGGTGACGCTCGAGATCTGCGTGCTGATCGGCTTGCCGCTGAACTTTGCCAACATTGTCGCGTTCCCGCTGCTGCTCGGCGTCGGCGTGGCCTTCAAGATCTACTATGTCGTGGCCTGGCGCTCGGGCAGGACAAACCTGCTCCAGACCAGCCTGACGCGCGCGATCTTTTTCAGCGCGCTGACGACGGCGACCGCGTTCGGCAGCCTTTGGTTGTCGAGCCATCCCGGCACGTCCAGCATGGGCAAGCTGCTCGCGCTGTCGCTGGTGACGACGCTCGCCGCCGTGCTGCTGTTTCAGCCCGCCCTAATGGGCAAACCCCGCAATCTCAGGGAGTAGGCAGATGTCGCCGACCTGGTCGGCGGCGCCCTTCTGACCGGGTTTGGCGGTGCCGGCGGCCTTCGGGGCTGCGGGCGCAGGCTGCGCCGCCATAGCGCCCGTCGTTCCCAGGGCTTTCGGCGCCGCGCCGGTGGGCTTTGGCGCGCCCTTGGCCATGGCGTTGGCGGAGCTCAAGGGAATCGGGGGGCTGACCCGTGTCCAGGTCTCGCCACCGCACAGGAAGCCCATCACGCAGCCCTTGATCTCGAGCTGGTCGGTGCCAACCGGCGTGATGGTCGCGCTGTAGAGCTGGCCGTCCTTGGCGTTGTAGACCTGACCTTCCCACTGATCGGCGCCGGGCTTCTTCTTCATGTCGATCAGGGTCGCCATGCCCAGCGTGGGCCGGGTCTTTTTCGACGCGTCCGGATTGTTCTCGTCGCGGCCGCCGGGCTGTTTTTCCCAGGAAACCGCGCCCCACATGCTGCCATTGCATTGGGCGACACGAATGTTGGCGACGCCGTCGGCAACCCGCCAGTCGCCGGTCGGATCGGCGGCGAGCGCCGGGGTCAGGCAGGTGTAACCGCCAGCCAGTATTAGTCCGGTGTAAAGGGCTAAACGCATGATAGTTCCTTGGCAGTGCAACATGGTCTAAAGCTCTGCTTGCGAAGATGGTCCGAAAAAGGGCAAAAGGCCGCACAGACCGTTTTTGGCAACGGTCCGTTTTCAGTTGACGAGACGGCCCTCAACCGAAGTATGTAGCGGATGCACAGCCCAAATCCAGACATGTCTCAGCTGTTCGCGGACCGCCAGGCCCAGCGCAGCGCCCTGCATAATCGGCATCTGAACGAGCAGTTCGTTCGGGTTCTGAAGACCATCGGCTACGATGTCGGCTTCCAGAAGGGGCAGGGACAGTACCTCTACGATCGTGACGGGGCGCGCTATCTTGACCTCTTGTCCGGTTTTGGCGTGTTTGCGATCGGGCGCAATCATCCTGTCATGCGCGAGGCGCTCAAGAGCGTGCTCGATGCCGATCTGCCCAACCTCGTCCAGTTCGACGTCTCGGTGCTTGCCGGCGTGCTCGCCGAGCGGCTCCTGAAATACGTCCCTTATCTCGACAAGGCGTTCTTCGCCAATTCGGGCGCCGAATGCGTCGAAGCCGCGATCAAGTTCGCCCGTGGCGCCACCGGCCGTCCGGGGATCGTCTATTGTGCCCACGGCTATCACGGCCTGACCTATGGCGCGCTGTCGCTCACCGGTGATTCGAACTTCCGCACCGGCTTCGAGCCGCTGCTGCCGGGCTGCACCTCGATCCCGTTCAACGATCTCGCCGCGCTCGAAAAGGCGCTGGCCTCGCGCGAGGTGGCGGCCTTCGTCGTCGAGCCGATCCAGGGCAAGGGCGTCAACATGCCCACCGACGAGTTCCTGCCGGGTGCGGCTGCGCTCTGCAAGAAATACGGCACGCTGTTCGTCGCCGACGAGATCCAGACCGGCATGGGCCGCACCGGCCGCTTCCTCGCGGTCGAGCACTGGAACGTCGAGCCCGACATGGTGCTGCTGTCGAAGTCGCTGTCCGGCGGCCACGTGCCGGTCGGCGCGGTGCTGACGCGCAAGAGCATCTTCGACAAGATCTTCAACCAGATGGACCGTGCAGTCGTGCACGGCTCCACTTTCTCCAAGAACGACCTGGCGATGGCCGCGGGCATCGCCACGCTCGACGTCATGGAGTCCGAGAAGCTGATCGAGTCCGCCGCCAAACGCGGTGCCGAGCTGCGCCTCGCGCTCACGCGCATGGTGCCCGGCTATGAGCTATTGAAGGAAGTCCGCGGCAAGGGCCTGATGATCGGCGTCGAGTTCGGCCCGCCGAAATCGTTGCGGCTGCGGGCGTCCTGGAACGTGCTGGAGGCGGCCAACAAGGGCCTGTTCTGCCAGCTCATCACCGTGCCGCTGTTCAAGGACCACAAGATCCTCACGCAAGTCGCGGGCCATGGCAGCCACACCATCAAGCTTCTGCCGCCGCTCACCATCACCGAGGAAGATTGCGGATGGATCGAGCGCGCCTTCGACGACGTCATCGCCGGCAGCCACAAGGTCCCCGGCGCGATCTGGTCGCTCGGCAAGACGCTGGTGGACAACGCGGTGAGGCGGTCGGCGTAACCTGAGGCCGAATGCGCGGTCCGTCGCGCGAGACCGGCGTGTCGCTCCAATGCTTCCAAGCCCCCGATGTCGTCCTGGCGAAAGCCAGGACCCATACCGCGTGATTTATCAATAGACCTCGGGGCCAGTACCACGTGCATAACTTTGCCCTGTGGCAATGGGTCTTTCGCCAGGACGACCAAGTGGAGGCACTTCGGTCTATCAACATCGTGGTGCGATGTTGCGCCGCTACCCCTCCACATTCGCCTTCATCGCCGCCTCGAACTTGTCGACGAACTCGGCGAGCTCGTCTGCGCCGAGATCGCTCACGGCCCAGAAGTTCAGGCCGCGATTGCCCCAGCGGCGGCAGTTGAAGCCCTGCATGGTCTCAGTCTTGGGCGCCCGGTATTCCGCGTTCGACGTCTGCGACACGAACAGATTGACCACATGCTGCCGGCGCTTGTAGACGACCGCGCCGATGGCGCGGGCGTCGATATAATCGAGCCTGCCTCCCACCAGCGTAAAGCCTTGTGCGGTGAGGTCGATCACGGGTGGGGCGACGTCGAGCTTGCCGTTGAACCACGGCTTCACCGTGTGCTGGTCGGTCGAGACCACGTCGATGAGGTGGCCGGCCTGGAGCGAGCGCAGATGCGCGGAGACGACCTCCGACAGGATGCGCTGCTGGTCGTCCTGGCGCAGCACCAATGCGACGACGCCGGAGGCGGCCAGCGCGGAGACTGCCGAGCCCATCGCAAAGCCGCGCAGCACGGAGCGGCGGCTCGGCTGTTGACGCTGCGGCTGCGGCAGCGAGGCCTCGATACGCGCACGCAGGCTCGCCGGTGCGGTGTAGCGCAAATCGGCGTTCGCGAGTACGCGTTGCATGTCGCGTTGGGCCGAAAACTCCGCAGCGCAGGCCGGGCAGCTGGCGATATGGGCTTCGACCTCGCGCGCGTGGCCGGCATCGAGCTCGTTGTCGAGCAGCGCGTGAAGCAGGATCCTTGCTTCGTCGCAGGTCATCTTGCTTGCTCCTCATCCGCCGTCCAGGCCGCGCGCAGCATGGCGCGGGCGCGGGCGAGGCGGGACATCACAGTGCCGACGGGTGCACCGACGGCCTCGGCGATTTCACGATAGGACAGGCTGTTGATCTCCCGCAGCACGAATGTTTCCTTGAACGGTTCGGCGAGCGCGTCGATCAGCTTGCGGATCGCGCCCGCATCGCGGCTGCGCAGCACTTCGGTTTCCGGACTTGCCTCGGTCTCTTGCCAGATCGGCGTCTGCTCGGCAGCGCCGGGCGTATCGTCGATTGCGCTGTGCCTGTGCGCGCGCCGTGCATATTCGGCATTGCAGACGTTACGCAGGATCGCGAACAGCCAGGGCTTCATCGCCGGCCCGCGATAGCTGTCGAAATGCTTCAGCGCGCGCAGATAGCACTCCTGCACCGCGTCCTCGGCATCGGAGGCGTCACGCAACAGATAGCGCGCGAGCGTGTAGACGTCGTCGAGATAGGGCAGCGCCGCCTCGCGGAAGCGTTGCGCCTTCTGCAAATCGTCGTTGGCGGGCATAGCTCCTCGCTTTGCCTCTTGTTCTGCTCGTTGCTTCGTTTCGTCGCTGTTCGTCTCGTCCCTGTTCGTGTTTTCTCTGTGTGTGACCGAAGGCACACGAGCCCGGCCGGCGTGGGACAATCGGCCGGGCAAGACGTTGATGCCTTGGTTCGAGATGTTACTCAACCTTGATCATCCCCGTCATGTGCGGGTGCAGAGAACAAAAATATTTGTAGTCGCCCGCATTAGTGAAGGTGAACGAGAACTTGTCGTCAGTATCCAGGGTCTTGGACCTGAACTTCCCGGCCGACATCACGGTGTGGGGGATGTCGTCCCGGTTGGTCCATGTCACGGTGGTGCCGACCTTGATCCTGAGCTCGGCCGGCTGGAAGACGAAATTGTCGATATGCACCTCTATGTCGTCGGCATGGGCGATGGTGGCGGGTAGCAGCATGGCCGCGGCCAAAGCGAGACCGAAGGCGACACCGAGGTCGCGGCGATTGAGTGTCTTCATTGTCAGCTTCCGTTGGCCCTGCATCAACCCTGGAGCGGCGTGTCGATGATCGCGAGCCGCTGCTCGTTCTGCTTGAAGTTGATGCTGGCAACGCCGAGCATCGCGCGGAGCTTTGCGTCCTCGACCTTCATCGGTCCGGGCGAGGGGGCAGATCCCGGCGCCGGCTGCGGGAAGGCGGTCGAGCGGGCGGTATGGAACGTGACGTTGCCTTCGACCTTCTGCATCACCTGGTGAATGTGGCCGTTCAGCACGGTGACCGAACCAAAGCCCTTCACCTGTTCCAGCGCGCGGGCGCCGTCCTCAGTGCCCCAGCCCCATTCGGGGTAGACGGTCCAGAGCGGGATGTGGGCGAACAGCACGATCGGTGTCGATTTCGACTTGCCGCGCAGATCGTCCTCGAGCCAGGCGAGCTGCTCGGCGCCGAGATTGCCGAGGCCTCCGGCCTTGAGGTCGACGACATTGACGAGGCCGATGAAGTGCACGCCGCCGGCGTCGAACGAATACCAGCCCGCGCCCTTGGTGCCGCGGCCGTAGCGCTCGCGATAGAACTTCACGTCCTCGTCGAGGAAGTCATGCTCGCCGGGCACGTAATGCACGTCGAGCTTGCTCTGCGAGATGATGCGATCGGCATTGTCGAACTCGGCGGCCTTGGAGAGATGCGTGATGTCGCCAGTGTGGATCATGAACGACGGCTTGACCGGCATCGCGTTGATCTTGTTGATGGCTTCCTCCAGCGTGCCGAGCGCGTTGGGATTGGCCGGCTTGTCGAAGCCGACATGGCTGTCGCTGATCTGGAGGAAGGTCATTCCGGGCGCGGCCGCGGTCGCAGCTTGCGCGGAATCGATGATGCCGAGCGAGCGCGGCACGCCACCGGTGATGGTCCAGAGCACCCCGGTGCCGGCCCAGGTCATGCATTCCAACACCTTGCGGCGGCTCAAGCCGTCCTCGCCGTGATCATGTCCGCTCATCGCGCAGCTCCACTTCGCCCGGAATTGGGCTTCGGGGAGGTGATTGCGGGAGGAGGGGACTTATTCCCGGACGCGATGACGTTTTCGTGAGGTGGTTGGACGCGTAGCCCGTATGGAGCGTAGCGGAATACGGGACCAATCGAGCGTCCTCTCGCGGATTTCGCCTCGTCCCATCAGGCTACGCATTCACTTCGCATCTTCCAAAATCATCGTCGCGCCTTTCTCGGCGATCATCGCAGTCGGCGTGTTGGTATTGCCCGACGTGATGGTCGGCATGATCGAGGCATCGACAATGCGAAGGCCGCCGAGGCCGTAGAAGCGCAGGCGTTCGTCGACCACCGCCATCGGATCGCTCACCGCACCCATCTTCGCGGTGCCGACGGGATGGAAGATGGTGGTGCCGATGTCGCCGGCGGCCTTGGCGAGCGAGGCATCGTCGTCGCCGACGGCGGGGCCGGGCAGATATTCGCTCGGGCGATATTTTGCCAGCGCCTTCTGCTGCATCAGGCGGCGGGTGGTGCGGATGGCATCGGCGCCGACCTGACGGTCGTCATCCGTTGAAAGATAATTCGGCGCGATGATTGGCTTTTCGTCCGGCGCTGCCGAACGCAGACGTACGGTACCGCGCGATGTCGGCTGGAGATTGCAGGCGCTCACCGTGATCGCGGGGAAGCGGTGCAGGGGATCGCCGAACTTGTCGAGCGACAGCGGTTGCACGTGGAACTGGATGTTGGCGCGTGCGCGCGTCGCATCGGAGCGGGTGAAGATGCCGAGCTGCGACGGCGCCATGGTCAACGGCCCGCGGCGGCGGAAGGCGTAGTCGAGGCCCATCAGGCCGCGTCGAACCAGGTTGTAATAGGTCTCGTTCAGTGTGCGCACGCCCTCGACCTTGTAGATCGCGCGCTGCTGCAGATGATCCTGCAGATTGCGGCCGATGCCGGGCTTGTCCATCACGATGTCGATGCCGAGCGGCGACAGCCAGTCGGCGGGCCCAATGCCGGAGCGATGCAGCACCTGCACTGAGCCGATCGCGCCTGCCGAGAGGATCACCTCGCGTTTGGCACGCGTCTCGAAGATCTCGCCATTCTGGATGAAGCGCACGCCGATGGCGCGGCCCTGTTCGATGATCAGACGATCGACCAGCACATGCTTTTCGAGCCGCAGGTTCGGGCGGTTCAATACCGGCTTGAGGAAGCCGCGCGCCGACGACCAGCGTCGGCCGCGCTTCTGATTGACGTGGAAATAGCTGGTGCCTTCGTTGTCGCCGGTATTGAAATCCGGGATGCGCTTGATGCCCATCTCCTCGGCCGCATCGCCCACCGCATCCAAGACGTCCCAGGACAGTCGCGGCGCCTCGATGCGCCAGCCGCCCCCGGCGCCGTGATGCTCGCTCGCGCCGAGGAAGTGATCCTCGAGCCGCTTGAACAGCGGCAGCAAATCGTCATAACCCCAGCCGGTCATGCCGAGCTGGCGCCAGTGATCGTAGTCGGCGGCCTGTCCGCGCATCGAAATCATGGCGTTGATCGCCGAAGAGCCGCCGATCACCTTGCCACGGGGATAGGCGAGCGACCGGCCGTTCAGGCCGGGCTCGGCCTCGGTCCTGAACATCCAGTCCGAGCGCGGATTGCCGATGGCGAAGAGATATCCGACGGGAATGTGGAACCAGATCCAGTTGTCGTCGCCGCCGGCTTCGAGGATGAGGACGCGATTGCTGGAATTGGCCGACAGCCGGTTGGCGACGATGCAGCCCGCCGTGCCGGCCCCAACGACAATGTAGTCAAACTCACCTTCGAGCCGCCTTGGCATTCTGCTTCCACCCGACAGGCGTCATGCGCGGGATTGTCCCGGGCATCCACGCGCTTTCCGTTCTAATAGTCAGACGTGGATGGCCGGGACAAGCCCGGCCATGACGAGAGGACAGAGCTACCCCAGACCCTCCGCCAGTTGGGTGGACTGGTGCTTGCATGGTAGACAGGCCTGCATTTTCAATAAACCCCGAGACCCCTCCATGCCCATCGTGAACCGCGTCGCCGACCTTCAACCCGATATTCAGGCCTGGCGCCGGGACATCCACCAGTATCCGGAGCTGCTCTACGACGTCCACCGCACCGCAGCATTCGTCGCGGACCGCCTGCGCGAATTCGGCTGCGATGAGGTCGTGACGGGCATCGGCCAGACCGGCGTGGTCGGCGTGATCAAGGGCAGCAAGCCGGCCGGCGAGGGCCTCAAGGCCATCGGCCTGCGTGCCGACATGGATGCGCTACCGGTCGAGGAACAGACCAACCTGCCTTACGCTTCGAAGACCCCGGGCAAGATGCACGCCTGCGGTCATGACGGCCACACCGCGATGCTGCTCGGTGCTGCGCGTTATCTCGCCGAGACCCGCAACTTCGCCGGCGATGCGGTGGTGATCTTCCAGCCGGCCGAGGAGGGGGGCGCCGGCGGCTTGGCCATGGTCAAGGACGGAATGATGGAGCGCTTCGGCATCGAGCAGGTCTACGGCATGCACAACGGTCCGGGCATCCCGGTGGGCTCGTTCGCGATCCGGCCGGGTCCGATCATGGCGGCGACCGACGAGGTCGATATCATGATCGAGGGTCTCGGCGGCCATGCCGCGCGGCCGCACAAATGTGTCGATTCCGTTCTGGTCGGCGCACAGGTGATCACGGCGCTGCAGTCGATCGTCGCGCGCAGCGTCGATCCGTTGGAATCGGCCGTGATCTCGATCTGCGAGTTCCACGCGGGCAATGCCCGCAACGTGATTCCACAAACCGCGACACTGAGGGGCACCATCCGCACGCTGTCGCTCGAGGTGCGCAAGCTGGTGGAGAAGCGCGTGCACGAGGTCGTGGCGGGCGTGGCGCAGATCACCGGCGCCAAGATCGACCTGCACTACAAGCGGAATTATCCCGTGGTGAACAATCACGCCGCGGAGACCGAGATTGCGCGTCGCATCGCGGGGCAAGTCGCGGGCGAGGCCAATGTGCTCGAGATGTCGCCGCTGATGGGCGGCGAGGATTTCGCCTATATGCTGGAAGCGCGCCCCGGCGCCTTCATCTTCTGCGGCAACGGCGATAGCGCCGGCCTGCATCACCCCGCCTACAATTTCGATGACGAGGCGATCGTTTACGGCACGTCGTACTGGGTCAAGCTGGTCGAGGAGTCGCTCGCGGCATCGTAAGGCTCTTACTTCACCTCGCCCCGCTTGCGGGGAGAGGTCGAAATTCGAGCGCAGCTTGAATTTCGGGTGAGGGGGACTCTCCGCGAGTCCGTCTCTCACCGCGATCGCGGAAGCAGCCCCTCACCCTGACCCTCTCCCCGTAAGAACGGGGAGAGGGAAAGAGCTCAGAAGATCCGCGAGAAGATCACGTACAGCGTGCCTGACAACAGGATCGCGACCGGCAAGGTCAGCACCCAGGCCATCACCATGTTCCTGATGGTGGCGACCTGGAGACCTGAACCGTTCGCGGCCATGGTGCCGGCGACGCCGGACGACAGCACGTGGGTGGTCGAGACCGGCAGGCCGAACACGTCGGCGGCGCCGATCGTGGCGGCGGCGACGAGCTCGGCGGAGGCACCCTGCGCGTAGGTGAGATGGGTCTTCCCGATCTTCTCACCGACGGTGACGACGATGCGCTTCCAGCCGATCATGGTGCCGAGGCCGAGCGCGATGGCGACCGCGACCTTCACCCAGGTCGGGATGAACTTGGTCGCGCTGTCGAGCCCGCCCTTGTAGGCGTTCAAGGTCGCGACCTCTTCCTTGCTGAGGTCGTTTTCCTTGTCCTTCATCAGGAAGCGGATCGCTTCCGAGGTCAGGTACATGTCGTTGCGGGTGTTGCCGACGACTTCCGCCGGCACCTTGTTCAGCGAACCGTATTTCGCGACCTGCTCGCCGACATCCTTCACCAGCACCGACAGCGAGGGATAGGTGCCTTCGCTGATGTGGTGCGAGGTGATGTACTGCGTCACCACGGGACGGGGATCGCCGATGATCGCGTGACCGGCGCCCTTGGCCGCAACCACCTTGGAGGCGGCTTCCGAGACCTTCGCGAACTGGGCGACCTGCGACTCCGGCAAGGCGCGGTTGAGCGCATAGGCCGTGGGCACGGTGCCGATCAGGATCAGCATGATCAGGCCCATGCCCTTCTGGCCGTCGTTCGAACCGTGGGCGAAGCTGACGCCGGTGCAGGTCAGGATCAGCAGGCCGCGAATCCAGATCGGCGGGGCTTTGTTACCCTCGGGGGCGGCATAGAGCGCTGGGTTCTTGATGATCAGCTTGAGCAGCAGCAGCAGGCCGGCGGCGCAGACGAAGCCGACCAGCGGCGACAGCAGAAGCGCATAGCCGATCTCGGTGGCCTTGCCCCAGTCCACGCCCGAGGTGCCGTCGCGGCCGCGCATCAGCGCGTTGGCGACGCCGACGCCGATGATCGAGCCGATCAGCGTGTGCGAGGAGGAGGCCGGCAGGCCGAAGTACCAGGTGCCGAGGTTCCAAAGGATCGCGGCGATCAGCAGCGCGAACACCATCGCGAAACCGGCGCTGGAGCCGACTTGCAGGATCAGCTCGACCGGCAGCAGCGAGACGATGCCGAAGGCGACCGCGCCGGACGAGAGCAACACGCCGAGGAAGTTGAAGAAGCCCGACCACATCACCGCAACTTCGGCCGGCAGCGAGTGGGTGTAGATCACGGTCGCGACCGCGTTGGCGGTGTCGTGGAAGCCGTTGACGAACTCGAAGCCGAGCGCGATCAAGAGCGCGACGAACAGGAGGATGAAGGGCAGGTAGCTCGTGACCCTGGTGCCGGTCGCATCGACGTCGGCATAGATGCTGTAGGCCACATAGAGCAGGCCCGCGGCAAGGATGCCGAAGAACAGGATCATCGTCAGCGGATTGAAGCCCTTGTCGAGATTTGGCCGCGAGGCCGGCTGGATCGGCGCGGGATCGGCTACCGCGCGGTCGAATGCAACATCGGTCATGTCTGAACGCCCCTTAACTTTCTGTAAGGGCTATTGTCCTCGATGGATTTGAAGGCTGGATGACAACCGAGGCTTGAAAGCCGTTTTCCCGCTCGTATTCAGGCGGCGCGCGCGGCTTTCTTCTGCAAACCGGCGACGATCTTCAGGTCTTCGACAAAGCGCTGATATTCCAGCGCCTTGGCTTCCGGATCGGGCAGCCGCAGCAGATAGGACGGGTGCACCGTCACCAGCGCCTTGTGACCGTCGGGCAGGTCTATGAGCCGGCCACGGTTCTTTCCGATCGGGGTGATCTTGCCGAACACGCTCTGCGCGGCGGTCGCGCCCATCGCGACGATGAGATCGGGCTGGATGACGGAGACTTCCCGCTCGTACCACTGCCGGCAGGCCTTTATCTCCGGCGTGTTCGGCTTCTGATGCAGGCGGATTTTGCCGCGCGGCACGAATTTGAAGTGTTTCACCGCGTTGGTGACATAGACCTTCTTGCGGTCGACGCCGGCCTCCTGCAGTGCCTTGTCGAGCATCTGGCCGGCCGGACCGACGAAGGGATGGCCCGCGAGGTCTTCCTTGTCGCCGGGCTGCTCGCCGACCAGCATGATATTGGCGGACTTCGGACCCTCGCCGAACACGGTCTGGGTGGCGTCCTTGTAGAGATGGCAGGCGCGGCAGTGGGCGGCCTCCTCGCGGAGCGCTTCGAGATCGTCGATAGCGGTCTTGCGTTTCATCGGAGCCTCCGGCCGCTTTTGAGGCTTGTGCGGATCGGTTGCGGCATTGGCGATCATGGCGCCGGTCATGCGCTCGGCATCCTCGATCAGAGGCTTAATGATCGAAGCCTCGGGCAGGTTCCTCCAATATTTCTTCGGCATTTCCGTTTGCATCGCCTTCACCTTCAGGCGGGCGGGATTGAAGATGCTGGCGTAGTAGCGCCGCCAGGTGTCCTCCAGCCGGTCTTCGCTCGGCGCCTCGCTCTTGCTGACGCCTGATGTGAACGAGAGCGCATGGCCATCCCAATGCGCGCACAAATCGGGCGTCAGGATCGACCATGGCATGTCGGCAAAGCGCTTGGCGAAGAACGGCGCGGCGAGTTCGACGATGTGATGCTCCGGCTCGAACCACGCAACGTAGTGTGCTTCACGTTCCCTGCCGATCTCGCGGAAGCGCACGAAGGCATGCATCTTGTGCTCGTCGCGGTAGACCGCCTTTGCCATGGCCATGACTTGCGCGACATCGGGATCGGTCGCGACCTCGATGAGATCGTGATTGTCCTTCAGCCGAAACAGCAGGCGATAGAGGATCGCGAAACGCTCGGGATCGCGATGCAGGATCGCGGCCTTGGCGAGCTCGACGAATTTTGCAGGCACGTTGAAGGTGCCGTCGCCAGCCGCCGGCAGCGGAGACGGCGAGGGCGTCGCGAACAGCTCCGCTTCGCCGCCCTGCACGGCCCAGGTGACATCGGCCGGTTTCACCTGATGAAGCACGAGGTTACGCGCGGCTTTGCGCCAGCCGTCGAAATCGGTTTCGCTCTCGAGGGTGATGTACTGCATCAGAAGCCAAATCCCAGTTGCGTTGCCTTCGGCTTGAACCGTTCGATCAGCCGTGCCTCGTCGAGGCGATGCGGCGTAGGCCGGTGATCGCTGAGGACGATGAACGGCAGCGCTTTATTCCGGGGCACATGCAGCCGCGCGAGATCGGCGACACGGATCGTGGTCGTGCGGCGCGCCGCGATGATGCGCTCGACCGTCTTGGTGCCGAAGCCCGGCACGCGCAACAATTCCTCGCGGCTGGCGCGGTTGACGTCGAGCGGGAAGCGGTCGCGGTGGCGCAGCGCCCAGGCGAGTTTTGGATCGATGTCGAGCGGCAGCATCGCGCTGTCGTCGACGATCTCGCCGACGTCGAAGCCGTAGAACCGCATCAGCCAATCGGCCTGATAGAGTCGGTGCTCGCGCAGCAAGGGCGGCGCGCGCAGAGGCAGCGCGCGGCTGGCATCGGGGATCGGGCTGAACGCGGAATAATAGACGCGCCTCAGCCGGTATGAACCGTAGAGATTGGCGCTGGTGTGGAGGATGGTGTGGTCGGAGGCCGCGTCGGCGCCGACGATCATCTGCGTGCTCTGGCCGGCCGGCGCGAAGCGCTGCGGCTTGGCTTTCGTCTTCGCGCTGCGGTTTTCCTCGGCCTCGTCCAGCTTCAGCCGCAGCCGGCCCATGGTGCGGCGGATCGCGCGCACGTCTTTCTCGGGCGCGAATTGCTGCAGGCTCGTCTCCTGCGGCATCTCGATGTTGATGGAGAGACGGTCGGCATATTTGCCGGCCTCGGAGATCAATGCATCGTCGGCCTCGGGGATAGTCTTGAGATGGATGTAGCCGCGGAAGTGATGCTCCTCGCGCAGTTTGCGCGCGACGCTCACCACTTGCTCCATGGTGTAGTTGGGGTTGCGGATGATGCCGGAGGAGAGAAACAGCCCCTCGATGTAATTGCGCCGGTAGAAGTCGAGCGTCAGCTTGACCACTTCGTCGATGGTGAAGCGGGCACGCGGCACATTGGAGGAGGCGCGGTTGACGCAATAGAGGCAATCGTAATTGCAGGCGTTGGTCAGCAGCACTTTGAGCAGCGAGATGCAGCGGCCGTCCGGCGCGTAGGAATGGCAGATGCCCATGCCGGGCGCGGTCGAGCCCATGCCCTTGCCGTCGCTGGAATCCCGCCTCTCGGTGCCGCTGGAGGCGCAGGACGCGTCGTACTTGGCGGCGTCCGCCAGGATTTCCAGCTTGCGTTGCACGTCCATAGTTGTAATCCCTTTGATTCAGCTCATGAATCCCAAGGCCCGCCAATTCGATTGACTCCCGGGGCGTCGTTAGCTTTATATTAGAACATATCATGAACAAATGAGCTAGCCGCTGGTTCTCTTTTTGAGAGCCATCGGCAATCACCCTTGAGGAGCGGCGTATATGAGCGGCGCACGAACAAGCGCGCTTGCAGCCTTGCGCGGCCAGATCGAGCGCATCGAGACGGCGGAGGTCGTGCATCATCGTGACCGTGTCGCGCTCGGCCATAGCGAGGCCGACAGCGCGCTGAAGGGCGGGCTCGCGCGCGCGGCAATCCACGAGGTATTTTGCGAAGGACGCCAGGGCGCAGCCGCGACCGGCTTTGTCACCGGCCTTGCGGGGCGCGTGACGGTGCGCAAGCCACTGCTGTGGGTGCGGCAGGATTTTTCAGACATTGAAACCGGTGCGCTGTCGATGAGCGGGCTCGCCGAGATCGGTCTCGATCCGCGCCGCATGGTGATGGTACGCGCTGCCGACGTGGAGAGTGCCCTGCGCACGTCGGCCGATGCGCTCGCCTGCGACGCGCTGGGCGCGGTCGTGCTCGAGCTCTGGGGTGAGACCAGGCAGTTCGATCTCGTAGCGAGCCGCAAGCTGACGCTGGCTGCGCAATCTTCCGGTGTCACCGGTTTGCTGCTGCGGATGGCCGCGCAACCCTTGCCCTCGACCGCCGAGACCAGATGGATGCTTCGCGCGGCGCATTCGCCGCCGGGGCCGGTGTGGAGTGCCTGGGGCGCGCCGCGCTTCGATGCCGAGCTCCTGCGCAATCGTCATGGCCCCTGCGGCCGGTGGATCATGGAATGGAAATGTGATGAGTGCCAGTTCTCTGAATCGTCGGCGTATCCTCAGCCTGTGGCTGCCGCGCCTGCCCATCGACCGGATCCAGCGGTTCTTCGACGGCGTCGGGCTGGGTAGAACCAATGATCCGAGCATCGTCGTCATCAAGGACAGCAACGCGTTGGTGATCCATGCGCTGGACGACGCCGCCGAGCGCCTCGGTCTGTATATCGGCCAGCCCCTGGCCAATGCCCGGGCGATGTGTCCGGATCTAAAGGTGTTCGACGCCGATGCCGTGGCTGATGCGAAGACGATCGGCGACATCGCCGACTGGTGCGACCGCTTCACGCCGCTGGTGGCGCTCGATCCGCCGCACGGGCTGTTTCTCGACATCACCGGCTGCGCGCATCTGTTTGGCGGCGAGGCCGCGCTGTTGCAAACCCTTGTCCGTGCCCTCGATCGCCAGGGCTTTGCCGTCAGCGCGGCGATCGCCGGTACCTCGGTCTGCGCGCGCACGCTGACGCGGCAATCTTCAGGGACCATCGTTGCCGATGGTGGGGAGGCGGCGGCAATCAGCCGGTTTCCGGTGTCCGCGCTCGGCGCGGGCGAGACTATCAGCACCGGCCTGCGTCGCGCCGGTCTGAAAACCATCGGCGATGTCGCCTCGCGCACGCCGAGCGAAATCACGGCGCGGTTCGGTGCGCGGTTCTCCACGTTGCTCGCGCATGCGCTGGGGCAGGGCGATGCGCCGATCAATCCACGAAAGCCGCTGCCCGATTACATCGTGGAGAAACGCTTTGCCGAGCCGATCGCGACCGACACCATGATCGCGATGACGCTGTCGCGCCTCGCCGACACGTTGATCGCGTCGATGGAGAAGCAGGGCAAGGGCGCGCGCCGGCTGGAGGCCACCTTCTTCCGCACCGACGGCGCCGTGCGCGCGATCATGGTCGAAACCGGGCGGTCGGTGACGCGGAGCGCGGTCGTCGACCGGCTGTTCCGCGAGCGTCTCGATGCACTCGCCGATCCGCTCGATCCCGGCTTCGGCTTCGACATGGTGCGGCTGTCGGCAAGCCGCACCGAGATCGTGGTACAGGAGCAGCGCGATCTCGACGCCCATGTCCACGACAATGACGAGCTTGCCGCGCTGATCGACCGCATCGCCGCGCGCATCGGCGGAAAGCGCATCGTCGTGCATCTGCCTGAGGATACCCATATCCCTGAGTGTGCGGTGCTGGTGGCGCCTGCCCAGCATCATCTCGCCGTGGCGATGCAGGCCGAATGGCCCGCGCGCACCAAGAGTGAGCCGCCGCTGCGTCCGTTGCGGCTGTTCGACAAGCCTGAGCCGATCAATGTGCCGTTCGCGACCGTCCCCGACGGGCCGCCGCATCAATTCACCTGGCGTCGCGCGCAGCATGCGGTGGTGCGGGTGGAAGGCCCCGAGCGCATCGCCATGGAATGGTGGCGGCAGGACGGCAAGCAACTGACGCGGGACTATTTCCGCATCGAGGATGCCGAAGGCCTGCGCTTCTGGATCTTTCGCGATGGTCTTTACGAGGGGGAGTGCTTCGACGGCGACGGCAAGCCCGCTCCTCCCGGTTGGTATGTGCACGGTCTCTTCGCATGAACACGCCCGCTTATGCCGAGATCGGCATCACCACGAATTTCTCCTTCCTGCGCGGCGGCTCGGATCCGCGCGACTATGTGCATCAGGCCAGCATCCTCGGCATTCCCGTGATCGGCATTGCCGATCACAACACGCTCGCTGGTGTAGTGCGTGCCTACAAGGAGCTCGACAATGACGAGGTGCTGCACAAGCCGAAGCTTCTGATCGGCACGCGCATCGTCTTCATCGATGGGACGCCCGATATCCTGGTCTATCCGCGCGACCGCGCCGCCTATGGCCGGCTGTGCCAACTTCTCACCAGGGGCAAGCGCGGCGACGACATCACGCGGATCGCGAAGGGCGAATGCCATCTCACCTTCGCCGATCTCCTTGCGTTTTCCGAAGGCCAGCTCCTGATTCTGACGCTGCCGCATCGCTTCGATGCGGCGCAAGCGCAGGACCTTCTCGCCAAGCTGAAGACCAGTCGTGCCGAGGGCGTGTGGCTGGCGGCGAGCCTGGTCTATCGCGGCGACGACCGCCGTCGCCTCGCGCAGCTCGATGATCTCGCCGCAAAAGCAAAAGTGCCGCTGCTTGCGACCAACGAGGTGCTCTATCACCACCCCGCGCGCCGTCCCCTCCAGGACGTGCTGACCTGCATCCGGGAGAAAACCACGATCGAGGCGGTCGGCCGGAAGCTGGAAGCCAATGCAGAACGGTTCCTGAAGACGCCCAGGGAGATGGCGCGCCTGTTCCGTGATTTCCCTGAGGCGATCGCGGAGACTATGCGCTTTGCGGACAAGGTCACCTTCTCGCTCGACCAGCTCAAATACCAGTATCCGGATGAGCCGGTACCACGGGGCAAGACCGCGCAAGGGCATCTGGAGGATCTGACCTGGGCCGGTGTCGACAAATATTTCGATGGCGAGATCGACGACAAGCTGCGCGCCACCCTGAAGAAAGAACTCGCGCTGATCGCCGAGCTGAAATACGCGCATTACTTCCTTACCGTGCACGACATCGTGCATTACGCCCGCAGCCAGAACATTTTGTGCCAGGGGCGGGGATCGGCGGCTAATTCGGCGGTCTGCTACGTGCTCGGCATCACCTCGGTCGACCCGACCAAGGTCGATCTGCTGTTCGAGCGCTTCATCTCCAAGGAGCGGCTGGAGCCGCCCGACATCGACGTCGATTTCGAGCATTCGCGGCGCGAGGAGGTGATGCAATATGTCTATCGGCGTTACGGCCGTCATCGCGCCGCGATCATCGCCACCGTCATTCATTATCGCCCGCGTAGCGCCATCCGCGACGTCGGCAAGGCGCTGGGCCTGACCGAGGACGTCACCGCGGCCCTCGCCGATACGGTGTGGGGAAGCTGGGGCAAGGGCCTCAACGACATGCAGGTCAGGCAGGCCGGCCTCGATCCGCAAAATTCCATGATCAACCTCGCGGTCGAGCTCGCGACCGAGTTGATCGAATTCCCGCGTCATCTGTCCCAGCATGTCGGCGGCTATGTGCTCACGCAAGACCGGCTCGACACCTATGTGCCGATCGGCAATGCCGCGATGGACGATCGTACCTTCATCGAATGGGACAAGGACGATGTCGACGCGCTCAGCATGATGAAGGTCGACGTGCTCGCGCTGGGCATGCTGACCTGCATCCGCAAGTGCTTTGATCTGATCGAGCAGCACAAGGGTGAACGCTGGATGCTGGCGAGCGTCCCGCAGGATGATTCCAAAGTTTACGACATGCTGTGCGACGGGGAGTCGCTCGGCGTGTTCCAGGTCGAGAGCCGCGCGCAGATGAACATGTTGCCCCGGCTGAAGCCACGGACCTTCTACGATCTCGTGATCGAGGTCGCGATCGTGCGGCCGGGACCGATCCAGGGCGACATGGTGCATCCCTATTTGCGGCGGCGGAACGGCTTGGAAAAAGTGAACTATCCATCGCCGTCACCGGAGCATGGCGACAAGGACGAGCTTTACAGAGTGCTGCACAAGACGCTCGGCGTGCCCTTGTTCCAGGAGCAGGCGATGCGGATCGCGATCGAGGCCGCGAAGTTCACGCCGGAGGAAGCCAACGGCCTCCGCCGTGCGATGGCAACGTTCCGCAATGTCGGCACCATCGGCAGGTTCGAAGACAAGATGATCGGCAACATGATCGCGCGCGGTTATGCGCCTGATTTTGCCAGAAACTGTTTCGAACAGATCAAGGGTTTTGGCAGCTACGGTTTTCCGGAGAGCCATGCCGCAAGCTTCGCGCAGCTTGTCTATATCTCCTCATGGCTGAAGCATTATCACCCTGATGCATTCTGCTGCGGCCTCCTGAACTCGCAGCCGATGGGCTTTTACGCCCCGGCGCAGATCGTCAGCGACGCTCGCAAGAACGGCGTCGAGGTGCGCGATATCGATGTGTCCTACAGCTTTGCGCAGAACACGCTGGAAGAAGGAAGTGGCAAATATTGCGCCGTGCGTCTGGGCTTCCGCCAGATCGACGGTTTTCATTGGCTCGATGAGGATGAGGAGCGATTGAAATGTCTCCAATCGTCATTCCCCATTGGGCAATTGCGCAATGTGGGCGCGCCGCTTGGTGCGAGCGCGGAATCCATCGGACCGCGTACGCCTGGAGGCGTGGATTCCGGGTTCGACGCTCATGCCTCGTCCCGGAATGACAAGTCGAAAGACTGGGCCGACCGCATCGTCGCCGCCCGCAACCGCCGGCCCTTCACATCGTTGGAAGACTTCGCCCGCGACACCGGCCTGCCCAAGCGCGCGCTGATCCTGCTGGCTGATGCCGACGCGTTCCGCTCGCTCGGGCTCGACCGCCGCGAGGCGCTGTGGCAGGTGCGTCGCCTGCCCGACGATGTTCCGCTGCCGCTGTTCGAGGTGGCCACCGCACGCGAGCAGCCGGACGAGCACGCCAGGCCGTTGCCGGTGATGCCGCGCGCCGAACAGGTGGTCGCGGACTATCAGACCATTCGGTTATCGCTGAAGGGGCATCCGATGGAATTTTTGCGCGAGATGTTTACGCGCGAGCGCATCGTCGCCTGCAAGGACATCAATCATGAGAACGAGCGGCGCCGCGTCCGCTGTGCCGGCGTCGTGCTGGTACGGCAGCGGCCGGGCAGCGCCAGCGGCGTCGTGTTCATGACACTGGAGGACGAAACCGGCATCGCCAATATCGTGGTGTGGCCGAAGATCATGGAGCAGTACCGGAAGGAGGTGATGGGCGCGCGCCTCATCCTGGTCGAGGGCTACATCCAGAGCAGCCCCGAAAAGGTGACGCACCTCATTGCCCAGCGCATGATCGACCGCTCGCACGATCTGGTCGGCCTCGCCAACGACGCCCTCGGCCGCGAGCATCCGGTGCCGGCAGGCGCCACTGTGGTCGAACCGCTTAACGACGATCCCCGCGCCCACACGGATGCGCCCGCGCAAAAAATCCGCCATCCCCGCAACGTCCGCATCCTGCCGCCGTCGCGCGATTTCCATTGAGGGTGTGGGCCGCGCCGCTCTCGCACCGTCACCCTGAGGTGGCCGCTTCTTCGGCGGCCCTCGAAGGGCGACGGCCCGGCTGCCAGCTCGGCCATTCATCCTTCGAGGCTCTTCTTGCGATGCTTTGCATCGCAAGCTTCGCACCTCAGGATGACGGAAAGGCAGGGACGCGCATGCCCGCCTAAAAATTCACCCGGTTCGAGATCGCGCCGTCCACGACGAGATTGGAGCCCGTGGTGAACCCCGACACCGGGCTTGCCAGAAATACCGCTGCGCTCGCGACTTCCTGCGGCGTCGCCATGCGGCCGGTGGGGTTACGCTTCATCGCATCATTGTAGCGCTCGGGCATGTTCTGCTCGATCGTATTCCAGACGCCGCCCTTGAAGTAGACGGTGCCGGGCGAGACCACGTTGACCCGGATCTTCTTCTTCGCGTACTGCCGCGCCAGCCCCTTGGCCATGTGGATCAGTGCCGCCTTGATCGGGCCGTACGAGCTCGCCGTGTCCGCTTGCGCCGCGGAGATCGATGAGATGATCACGAAGGCGGCGTCGCCGCCCTTGTCGCCGCTGGCCTCGAGGAACGGCCGCGCGGCGTCGAACGCATGCACGGCGCCGAGCAGGTCGAGCCGAAAATTTTGTTCCCACGATGCGGCATCATGGCCCTGCGCCATCGCGCCCGCGTTGGAGAACAGCATGTCGATGCCGCCAAGCTCTTTTGCCGCGCTCTCGATCCAGGATTTCAGTGCCGCGCCGTCGGTGACATCGACGGGGCCGCCGGTCGCGCGGATCCCGCCGGCCTTCAACTCCGTAACGGTAGCGGCAACCTGATCGGCGTTGCGTGCACACACCGCGACATTGCTGCCTTCGCCGGCCAGCGTCGCCGCAATCGCCCGCCCGATGCCGCGCGTGCCGCCAAGCACGACGGCGTTCTTGCCCTTGAGACCGAGATCCATTGTTGGTTTTCCTTTGTTGGTCGTGCGCACCGTTGGGACGAGTGAAGCGCAGTGTCTCCCCAATGTCGTCCTGGCGAAAGCCAGGATCCATTACCACAGGCCGCAGTCGTTACGCGATGCTGTGGCCAGGGCATATCGCAACAACAATCGACCGGGGCAATGGGTCCTGGCTTTCGCCAGGACGACACTGAGCATGTGGTCGATCGCGCCGCTCACATCGACGGCCCTCATTCCGGTGCCG
>NZ_JBVVPL010000022.1:79570-123388 GCF_055807615.1 Bradyrhizobium sp. MV1.5 | reverse complement strand
CACACGGTTTCACGATTCTGGAATCCCCAGATGCCGATCTGAGTCAATCCGCCGCACCAGATATGTGCATGCCCTAGGGCCTTCGCCGGGACGACAATGGAGCGAGAGTGTGCTTCAATTCGCCCGCACCTCCGCCCGTATCATATCCGCCGCCTTCTCTCCGATCATGATGGTCGGGGCATTGGTGTTGCCGCCGATCAGTGTCGGCATGATCGAGGCGTCGACGACGCGCAGACCCTCGATGCCGTGCACCTTCAGCGCCGGATCGACCACGGCCATCGCGTCGGTGCCCATCTTGCAGGTGCCGACGGGGTGATAGACGGTGTCGACGCGCGCGCGCAGGATGGCGCGGATGTCGTCGTCCGTTCTCACATCGGACGTGAACATGTCCTTCTTCTGCAACGCGCGCATCGCGGGCGTCTCCATCAGCCGTCGCGTGGTCTGGAAGCCCGCGACCATCGTCTCGAGATCCTCCGCCTCGCCCAGGAAATTCGGGTCGATCATCGGCGCTGCCAGCGGATCGGCGCTTTTCAGCCAAACGCTGCCACGACTCTTCGGTCGCAACAGGCAGACATGGCATGAGAAGCCCGCCTCCTTGTGCTTCTTGCGGCCGTGATCGTCGAGCATCGCGATGATGAAGTGCAGCTGGATGTCGGGCACATCGAGGTCGGCTCGGGTCTTCAGGAAGCCGCCACACTCGGCGAAATTGGTGGTCATCAGGCCGCGCCGCTCCCGGCGGTATCGCTGGATGGCGCGGAGCAGAGCTGGCAGCCGACCGATCGACGAATGGACAAAGTGCGGATAGTCGGAGGCGTAGACGAACACGAAATCCGGATGATCCTGCAGATTGCGTCCGACGCCCGGCAAATGATGCACGACGCCGATCCCGTGCGCGGCAAGCGCCTCGCCGTCGCCGATGCCCGACAGCATCAAAAGCTGCGGTGACTGGAATGCGCCGGCGGCGAGGATCACCTCGCGGCGGGCGCGCAGCTGCTTTGTCTGCTTGCCCTGGATGTATTCGATGCCGACCGCGCGCCCGCCTTCGAACAGGACGCGCGTGGCATGCGCTCCCGTCTCGACACGCAGATTCGCGCGCTTGTCCATGTGGGGATGCAGATAGGCGCGCGCGGCGCTCCAGCGCTCGCCATTATGCTGGGTCACCTGGTAGCTGCCGAGTCCCTCGTGATCCTCTTCATTGAAGTCCTCGCGGATGCGGAACTGCGCCTCGCGCGCGGCCTGATGGAAGACGTCGTGGATCGGATTTTCGGAGCGCAGCCTGTTGACATGCAGCGGGCCGTCCTTGCCATGATACGCGCCGTCGAAATCTGCGTTGTTCTCGGAAGCCTTGAAATAGGGCAGCACGTCCGCATACGACCAGCCGGCATTGCCGAGCGAGGCCCAGTGGTCGTAGTCCCATTTGTTGCCGCGGATATAGACCATGGCATTGATCGCCGAGGACCCGCCGAGCCCCTTGCCGCGCGGTTGATAGCCGATACGACCGTTCAATCCCTTCTGCGGCACCGTATCGAAGCCCCAGTTCGCGGCCTTGTATGGCAAAGCGAGCCCGAACGGCGTGGTGATCCGCCAATTGTCGTTCCGTCCGCCGGCATCGAGCAGCGCCACGGATGTCCCCGCATCCTCCGACAGCCGCCCCGCCACCGCGCAGCCGCCGGAGCCCGCGCCCACGACGACGAAATCGAATGTGTCAGTCACTGATGTTTCCCCCGTTATCGTCATTCCGGGGCGATGCGGAGCATCGAACCCGGAATCTCGAGGTTCCGGGTTCGCTACGCGCCCCGGAACGACCGCCCCTACGACATGAACCGCATCATCTTCTCCAGCCGCGCGATCTTGCCGCCATAGGGCGGATAGAGGTCGGCGAGGCGGTTGAGTTTCGAACGATAGAACACCGGCTTCAGCTTGCTGAACGTGCGAAAGCCCCACTCGCCGTGATAGGCGCCGGTGCCGGATGCGCCGACGCCGCCCATCGGCTGGTTGATTTGCGCGAAGTGGAACAGGCAGTCGTTGATGGTGACGCCGCCGGAGACGGTGCGCGCCAGCACCTCGTCGCGCGCAATGCGGTCCTTGCCGAACCAGTACAGCGCCAGCGGCCGGTCGCGGGCGTTGACGAAGGCGATGGCGTCGGCCGGTTCGCGATAGCCGAGCACCGGCAGCACCGGTCCAAAAATCTCCTCCTGCATCACGGCCATGTCCTCGGTCGCGCCCTCGATCAGCGTCGGCGGGAATTTGCGGTGTGCCTTCCAGTTGGGATCGTCCGCCTTCGCCGGCTGCAGGATCTTGGCGCCGCGACGTGCCGCATCCGCGACGAGATTTTCCAGCCGCGCATAATGCCGGTCGGAGATCACGGAGGTGTAGTCCTTGTTGGCGGGATCGGTGCCGAACATGCGCCGCATCTGCGCACGGACTTTTTCGGCGAAGGCCTGCAACGCGCGCTCGGGCACCAGCACATAGTCGGGCGCGATGCAGGTCTGCCCGGCATTGAGCAGCTTGCCGTAGGCGATGCGCTCGGCGGCCTCGTCGAGATCGGCCGAAGCGTCGATGACAACAGGCGACTTGCCGCCGAGCTCGAGCGTGACGGGCGTCAGATTGCGCCCCGCTGCCTCCGCCACCAGCCGCCCCACCCGGGTCGAGCCGGTGAACACCAGATGATCGAACGGCAGGTGTGCGAAGGCCTTCGCGATCTCGTCCTCGACGCCGGTGACGAGCAGCTCCGCAGCGTCGAATTTTTGCGCGACCGTCTCCTTCAGCAGCGCTGAGAAATGCGGCACGAGCTCGCTCGGCTTGATGATGACACGGTTGCCGGCGGCGAGCGCGCCGATCGCGGGCGCGAGCGTCAGCTGCAGCGGATAATTCCAGGGCGCGATGATGCCGACGACGCCGAGCGGCTGCGGCATCAGCCGATTGCGCGCGGGCAAAAATTGCAGCGCCGTCGAAACGCGCTGCGGCGCCATCCAGCTCTTGAGGTGTTTCGTGGCATGACGGATCTCGGAGAACACCATCATGGTCTCGGCGATATTGGTCTCGACCGCGCAGCGGTGGCCGAAATCGGCCGAGATCGCCTGCCGGAAGCGCTCCTCGTTGTCGGCAACGACAGTGCGCAGCCGCGCCAGCCGGTCGAGCCGCTCGGCGAGGCCAGGCGCCGGCTCGGCCCGCGACCGCGCGACCATGGTATGGAAGGCGTCTTCGACGGCCCGAAGCGGGGCGCTCGGCGGGGGGCGGTCCAAGGGGCGATCGGAAGGGCGATCGGAGGGGCGGTCCAAGGCGTGGTCCATGGCGTTCTCCCTCTTTAAGTGGCGTTTCCGCCTGGTTTTGTTGCCGCAAGCTGGCCCCTCGTGGAACTTCTGGCAAGGGCGGGCCAAACAGGCCACAAATTCGTCCACTGCGCTGTCATAAAGTCGAAAAAAACGTCCCCGCAGCCCTTTCCAAAGCCACCCCGGGTTGGTACATACCGCCCGCACCCAAGGGCTTTGCCCGGGGTTGCCTTCCAAGGAAGCCTTTGGGACGGACGAAGCAAGCCACGCGAACAGCGCCGGCCCTTCATTCACCGTCCCCGGCACTTTCACGAAGGCAAAGCAACGGTTAACGCGGGGTGGAGCAGCCCGGTAGCTCGTCAGGCTCATAACCTGAAGGTCATAGGTTCAAATCCTATCCCCGCAACCAAGTTCGGACCTTACCGGTCCCGATCCGAAAATGGCCCGCATCACGCGGGCCATTTTTGTTTTGGGAGGCGCTGCGGCGGAAACGTTGGCCGCACCTTGCGCAAGAGTGGGGGAAGCCCTCACTCCGGATAGCTAAGGATCATCTTCAGCAGCTTCGGAAACCGCGCATTGATGTCCTCCTCGCGCAGGACATTGCGGTGCTGGACGCCTTGCTTGGAGGTCCGGATCAGGCCGGCCTCGCGCAGGATGCGAAAATGGTTCGACAGGGTCGACTTCGCCATGTCAGGGCAGGGCGCCGCCTCGGTGCACGACATGCAATCGTTCTGCGCGGCCAGGCTCTTGACGATACGCAGCCGCATCGGGTCCGCGAGCGCTCCCAGCACCCCAGCCAGTGAAATCTCGCTCCGCGGTGGGTGAACGAACTGCACCATGAACAAAATATAGCACCTCCCTTGAACTCATTCAATAGTTCACTAGTATTGAACTATTGAATATCGGCGTCGTGCCGGACGGTGGAGAATATGTGATGACCAAGAGACTCGAAGGAAAAGTTGCGCTCGTGACCGGCGCTTCCAAAGGCATCGGCGCCGAAATCGCCGCTCGGCTCGCGGCCGAGGGCGCGGCGGTCGCCGTCAACTACAGCTCCAGCAAGCAGGCCGCCGACCGCGTGGTCGCCGCCATCGTCGCCAAGGGTGGCAAAGCCGTCGCGGTCCACGGCAATCTGGCCGACGCCAAGGACGTGACAAACGTGGTCGCAGAGACCGTAAAGGCGTTCGGCGCGATCGATATCCTCGTCAACAACGCGGGCATTTACGAATTCGCCCCGCTCGAGGCCATCACGCCTGAGCATTTCCATAGGCAATTCGACCTCAATGTGCTTGGCCTGCTGCTGGTCTCGGGCGAAGCTTCGAAGCACTTCAACGCCAATGGCGGAAGCATCATCAACATCAGCTCCGGCGTATCGACCATCGCGCCGGCGAACACAGCCGTCTACACCGCGACCAAGGCGTCGGTGGATGCAATCTCCGCCGTCCTGGCGAAGGAGCTTGCGCCGCGCAAGATCCGCGTCAACGCCGTCAACCCGGGCATGATCGCGACCGAAGGCGTCGTCTCGGCCGGCCTGCACGAAGGTGATATGCGCACCTGGATCGAATCCACCACCCCGCTCGGCCGCATCGGCAAGGTCGAGGAGATCGCCGCCGCGGTCGCCTTCTTCGCTTCGGACGACGCGTCGTACGTCACGGGCGAGACGCTGCATGTGACAGGCGGCCTGCGCTGACGGAGCGCGAAGCTTAAGGGTTCTATGAGGAGATGGCCCGCGTCGTGCGGGCCATCTTTATCGCGCGTCTCTCAAAACTCTTTAATCGCCTTCCCGTCCGCCCCCACCAAACTCGACGGCGCCTCGCCGAACACCAGTCCCTCCGGCTGAAACTTGATGGTCTTTCCGCCCTCGACGAACTCCGCAAAATTGCGCGGCGTCGCCGAGTGCACGCCGTTCTCCAGGAAGTCGTCGATCTCGTAGCAGGTGTCGGGCTTGCCACCGGAGCCTTCGCCCAAGAACTTCTGGAAATTCTGGCTCGTCACCTTGGCCTTCTTGCGCGCCGACCAATTGGCGTAGCGGCGGTAGAGCTTTGGCATGATCACCGGGCCCTTGTCGGTCGCGAGCACGTCGGTCTCGTTTGTCTTGGGTTCGCGCAGGTCGAAGTCGAAGGCGGGAATCGTCCTGGCGAGGTGCTTCCAGACCGGCAGCTTCCTCGTTCGCGCGGTCTTGGCCAGCGCGAGGAAAGCTTTGATTTCGTCGTCGTTCATCGAGGAGTAGAACGTCGGATAGGCAAAGCCCTGCTCGACCAGCCATTGATTGATGTCGACCTTGTGGCCGCTGACCGTCACCTCGATGTCGCCGACCAGCCGCCCATAGGTGTCGAACACCTCGTTCGGCGCATCGACATGGGTGAAGACCCGGCAGGCGAGCGTCGCTTCGCCGGCGCTGCTGAGGAAATCATGCAGCGCCTTGCTCGCGGTGGCGCCGAGGAATTGCCGGTAGGAATGGGTGACCTCGTGATAGGCCTGCCGTTTGGCGTCCGTCAGCCCCTTCTTCTCCGCGGGCGAGAGCGGCGAGGGCTGGTAGTGCAACTCCGGCGCGTCAATGCCCTGGAGGCGGATGGTGAGCTTGCCGTTCTTGATCGGCGCCGTGTTGGTTCGGCCCTTGACCTTGGCGTTGTCGAACACGTGGGTCGACTGGAACGGCGAGCTGTCGTTCTTCCGGAAGCGGATCGCGTCCGGCGCGACGGCCACCACGAGCTTGGTGGTGTCGGCGTCCGACCGCCCCTCCGGCCAGAACTGCTTGACCTCGATGGTGCCTTCGACCTCCAGCAGTCCAACGGGCATCGGCCGCTCCTGTCATGGTTCAGGAGGCAGCGAATCATTTTCGTACGACAAGCCCGTGACGGAAGATGGGACAGGAACGGCACCTCGCGGACGCGCCGGAGGTTCTAACCCGCGCGCTTGTAGCCCGCGGGCGGAGACGATCTTCCGAACGAAGCAGAATGTATCTTCAGCTCAGGATCTGTGCGGGCAGACCATCGTCAAATTGAGCAGCGTCGGCTTGTCCGAGCCCTTCTTGTAGTCCCACTCCAGCCGGATCTCGTGCCGGTGCGCGAAAGCGTCGCTGGCTTCGTGGGTGATGATCTTCGTCTTCATCGGGATCGGCGGCTCGGAGTTGAAGCATTTCCGGACGCAGGCATCGAGCAGATCGCATCGCGTCAGGGGAATGACGCCCGGCTCATCCCTGGACAGGGGAACTGTGTTCGGCTGGGTGCTGAGGTCGAGACGGGCCCGACCCTTCTCCTTGTGCCAGTACTTGGCGCTTTCCTGCGGCCAGCTCGACGCCGGCGTCAGAATCAGGTGGTACTGGCCATACTCCAGGGTCGGCAGATCGATGTCGTCCGACGCTTTGAGCTTCGCCACGCTCTTTTTCATGTTCGCCAGCGGGTAGTAATTGCTGTTCATCAAGTCTCTGAACTGCTTGCCGTTGTAAGTCCTCGAGCCCATCGCCTTTTCCCTCAATATGTCCGTGGCCTTGCCAAAATACATGCAGCTCCGCGGCGCCGGTCAGTTTGGCCAAACCTCGCGCCGCCGAACATATGACCCATCTTTGCTGGGATTTAGTTACGCTACCACTCAGGACTGTGTTTCGTCCAGATCGCCAACCGCGCCATGCCCCGCTCATGGTGAAGGCTGAGCCCGATTGCTAAGCGGTTCTCGATAGGTATTCTTATCGAGAGGTGCTTGCGGTTCTGGTCGACAGAATGACCGCGGCCTTTGAGGCGCAGGAATGAATTGCTTCACGTGTCAGTCTGCGATCGGTCCGGACGATAGCTGGTGCTCCAAATGCGGGGCGGCGGTCCGCCAGCGCGTCGATCCCGACAGCGAACGAAGGTTTGTGACGATTCTGCGCGCCGACGTCGTCGACTCCACGGGTCTTGTTGCCGAGCTGGAGCCGGAGGCGGCGGTATCGCGCCTCGAACCGGCTCTTGCGGCGATGAGAGGCGCGGTGCGCCAGTTCGGCGGCATCGTCAGCAAGGAGTTGGGTGACGGGTTGGCCGCCGTCTTCGGCGCCCCGATCGCCGACGACAACCACGCCCCCCTGGCCTGCCACGCGGCCATCGAGCTGGTTCGGCGCGTTGGCAGTCTGGGCGATCCAGGACTTCAAGTCCGGGTCGGCATCCACTCGGGTCATGTGGTGGCCTACATGGTCGCGAGCGAATTTTCCAAGGTCTACGAGATCGGCGGCGCCGCCCAGCACCTGGCGGCGCGGCTGGAGGCAGCGGCCGAGGCGAACCAGATCTACGTGTCCGAAGCCTGTCAGAAGCTTGCGGACGGACATGTCCGCTTTGATTTTCTTGGCCGCAAGACTCTGCGCGGCTTTAACGAAGCTCTGCCGGTCTATCGGATCATTGGAGCAAGCGATCTTTCGAGCTGGCGGGTGCGACGCGCTCGTAGCGTCTCCCGGTTTGTCGACCGGACGACGGAGCGGGCGCTGCTATGGCGCGCTGCGGAGAAGGTTGTCACCAGCGGGCAGACGGTTCTGCTGATGGGGGATGCGGGCATTGGAAAGTCGCGGCTTGCGCACGAATTTGCGCAGGACCTCAGGGCTGACGGCTGGCGGTTGCTCGACGTCGAGTGCAGCCCAAATCTTCAGGGCGCGCCATTTAGCACCCTGAAGCGACTGGTGCTTTCCCTCCTGGAGGCAGTCTCCAAGGACTCAGATCGCCTGGCAGACCCTCGAAAGGTATTGTCGGCGGTCCATCAGTTTGCAATCGACGCGGTGCTGGATTTGCCTATTTCCGATCCGCGTTGGAGCGAATTGGAGCCCTACGCGCGGGGGCGGGCGATTTCGGAGGCCAGCTGCGCAATCCTGGAAGGCGTGGCCCGTCACAGCGGCACCGTTCTTCTCATCGAGGATCTGCACTGGGTTGATCGAGCCAGCGACACAGTTATTGCCGCCATAGCGTCGCTACAGGTGCCGAATCTGTTTGTTTTCCTCACGAGCAGGCCGAACGGAATGCCGGAATGGATCGCGCGTTGTCGTGCAGAAGTGATCGCGATGCGGTCATTGGATGATGAATCTGGAATGGCCATGTTGGCCGACATGCTCGGCACGTCCGTGACAAATGCAGGCTTGAAGGACCGGATCATCTCTCACACGGCCAACGTTCCGCTGTTTATCGAGGAGGTCTGCCGTGGTCTGAAGGATAACGGCACACTTCGCGGCCAGTGGGGTGATCTGGCCCTGGTGCGTCCGATAGAAGAGCTAGGTATCCCCACAAGTATCCAAGGTGTGATTGCGGCGCGGCTCGATCGGGTGTCGAGGCAGGAGCGCCTGGTTTTGCAGGTCGCTGCCGCATTGGGGCCGCGATCCAGCGAAGCCGTCGTGCGGAAAGTCTCCGAGTTGCCCGAAGACGCCCTGCGGGACTGCCTTGCAGCGCTCGATCGGGCCGAGCTGCTGGTCAAGATCGACAGCGACATCGCGGACTCGCTTGAGTTTCGACACGAGATGGTTCGCCAGGTGACCTACGAGACGATGGTCGAAAAGGTCCGCGAGAGCGTACATGCGCGGGTTCTCGCGGCATTCGAGAACGACGACATATCGAGAGATGATCCTGACGCCCTCTGCTACCACGCAATGCGTGCCAAGGACTGGCCCAAGGCGTTCAACTATGGGAGAATCGCCGCACAGAAGTGTCTTTTGCGCTCGGCATATGCAGACGCGGTCGACTACTTCCGGACAGCGATGAGTTCACTCGATAAGACGCCAATAACCAGTTCGAGAGAGACGAATGCCATTGATCTCCGGATGGAGGCGCGCATGGCGTTCATCTGGTCCGGCCGGGTTGCCGAGTGGATCGATCTGGGAAAGGAAGCCGACCAACGGGCCAGCGAGATCAATGATGTCGGCAGAAGGGTTGCCGCCAAGACGGTCATGGCGGGTGGGCAGAACTTCTATGGGACACCTACGGAGGCCGTTACGCTTGGCGAGGAGGTCGTTGGTCTTGCCGAAGAGTCCGGCAATCCCGGTTGGCGCAACCTTGCGCAATACAATCTCGGGCAGGCCTATTTTCTTGCCGGGCGCTATCGCGAGGCGGAGCGGACTATCGCACGAGCCCGTGCCCATCTGATGGGCCCGGACGCGAGTGCGCCGTTCGGCACGCCCCCGAAATACACCCTCCTGCTCTGCTGCATGATGAAAAGCTTCACCCACACCGTGATGGGTGAGTTCGAGGCCGCCGAGCAGCTCCAGCAACAGGCCGCCGCGATCGCGGAGGAGACCGGCCGCCCCTACGACCGCGTCGCCGCTGCCTATAGCGGCGGCTGGCTGAAGCTCGGCCGCGGCGAGCCGGCGGCGGCCGCCGGCATTCTCGAGGACGGTTTTGTCCTGGCGCAGAAGCACGGCATCCGGCTGTTCGTGCCGGTGCTCGCCTGCCATCTCGGCATGGCCTATCTGGAGCAGGGGCTGTTCGACCGGGCGCGCGGCATGCTGACGGAGGCGCGCGAGGAGGCCAAGGCGGTCGGCTATACCTCGGCGGTGCTGCGCAGCTCGATCTACCTGGCGCTCGCCACCCACCGTCTCGGCGACGTCCAGGCCGCGCAGAACATGCTGCGCGAAGCGCGCAACACTGCGCGGCAACAGGGGTTCTCCGGCCTGGAGGCGGAGGCCCTGTTCGGCGAGGCCGTGGTGACGCCGCCGTCGGATGCGCAGGCCAAGGCGGCCATCCTCGCCGCCCTGCGCGCGACCATCGCGATCGCCGCCGAGAGCGGCGCGCTGCCGCTGCGGCACAAGGCCGAGGCGATGCTCAACGAGATGCAGGCGACGGGTGACGAGCTAAGCTGACGGCGGCGGCGGCCGGGCCGCCGTCGCTGCCGAAATCTGCCCGACGCGTCAAATAAATTCAGCAGGCGCCGCAAGGAGTTAGCTACTGTGCATGGGGTTGTTTTTGCCCTTTTATCTTGAAGGGCCCTTCATGGTGCAGCGCGGAGGACGGCACGCTTGTGCGGCGCTCCGATGACTATGCTCTTGCACGCGCAGCAAGGTCGGCTACCGTCAGCCCTGGCCACACGGCCAGGCGACTTTTGATTTCAATTTTTTAGCATCCGATTTTTCGGCGCCGCGACGGCGCGACGCCCACCGAACGAGGCGGGGCCATGATCATACGGGACCAGTCGGCGCTGCTCGCTCCGGTCGAGCGCGACCTGCGGCTCGATCTCTTCCGCGGCATCGGTCTGTGGATGATCTTCCTCGACCACATCCCGCACGACGTCGTGGCCTGGCTGACCTTGCGCAATTACGGCTTCAGCGATGCCGCCGAATTCTTCGTCTTCATCTCCGGTTATCTGGTCGGCTGGATCTACGGGCCGATCGTCGCGGGCGGCTGGTTTGTCGCCGCGCTGAAGCGGCTGTGGCGGCGCGCGGCCGAGATGTATGTCGCCCACATCATGCTGTTCCTGCTGTTCACGGCGCAGATCGCCCGCACCGTGCGCCGCTTCGACAATCCCATGTACGAGCACGAGTTCAACGTTCACAATTTCCTCGAGCATCCGGACGTTCTGATCGGGCAGGCGCTCTCACTGCGCTACAAGCCGGTCAATCTCGACGTGCTGCCGCTTTACATCACGCTGGTGTTCGCTGCGCCCTTCATCGTGTGGTGCCTGGTGCGCCGGCCGAACCTGACGCTCGCCGCGTCCGTGGTGCTCTACGTGCTGTCGCGCTGGTTCAACTGGAACATCGCCTCCTATCCGCCCGGCACGACCTGGTACTTCAACCCGTTCTGCTGGCAGCTGATGTTCGTGTTCGCGGCCTGGTGCGGCATCGGCCAGATCGAGAAGATCGCGAGATGGGTGTGGTCGAAGGCGGCGCTGACGCTGGCCGCGGCCTGGCTCGCCTTCGCGCTGCTGATCGTGATGACCTGGCACGTCCCCGCGCTCGAAGCCCTGATCCCGAAATGGATGATCAAGGCGATCTACCCGATCGACAAGACCGACCTCGACATGCTGCGCTTCACGCATTTTCTGGCGCTGGCGATCTGGGTGACGCATCTCATCTCGCGCAAATGGCGGACCCTGCACGGGGCCTGGCTGCGCCCCGTGATCCTCTGCGGTCAGCATTCGCTGCCGATCTTCTGCCTCGGCGTCTTCCTGTCGTTCTCGGCGCACTGGATCCTGACGCAATACACCAGGGGCGTCTGGGAGCAGCTCGCGGTCTCCGCCGTCGGCATCGTCATCATGATAGCAGCCGCCTGGCTGCTCGACCGGGCCGAACGGGTGCCGAACCTGTTCGTGAAGGTGACGGAGGTCGAGGAGGCCGACACCGCCCTGGAAAGCGCGCCTGCGGACAGGTCTGCCGTGGCGCCCGCGGGTCATTGAGTACCGCCCGCATTTCGTCGAGAGGTCCAACGGAGAGGTTTATGTCCAGACTTGTGTTGACGATCGCCGGCACCCTCCTGCTCCTGATCTCGGGTGCATCGGCGCAAGCACCCTCGCCGGAGGCGATGAGCGCGGCGCGCAAGCTCGTGGTCACCTTGAAGATCGGGGATCAGTATCGCGCGCTGCTGCCGCAACTCCTGCTCAAGCTGAGGCCCGTGGTCGCGCAGGACAGGCCGGAGATCGAGCGCGACTATGACGCGGTGACGGCACCCGGCTCCGAGATCTACACCCCGGCCCTCACCTCGATGGTCGACCAGGTCGCCGCCCTCTATGCCCAGAGCTTCAGCATCGACGAGCTGCGCCAGATCGAGGCCTTCTATGCCCAGCCGGCCGGGAAGAAGCTTCTGGAGAAGTCGGATGCGCTGGCACAGGCAAGCGCGCAGATCGGCCAGGACGTCAGCCAGAAGACGGCCGACGAGCTGAAGCTGCGCCTCATCGAGGCGCTGCGCAAGAAAGGGCACAAGCTCTGAGCTCAACTCTTGCGTAACGGCGCCGCGCTCCCTGATTTGACGCGGCCGTTCGCGCCGACTACGCTTTTGCAAAGACAAGAAACGCGTGAATGCCGTGGCCTGATTCTGTGCTCGGGGCGGCCCTCACGCCAAGAGAAAAATTCTGGGAAGCGGAAATGACCGGCGACATCGCAGCCACCATCTCGAAGGCCCGCGAGCATTCCATCGGCGACCTCCTGCGCCGCGCAGGCAGCCGCGATCCGGGCAAGCTCGCGGTGAGCTGCGGCAATGTCAGCTGGACCTTTGCCGAGATGGACGCGATCTGCAATCGGCTCGGCCGCGGCCTGCTTGGCCTCGGCGTGAAAAAGGGTGACCGCCTCGCCGTGCTCTCGCGTAATTCGCACGCCTTTGCGGCACTCCGGTTCGCGTTGGCCCGGATCGGCGCGGTGCTGGTGCCGATCAACTTCATGCTCAATCCGGACGAGATCAATTTCATCCTGAAAAGCTCCGGCGCAAAGCTGCTCGCGGCCGGCCCTGATTTCGTCGAGCCCGCGCGCGCGGCCAGCGCCAGGGATTGCGCGGTCGAGAAGATGATCTGGCTGCCGGGTGAGGATCCCGCCGCGGCGCCCGCGGGCCTCACCACCTTCGACGATCTCCTCGACGCCAACGACTCGTACCTCGATGCGTCCGTCGACAGCCGCGATCTCGCGCAGATCGTCTACACCAGCGGCACGGAGTCGCTGCCCAAAGGCGCGATGCTGACCCATGAAGCGGTGATGTGGCAGTATGTCAGCTGCATCATCGACGGCGGCATGAGCGTGGACGACAAATTCCTGCACGCGCTTCCGCTCTATCATTGCGCGCAGCTCGACGTGTTCCTGGGGCCGCAAATCTATCTCGGCGCCTCCGGCGTGATCACGGGCAAGCCGGCGGCCGACAACATTCTGTCATTGATCCAGACGCACAACATCACGTCGTTCTTCGCGCCGCCGACAATCTGGATCGCGATGCTGCGCTCGCCCAATTTCGACAAGACGGACTTGTCGACCTTGCAGAAGGGCTATTACGGCGCCTCGATCATGCCGGTGGAGGTGCTGCTCGAGCTTCAGCGCCGCCTGCCCAGCGTGAAATTCTGGAATTTCTACGGCCAGACCGAGATCGCGCCGCTCGCGACCGTGCTGGGACCTGCGGACCAGCTGCGCAAGGCCGGCTCGGCGGGCAAGCCCGTGCTCAATGTCGAGACCCGCGTCGTCAACAGCTCGATGGAGGATGTGAAGGTCGGCGAAGTGGGCGAGATCGTGCACCGCTCGCCGCATCTGCTCTCCGGCTATTACAACGATCCGGTCAAGACGGCGGCGGCGTTCTCCGGCGGCTGGTTTCACTCCGGCGATCTCGCCACCGTCGATGACGAGGGCCACATCACCGTGGTCGATCGCGTCAAGGACATGATCAAGACCGGTGGCGAGAACGTCGCGAGCCGCGAGGTCGAGGAGATGGTCTACCGCATCCCCGCCGTGTCCGAGGTTGCGGTGGTAGGCCTGCCCGATCCGCGCTGGATCGAGGCGGTGACTGCGATTGTCGTGGTCAAGAGCGGCGAGAAGCTCGACGAGGAGTTCGTCATCAAGCATTGCGCCGGCCAGATGGCGCATTTCAAGGTGCCCAAGCGCGTCATCTTCGTCGATGCCTTGCCCAAGAACCCGAGCGGCAAGCTGCTCAAGCGCGAGCTGCGCCAGCGCTTTGTCGGCGGCGAAACGCTCGACAAGGCGATCCAGAAGAATTTTGGCACGTGAAGCGGAGCGCCCGACCATGAAAGTCTGGCAAATCGCGCGGGACTGGTCGATCGAGGGAATGGAGCTCGCCGATCTACCCGAGCCCAAGCCCGGTCCGGGGCAGGTCGCGGTGCGCATGCGGGCGGCATCGCTGAATTATCGCGACCTGCTCACGGTGCAGGGCAAGGGTGGCGTCACCAGATTGCCGCTGATCCCGTTCTCCGATGGCGCCGGCGAGGTGATCGCCGCCGGCGACGGCGTTTCCCGCGTAGCAGTCGGGGACCGCGTCTGCTCGATGTTCTTCCAATCGTGGATCGACGGAGCGGTTTCAGCCGCGAGCCGGCGCTACGCGCTCGGTGGCACACGTCCGGGTGTGTTGCAGGAAGTCATGTTGCTGGACGCGGAGGGTGTCAGCCGCATTCCGTCGCATCTCTCTTTCCAGGAAGCGGCGACGCTGCCTTGCGCCGGGCTAACCGCCTGGCGCGCGCTGTTCGAGGAAGCCAAGGTGAAGCCCGGCGACACCGTTCTGGTGCAGGGTACCGGCGGTGTGTCGATCTTCGCATTGCAATTTGCCAAACTTGCGGGCGGGAGCGTGATCGTAACGTCATCGAGTGACGAGAAGCTCGAACGCGCTCGTGCGCTCGGCGCCGATCACACGATCAACTATCGCTCGGTTCCTGAGTGGGCCAAGGCCGCGGCAGAGTGGACCGGCGGCGGCGTCGACCACGTCGTCGAGGTCGGCGGCAAGGATACGTTCTCGCAGTCACTCGAGGCGGCGCGGATCGGCGGTACCATTCTGGTGATTGGCGTGCTCTCCGGCTTCTCGCAGCAGATCGCGATTCCAAGCCTGTTCTCCAAGAACTTGCACGTCGTCGGCCTCTCTGTCGGCAGCCGCCGTATGTTCGAGGGTATGACGGCAGCGATCAGCCGCAATGGCATGAAGCCGGTGATCGACCGCAGTTTTGCCTTCGATGCCGTGCCCGACGCGTTGCGGTTGATGCAGCAAGGCGGCCATTTCGGCAAGATCGTGGTGGAGTTTGGTTGAGCGGAATTCGGCGAGAGCTGTAGCGCGCAACTCGCCCTACAGCCTGGATTGCTTCGTCGCTTCGCTCCTCGCAATGACGGCTGAGAAGGCTGACCTCAATACTTCTTTACAGCCGCGCCGAACGCGAACCACAGCGCCATGGACGCGAGGCCAAAACCGCCGAGCAGCAGGAAAGTCGGGCCGTAGCCGATCCATTGCGCGATCCAGCCGCCAAGCGCGGGACTGAGGCTCGCGCCGACGCCCTGCACGGTGATCACGGCACCCTGGCCGAGATTGATGCGGCCGGTGCCGTTGAGCGAGCGCGCGACCATGCCGGGGACGGCAACCGTCTGGAGTCCCGTGCCGATGCCGTCGAGCACCTGCATCGGCACAACGCCCCACCATCCCGTGACGAAGAAGGCGAGCACGCCACGGATGGGCAGGAACATGAAGGAGACGAGGATCACAGGCCAGTAGTTGCGCTTGCTCGCCGCCTTCATTGCGATCAGCGATGTGATGATCATCACGCCTTGCGCGATCACCACGGTGGTCGCGACGAAGCTCGGGCCGTTGGCCTGGCCTTCGGCGACCGCCGCCAGGCCATAGAGTGGAACGATGGCGGCATTGCCGAGATGGAATAGTGCGAGCGCCAGTGCCAGCACCAGCAGCGCGCGGTGCTTGAGCAGCATCGTGAACGCGTCCGGCGCGCTGTCGGGATCGTCCTCCTTGCTGCCGCGCGCGGCGCGGTCGTCGATCGCCTTGGCCGGGATCATCATCACGCAGGCGATCGCGATGGCGCCGAACACCGCCGCCAGCACGAACACGGAGACATAGCCGAACTTGTAACCGAGATAGCCCGACAGCGCGGCGCCGACCATGTTGCCGGCGTGGTTGAACGCCTGGTTGCGGCCGTTGAGCGCGTTGAAGCCCTTCTGCTTGGCGATGCCGAGCGTGATGCCTGTAACCGCCGGCACGATCGCGGCGCTCGCCAGGGATTGTGCGACCTGCGAGAACGTCACCGCCCAGAAATTCTGCGAGATCAGGATGATCGCGGACGCGAGCACCACGCAAATGCCGGGAATGACGACCCACATGCGCTTGTTGCGGCTGGCGTCAATGAAGCCACCGATCGGCGTCGTGATCAGCATGCCCGCGACATTGCCGATCGTCATCGCGGTACCGATCAACCCGCTCGCCCAGCCGCGCTCCTGGAGAAATACGCCGACGAAGGGGCCGATGCCCGACTGCATGTCGGCCATGAAGAAGTTGAGAGCGAACAGGGGCCAGATACGAGACGAGGAGGGGGACCGCGATGTCATCGATACCAAAACGTGGTCTCAGCCGGGAAACGGCGGATGGGACAGTATCCTTTCAGCCAATCGTTCTGGCGCGGACGAGAGTTTAACGAGCGCTGCTCGGGTTGGTTCCAACCCTTACCCGGGCGGCGGGCCTTGCGGTCATGGCCAGCGAGTCCCTATTGAAGTTGGATCGTCTCTGTTGGGAGTACGGCATGCCTCTCTGGACCTGCGAAACCTGCGGCGCGCAATTCCCGGATGGCGAAAATCCGCCAACGTCCTGTCAAATTTGCGAGGACGAACGGCAATACGTCGGCTGGAAGGGGCAGACTTTCCTTACGCGCGAGGCGCTCTCGGAACGTCACCGCATGGTCTGGCGCGACGATCTCGGCCTGACCGGCATCGCACTCGAGCCAAGCTTTGCCATCGGCCAACGCGCGCTGCTGGTGCCGCTCGCGGATGGCTGCTTGATGTGGGACTGCGTCCCGCTGGCGACACCCGAGGCGATCGCGCATGTGCGATCACGCGGCGGGCTGAAGGCGATCGCGATCTCGCATCCGCATTACTATGGCGCGCTCGCCGACTGGAGCGAGGCGTTTGGCGAGGTGCCAGTCTATTTGCACGCCGATGATCGCCAATGGGTGACGCGTCCGCATGCGTCGATCGTGCACTGGACCGGCGAAAGCCATCGCATCTCCGACGATGTGCTGCTGCTGCGCACCGGCGGTCATTTCGCCGGCGCCACCATGCTGCACCATGCGAGTGGTGCGGAGGGCAGGGGCGGGCTGCTCACCGGCGATATCGCGCAGGTGACGATGGATCGCCGCTTCGTCAGCTTCATGTACTCCTATCCGAACTACACGCCGCTCAATGCCGCCGCGGTGCGACGGATCGCGGCTGCCGTCGAGCCGCTGGCCTTCGACCGCATCTACGGCGCCTGGTGGGGTCGCAACATCGCCGCAGGCGCCAAGGCCGCATTCGCTGCCTCTGTCGCGCGCTATCTGGCAGCCATCTCCTGAGCCGCCTCGCGACCGGATCTATCTTGCCGATCCGCAATAAATGGACTATAAGTACAGTTATTGAGCGTGACGCAGACGATGCGTCTGCGGGACCGGCATGATCGATGCATCGCTGTTTCCGCGGCGCGCTTGCCGCGTGAGCGGGAGTTCGGTCCATGACGGCAGGGCGCGACTACCAGATATTCGAGGCCGGCGACGTCACGCTCCGGTCCGGGGCCGTCTTCCCTTCGCTCAAGCTCGCCTACAAGACCTACGGCACGCTCAGTCCGGACAAGGACAACGTCATTCTCTACCCGACCTCGTTCAGCGCGCAGCACACTGACACCGACTGGCTGATCAGTCCCGACGGGGTGCTCGACCCCACACGCTACTTCATCGTGATCCCGAACCTGTTCGGTAACGGCCTGTCGTCGTCGCCGTCGAATGCCGCCGCGCCATTCCCGATCCTGACCTATCACGATGCCATCGCGGTCCAGCATCGGCTGCTCGCCGAGCGGTTCGGCATCTCGAAGCTTGCCCTGGTCTATGGCTGGTCGATGGGCGGCATGCAGGCCTATCACTGGGCGGCGCTGCATCCTGAAATGGTCGAGCGGGCGGCCGTCGTCTGCGGCAGTGCCCGCTGCGCGCCCTATAATTACGTCTTCCTGGAAAGCGTGAAGGCCGCGCTGACCGCCGATCCCGCCTTCCGCGACGGTCGCTTCGTCGACAAGCCCGTCGCCGGCTATCGCGCCATGGGGCGCGTCTACGCGGGTTGGGCGATGTCGCACGGTTTCTATCGCGACGAGATCTGGCGCGAAGCGGGCTTCACCTCGCTGGACGACTATCTCGTCCGCACCTGGGACGCGGCGTTTGCCCGGCGCGACGCCAATGATCTCCTGGCTCAGATCGGGATCTGGCAGAACGGCGATATCAGTCGCTGCGCCGCATTCGGCGGCGATTTCGATCGCGCGCTCGGTGCGATCACGGCCCACATGCTGCTGATGCCCGGTGCGACCGACCGCTATTTCGACGTTCGCGACAACGAGGACGAACTCGGCCGGCTGGTCAATGCGCGCTCTGCGGTGCTGCACCCGATCCCGTCGCTGCACGGCCATCGCGCCGGCAACCCCGTCAACAATCCGCGCGATCGGGCCTTCATCAAGGCCGAGATCGCAGGGCTTCTCGGCAAGTAGGGCAGACATCCGATCATGAGCGACGCAACCGTTTCAGAATCCGGCCATCGGCTGAAGCCGCTGGCGCCGGCGATGCTGCGCGAATTGTCGATGCGGTCCAACTTCAGGGGCGCCGTGCAGAGCCTCGGCCACTACGGCTTGGTCGTACTGGTCGGCGCGCTGATCTGGAGGGTCTCTTCGACCTGGGGTGTCCTTTGGGCGTTGCCGCTGATGGCGGTGCAGGGCTATCTCGTCGCCTTCCTGTTCATGGCCGTGCACGAGACCGCGCACAAGACCGCGTTCAAAAGCCGCGGCCTCAATCTCGCCGTCGGCTATCTCTCAGGCTTCATCATCGGATTGCCTTACGAGTATTACTGCCTGTTTCACTGGGACCATCACCGCTACACCCAGGATCCGGACAAGGACCCCGAACTGATCGTCGGCGTGAAACCGAAATCCGACACGCAGCTCGCGCTCGCCTATAGCGGCGTGCTGCAGGTCGCCGGACGCCTGCGGCTGATGCTCGGCCATGCCGTCACCGGGAAGGTCGTCGTGCCCTGGATCCCCGAGAACAGGCGGCCCATCATCGTCACCGAGGCGCGCGCCTATGCCGCGCTCTATGCGTTGCTGCTCGTGCTGTCGCTATGGTTCTCGTCGCCGCTGCTGCTCTGGGTCTGGATCGTGCCGCTGATCATTGGGCAGTTCTTCCTGCGGCCCTATCTCTACGCCGAGCACACCGGCTGCGAGCGCACCCGCAGCGCATTCCAGAACACCCGCACCACCTACACCGGCGCGATCGTCAAATGGATCGCGTGGAACATGCCCTATCATGTCGAGCATCACGCTTATCCCTCGATCCCGTTCCACGCACTGCCGAAGCTGAACGGGATCGTCGACGGCGAGATCGTCCATCGTGGCCGCGGCTACGTCAGGACGACGCGCGAGACCTGGGCCTGGTTTCGCCGGCAGCGGCAGGGCAGTTAGCCAAACGCAAAGGCCCCGATCGCGGTGCGATCGGGGCTTTGTCGTGAATGCTGGATATCAGTAGATCCCGTACGCGCACACGTTCACGACGCGGACGCGCAGGCCGTGGCGGGTCTGGACGACGCGCTCCTGATAGCAATTGTTGACGCCGCTGTTGACGTAGACGCCGCCAAAGCCCCAGCTGGGACCCCAGTGATGGTGGAAGCCGTGGGCCGACGCGGCGGTGGGAGCGAGAGCGGCAATGCCGAGCGAGCCGGCGGCGATCAGACCAAGTGCAAGCTTACGAAACATCTTCATTCTCCAGAATGGCGCAAGGGCCGTTGTTGTGTCCCTGCATCTCGGTCGAGCCGAAACGCGAATGCGTTCATGCGGCGAGTAGAGAATCGTGTTTCAGGAGTGTTTCGTCGGTCGCGGCCGGTTGCGCCGCGGTCCTGTTTTCCGCGCCGCGCGATAGCGCACGGCCATCGCCCCTGTCAGTTCCGCCATCTTCTCGCGCAGATCGGCCGGCTCCAGCACTTCGGCCTCGGGACCGAGCCGCAACAATTCGGCGGCGGAATGCCATGACGTCTTGCCGGTCGGTACTCTGGCGATGCGCCAGCCGTCTGCATCAGCGGTCTCTTCAAGCTGCGTCCGCGCTTTGACGTAAGGTTGGCTCAGCGCGTCGAGCAGTTTCACGCCAAAGGGCGACAGCCGAACGATCGCGACATTGGGATGCATCTCGGCCTCGAGACGCAGCGTTGCGTCCCGCCAATAGGCGGCGAGATCGAAACCGGCGGGCCGCTCACAGCGATCGTCGAGCGCGGTGCAGTCGAGCACGCGCGCGACGCGATAGGTCCGCACGCTGCCGTCGACCAGACCTGCGAGATACCAGCTGCCACCTTTCAGCACGAGACCAAGCGGCGCGACGCGGCGCTGCTTCTCGGCGCGCCAGCTCTGGTAGCGAATCTTGATCAGTGTCCCGCGCAGGGTCGCGCCGGCGATGGTGCGCAGGTGCCTTGGTTGTTCCGCCTCGCCGAACCAGCCCGGCGCGTCGAGATGAAAACGCTCCTGCATCCGTCCGGCGTCTTCACGCAAATTGGCTGGCAGAGCGGCCATCAGCTTGTTCTGTGCCGCGATCATCGCCGCATCCAGCCCGAACGCCGCCGCCGGGCCCGGTAATCCCGTCAGAAACAGCGCTTCCGCCTCGCTTTGCGACAGACCGTTCAGCCGCACGCGATAGCCGTCGAGCAGGCGATAGCCGCCCTCCGCGCCGCGGTCGGCATAGACAGGGACGCCGGACGCCGCGAGCGCGTCGATGTCACGGTATATCGTGCGCACCGAGACTTCGCAGGCCTCGGCGAGCTCAGGCGCGGTGACCTGCCCCTTGGCCTGGAGGGTGGTGAGGATCGACAGCATCCGGCTCGCGCGCATGATCCCTTAAACCATACCTGACACAGGATGTCAGGTATGGTCCGCTACAACGCCATCGCCAGCCGGCCAGATGGAGACCTGCCATGACCGATCCGAACCGCATCACGCTATATTATTCGCCGCAAAGCCGCGCCACCGGCACGCGGGTGCTGCTGGAGGAACTGGGGGCGCCTTATGATCTTCATGTCCTCAACATGAAGGCCGGCGAGCAGCGCCAGCCGGCCTATCTCGCCATCAACCCGCTCGGCAAGGTGCCGGCGATCCGCCATAACGGGCAGCTGGTGACCGAACAGGTCGCGATCACCATCTATCTCGCCGATCTGTTTCCGCAGGCGGGGCTGACGCCTGCGCCGGACGATCCGCTGCGCGGCCCTTATCTGCGCTGGATCGCCTATTACGGCGCCTCGTTCGAGCCGGCCCTGATCGACAAGTTCATGCAGCGCGAGCCGGCGCCGATCACGCAATCGCCGTATGCCGACTATGACACCATGCTCGGCGCGCTCGAGGCGCAGCTGTCGAAGGGACCGTATCTGCTCGGCGAGCGCATGACGGCCGCGGATGTTCTCTGGGGTGTTGCGTTCAGCTGGACCATGATGTTCGGCATCGTGCCGAAGAAGGATGTGTTCGTCCGCTATGCCGAACGCATGACCTCGCGGCCGGCGTTCCAGCGGATCACTGCGGCTGACGATGAGATGGCCGCGCAGCATGCCGCGGCTGCCGGTGGGTAAGGCGCACGAGCCTCACATTCTGTGTCGTCCCGGCGAAGGCCGGGACCCATAACCACAAGGAGAAGTTTGGCGAAGACGCGTCGTTCGGGATCTATACCATCCGCAATCGCTAGACCTCGCGGTATGGGTCCCGGCCTTTGCCGGAACGACACCGACGAATAGCGGCTGCAGCTCCGCTCATTCAAAACCGCGGCGGTCGCTTTTCCGCGAACGCCTTGATGCCTTCCTTGATTTCGTCGCCGCGCATGCTGTCGCGGTGGCGCTGATCGGCGGCTTGTGCGTCCAATTCGCCGCGGGCGAATTCGTTGATGGCGCGCTTCATGCCGCGCATCGCCTGCGGCGCGTTGCCGGCGAGGATGTTGGCGAGCCTGTCGACCTCCTCGTCCAGAAATTCCATCGCCACCATGTCGGTGAGATAGCCGATCCGTAGCATCTCCGGCGCGCTGATCTTTTGCGCGGTCAGGAATAGTTTTTTTGCATTGTCCACGCCGAGCCGCGTCACATAGCGTTTGATGCCGCTGCTGTAATAGTGCAGCCCGAGCCGGGCCGCGGGCATGAACATCTCCGCGGTGTCGACGCCGATGCGGAAATCGCAGGCGAGCGCGAGGTCGGTCGAGCCGCCATAGACGCCGCCATTGAGCCGGCAGATCGTGGGTACGCCGAGATCCTCAAGCCGGTTGACGACCACCTCGAAGGCGGAGCCCGCGCTCTGCTGCTCGCTCGCGCTGACCGCGCGCTCGGCAACGGAATTGAGGTCATAGCCCGCAGAGAAGGCGCGCCCCGTGCCGGTCAGCACCAGCACGCGGATAGCAGGATCGGCCTCGACCCGGTCGAACAGTTTGACCAGCTCGCCGAGGTCCTCGGCCTGGAGCCGGTTGAGATGTTTGGGCCGGTTGAGGCGGATGGTGGCGCGTGCGCCAATGAGTTCGAGCACCGGGCCAGTGGCTGCGTCGGCTGTGTCCGACATTCTTGTCTCCATTTATTTGCTTATCGCGATTTATTTGTTCTCAAGCGTGCGCCGCTTCGCCTCGGCATCGATGGTCTCGGCGAGATCGGGATGCCGCGCCATCAGCACGCGAAAGTCGACGAGGTCGAGCACGAGAAGCCGCGACACCTTGGTGGTCGAGACATTGGCGCCGCGCAGATTGTTGCCGAGCAAGGCCATCTCGCCGAAGAAGGCGCCGTCGCCGAGCTGCACCTTCTTGCCGGGCAGGTCGACCTCGACCTCGCCAGCGGCGATGAAATACATGCAGTCGCCCTGCGTACCCTTGCGAATAATCATGGTGCGCGCCGGCAGCTCCATGGTCCGCAGCATGTGGGTGACGTCGGCGATGGCGGCCGGTCCAAGCGCCGCAAAGAACGGCACCTTGCTGACCGATTCCCAGGTCTTGAGGAAATTGTCGCGCCGGGTCTCCGCGGCAAAGCCGGTCGCCAGGATGCCGGTCCAGAGGCCGAACACGCCGAGGCCGGAGATCATCACCAGCGCGGCCACCATCCGGCCCAGCGGCGTCACCGGCACGACGTCGCCATAGCCCGTCGTCGTCAGCGTCGCGACGGCCCACCACAGCGCGGCCGGCACGCTGCCGAACGTCTGCGGCTGCACGTCCCGCTCCAGGAAATATTCGGCGACCGAGGCCAGGAAGACCACCATCAGGAAGATCACGAGCACGCTGACCAGCGGCCCCGATTCGAGCACCAGCACGCGGCGGAGCTGCCGCAGGCCGGGAATGCCCGGCACCACCTTCAGCACCCAGAGCACGCTGAGCAGCCACGCCGTCCTGGGCTCGATCCCCAGAATCAGCGCGGCCGGCACGGCCAACGCTCCGACGGCGTCGACCAGCCCGGCGGAGGAGGACATGTAGAGTGCCAGGCGCCCCTGTCGTGCCATATGGCGCAGCCGGACCACCCATTCGAACACGAAGTAGATGAGGCAGGTCCAAAGCAGGGCATCGACCCAGCGATGCGCCGTCTCATAGGCCGGGTTGACCGTCAGGAGCACCATGGCGAGCACGCCGACGGTGACGGCCACATAGGCCGCCCTGGTCATGTTGCGGCCGGCCGTGGCGGCCGCGAACTGGGCCAGAGCGGAGATCAGCGGCTTGGACATGCGGGAAGGCGGCTCGGTTTTGTCTTTGCGGTCCCCGGCTGGAACCTCGGTGCCAAAGTGCCTGCCCAGGCCGAGGCCGTCAACGACGGGCGCGTCCGCCGGACCACGCGCCGCTACTTGAAATGCGGTGGTTCGTCGTAGCCGCGACGGCTGCTGAAGAACAGCAGCACCATCAAGCCGATGCCGACAAGAACGGAAAACCCGGCCCCCAGCGCCAGCGCCACATAGCCTTCCGTCGGGATCGGCTCGCCCTCCACCGCCATCGCGGAATAAGCGAAATAGCCAACCGCTGCCAACATTCCCAGCAGGAAGATGATGAGGAGTGCACGCATGGCGCGGTCTCCGGTTGATCCGAGAACAAACGGTTGTGGACGGGGACGGTTCCCTGACTAGGGCCCCGGGTCGCTTGTGGGGGAATGACGTCTCAGCGGCGCCTGAGCGAGCGCCTCGTCCTTCGAGACGACCGCTTCGCGGCTTCCGCAGGATGAGGCTCAGCTGCAAGCATCTGCGTTCAATGCTGCCGCATACTCATCCCTCATCCTGAGGGCCCGCCGCAGGCGGGCGTCTCGAAGGATGGCCGCAGCCGAGCTTCGATAGCTCAGGCACTCTGAGCTGTCTTCACCACCACGATGTTACTTTCGTCGTGCTGGGGAGGGGCCACATCCTGTGCGGCCTTCGCGCCCTCGCCGGCATGGCGCTTGAGGTAGTCGCGGCGCATGCCGATCTCGTCGCGGACGAATTCGTAGCCGAGCTTGAACGTGTCGAGCCCGTCGGTACTGATCGTGCCGTCTCTGAGGCCGATGACGGCGCCGCGTAAAATGCCTTCCAGCTCGTCCTGGAGACATTCGAGCTGGTCCAGCGAATGCGCGTGTTCGATCCGCTCGCCGATGTCGAGGATGGCGGTGGAGAGCTCGCTGGCCTTCTCCGGCGCGATCCGGGTGATCTTGGCGTAGATCGCGGCGAAGATCGAACCGATGACGCTGAGCGCGGCAGCGCCCAGATACATCAGGTCGCTGTACTTATCCATAAACGACTTGGTGTCGTCATTGATGTAGTCGGCCGCCCCTTTGTGCGCCATCACGAAGGCGTCCTTCTCGACGGAGGCGGGCTCGATTCTGCTGGCAAAGCCGCCGTCGAGCCCGAGCGCGGACTTGTTCTCGTAGACGGTGCGCGCGAGCTCCCCGGCCGCCGTCGGCGACATCCTTGATTGGGCGACCAGCAGCCATTCGAGCCCGATCGTGTCGAGATCGTCGTCGGGAATTTCCGGTGATGCAGACAGCGTGCCCGCCGTCAGCGTCTCGCTGGAAATGCCGGGGATCTTGCGTGCCAGCGCTTTCGCCTCGTCGATCGCGTTCAGAGTGAAGCCGCCGCGCCTGGCGACCTGCTCATACGCAGTGTCCCGCACCGCCCGCGAGGCGTGGACGATGGCGACGACCGCGCCAAAACCGCTTGCCGGCGCGAACAGCTTGTCGAGCGTTGCGCCCTGCGGCGCCATCTGGATCTTCGCCGCGTCCGCACCGTCGGGAATGTCGAGGATGCCGCGGACGAAGGCGAGCGAGGATTCGTTCTCGGCGAGGACGGCGACCTTCTTCTTCTTCAGCTCGGCGAGCGACTTGATCTTCTTGTTTCCCGGCCCGAGCAGCAGCACGAGATCGTGCTCGAGGATCGCGAGCGTGCGCGCCCGCAGCGGCACCTTGGCGTCGGTGCGCAGCACCGCGAGGTCGGCCTGCTTGCGGTCGAACTGGGCGATCGCCTTGGCGTTGTCGGCGTTGTTGACGATCTTGATCCGGAAGCGCGAGGCGTTGTTCTTCAGGACGGCGGCGAGCTTGGCTGCGAACAGCGCCTCGTCGCTGTTGGGGGCGCCGACGGCAAAGGTCAGCGTTTCCGAATTGTGCACCAGCATGCGGCCGCCCCAGACGGTGGCAAGCGACAACAGCAGGGTCAGCACGACATAGAGGAAGACCTGCTGCTGGTTGGTCTTGATCACCTTGGGTCGCCGGGGCGGCGGCTCGATCGGCGATGAGGTCGGGCCCTCAGTACTCATGGCAGCACTCTGGCCTTATGCTTCCGGTGGCGGCGGCTCGCGGATGTGATCGCTGCGGTCGCCCTGTAATTCGTAAACGTCTGAAAAAAGAACGATATTCTCTACTGGCGATGATAGCGCGCAGGCCGCGGAATGCAAATTCCGAGCCGAAGGTAACCTTACTCAACTCGGCCGCGGCGATTGGCCATCCTATCACCAGTTAGCCACAGTTGGCGATTTTCCGGTTCCCCCGGCTGCATTCCGCCGCGGGAGGTGTCATAAATCGCAAGTCCCGGCGATTTGACCGGTCCAGGAAGAGATTGCGCTGAACGCTCCAATTCTTCTTGTCACGTCAACGAGGGCGCCTTGTCGTTTCCACCCCTGTCATCGGCGGTCCCGGTCGAAGCGCTCATTGGTTGGATGTTGCTGCTGACGTTCAAGCACATCATCGCCGATTTCGTCCTCCAGACCGCGTGGATGGCGCACGGCAAGGACCAGAAGCACGGCTGGGCCCTGCCGCTCCTGGTGCACTGCCTGGTTCACCTTGCGGTTGCGCTGCCGCTGATCCTGATCGTGGCGCCGAAATTCTGGTTTGTGGCGTTGATCGACTTCGTGATCCACATCACGATCGACCGCGCCAAGGGCCTCGTCTCGGCCAATTTCGGTGTCGATCTTGCGCATCCCTGGTTCTGGACCCTGATCGGTGTCGACCAGGCCCTGCACCATCTGACCGGCTTCGGCCTCTCCATTTTCATGGCGGCGAACTGAGGGACGGCGGCCCTCTGGAGTGGCTGCCGGGCCTGCATGGTTCGAGACGGCGCTTCGCGCCTCCTCACCATGAGGGGTGAGATTCTTTCAGCAGGAACAGACCTCATCCTGAGGGCCCGCCGAAGGCGGGCGTCTCAAAGGATGGCCAGAGAGAAAACCCTTTCCAGCCCATTGATTCGCGGCTCACGCGCAATGACCCCGGGTGACTACCGGGCAGCGTGGTTAACCTTTCGTTAGAGAATTGCACTGCATCTTCCCCCACGAGGGAGAACTGCAATGTTTTCAAGCCGCGATACCTTTGAAGGCGATTCGTGCCCGGTCCGCGACGAACTCCTTGGCGAGATGTACCGCGCCAGCGAGAGTGGCCTGCCGAGGCTGGTTGAAAGTGTTTCCCCTGACGCGCGCGCCAGGCTGGCGCTGTTCTGCTATCGCCGCAGCCATCTGCACTCGCTGGCGGTCGCGATCGCCGGCAGCTGTAACGAGCGCGACCTGATCGAGAATGGCGGCCGTGTCGGCTCGACGCTCTACGCGCTTGCGCGCGAAGGCGCGGCGAAATCCTCGCCGTCGCTGTCCGGTGGCCGCAAGCCGATCACGCTGTCGACCAAGCCGCTCTCGGTGCTCGCGCCGCTGGACGACGAGATCGACGACGAGATCAGCGAAGCCGTCCCGGCCTAAAGCGCGATAGATCGCGCTTTAGCTCTCTATTGGCGCATGATCTCGGCGGAAAACCGCTGCACACTTTTCCGGATCATGCGCTGGTCGCCTCGATCACCGGCAGCCCGAATTTCCGTCGCGCCATCGCGCATTCGGCATCGCCCGGCATGCAGGTGCGGCACACCTCCGGCCGCACTGCGTAGATGCCACACGCGGTCGCTTGTCCGATCTCTCCATGCAACGCTGAACAGCGATCGCCTTCGCAGCGCATGCCGGATTGACGGTCGTTGACGAGCGCTTCGGGAATCGCGGCAAGCTCCTCGTCGCTTTCGATCGAGAAGCGCGGCCAGTTTGCCGAATAGCCGCAGCAGGCGCCGCAACTCTGGCAACAGCTCGACAGGTCGATGGGGGCGTTCTCATCCATCGTCACGTGTCCTTCACGTATCCTTGGGCGGGCCCCAGACCAGGCTCTGGCGCCATTTCGCGCGCAGCACGTCGCGCCTCTCAGGATATCTCTCGTCGGGATAGCTCGCATCCACCACGCGGTCGGTGCGGAAGCTGCGGAAGTCTCCGCGCAGCTCGCACCAGGCCGCGAGCAGGCGCACGGCTTCGAGATAGCCGATCGAAATCGGCCAGATCATGCGCTCGCTGGCGCGGCCCTGCTCGTCGCGATAGCGCAGCATGATCTTCTTGCCTTCGTGGATCTGGGTGCGCGTGCGTGCCATGTCCAGGCGGTCCGGCTCCCTGTTCCAGCTCGGCCGGGCCCGGCTTGCCGGCTCCAGCACGAAGGGACGCAGGCGCTCAGGGACAGTGTCGGCGATCTTGGCCATCAAGTCTTCAGCCGCACGCGCCAGCGCGGGATCGGCATGGCCGGCGACCCATTGCGCGCCCAGCACCGCCGCCTCGATCTCGTCGGGTGTCAGCATCAAAGGCGGCAGATCAAAACCCTTTTCCAGGATGTAGCCCATGCCGGCTTCGCCGCGGATGGGCACGCGCTGGCCGATCAGCGTGGCGATGTCGCGATAGATCGTGCGTTTCGAGGTCTCGAGCTCGGCCGCGATGGCGTCCGCCGTCAGCGGCTTACGCGTGCGCCTCAGCACCTGGATGATTTGAAACAGCCGGTCGGCGCGTCTCATGACGGGTCTCTTGTCGGTGGTTTTTCAGAAGGCGGCGCGCGGCTGCTGACAGGATGTTGGCAGCAGGGGAGTTCTATACCGGGTCAACACGTCGACTGAAGAGGATTTGTCCATGATCATTCCAACTCACTTCGGCCCGGCCGCTACCCTGTGGCGGACCCAGCCTTTACGGGTCCCGCCTTTGCAAGTCCTGCGTCTGCAAGTCCTGAGTTTGCAAGTCCGAGCTTGGTACGCATGGGCGTTCGGCCGCCTCGTATCCCTTGATCTCATGGTCGTCGACCTCCGCCTTGCGCTCGCGACCGTGGTGGCTCGCTTCCTGGTCCAGGCCGCGGACGCGCTGGTCCGTCATGTCATGGCCCGCGCCTGGCGGGGAGCCCGTTTCGCAGAAGATATCACGGCTGCTGCCACCATGGTGGCAGCAGCCCGCGGCTAAGTTCCCTCAACTCTTTCGGTCGTTTCAGGAGAGCCTTCATGATCACGCTTTACGGCTTTGGCGCCGGCTTCGGCCTGCCGGAAATCAGCCCCTTCGTCACCAAGACGGAGGTGCAGCTCAAGATGGCGGGACTGCCCTACCGGAAGGAGCGGGCGATGCCGCCCGCCTCTCCCAAGGGGCAGCTGCCTTTCATCGACGATGGCGGCGAGGCGGTGGCCGATTCCACCTTCATCCGCGCCCATATCGAGCGCCGCTACGGCTTCGATTTCGACGCCGGTCTGTCGCTCGTCGAGCGCGCGCAGGCTTGGGCATTCGAGCGCATGATCGAGCACCACGTTTATTTTGCGCTGGTCGGGGCGCGCTGGGTCGACCCGGTCAACTTCGCCAAGGGGCCTGCGCATTTCTTCGACGGCGCGCCGGAGCACAATCGCGAGAAGTTGCGCGAGGACGCGCAATTCCGTGTCGCCGAGAACTACCTGCTCTCCGGATTAGGCCGGCACGCGCCCGATGACGACGTCGATCTCGCCGTGCGCTCGCTGTTTGCGCTCTCGGTGCAGCTCGGCGACAAGTCCTATCTGATGGGCAACAAGCCCTGCGGCGTCGATGCCACCGCCTTCGGTGCACTCGCCGGGATCCTGACGCCGTTTTTCGAATCCACGCTGCGCCGTCGCGCCGAAGGATTTCCGAACCTCACCGCTTATGTCGACCGGATGATGGACATTTACTATCCGGAGTTCGCCTGGACCCCGCTGCGGCAGGCGGCCTGATGACAGCGCGCCCGCAGGCTCGGTGCACCTCTCCCGCTTGCGGGAGAGGTCGACACGCTCGCAGAGCGTGGCGGGTGAGGGCTATCTCCTCTGGGGGGCTTTGCCCGTAGACTCAGACAATCCCAATGCGGAGGCACCCTCACCCCAACCCTCTCCCGCAAGCGGGAGAGGGGGCGCAGCGACACCGGAGGTGCGGCTCGCTCATACAGCCAAAACAAAAGAGCCGGCCCATCGGGCCGGCTCTCGTCGTCTCAATCCTGCCGCTGCGTCTATTTCACCAGCATGTACTTGCCGTTCTTCACCGTGAGCAGGATGCGCGAGCGCTCGTCGAGGCCGTAGCGATCCTTCTCGGTGAAATTGTAGACACCCTGGCTCGCCGCAAGCTCCTTCTCCGACAGCAGCGCCTGGCGGATCGCTTCGCGGAATTCCGGCGTGCCGGGTTTCGCCGTCTTGAGTGCCGCCGGGATGATGCGCTTGAGAATCTCGAACGCGTCGTAAGAGTGACCGGCGAACTGGCTGCGGCTGTTCGGGCCGTACTTGGCTTCATAGGCCGAGTTGAGCGCGAGGCCCGGCTTCTTGGTGGCGGCTTCGTCCGGCTGGTCCTCGGGATCCATGACGGGACCAGAGGCCATCAGCACGCCTTCCGCCGCTTTGCCGGCGATGCGGATGAAGTCCATGCTGGCGGCGCCGTGGGTCTGGTAGATCAGGCCCTGATAGCCACGCTCGCGCAGCTCGGTCTGCGGCAGCGCGGCGGCGGTGCCGGAAGCGCCGACCAGAATGGCGTCGGGATTCGCCGCCACGAGCTTCAGCACCTGTCCGGTCACCGAGGTATCGGGGCGAGCGAAGCGCTCCTCGTCGGCGATGGTTATGCCCATCGGCACGGCCTGCGCCTTCAAATCGTTGAACCAGAGGTCGCCATAGGAGTCGGAATAGCCGATATAGCCGACGGTCTTCACGCCCTTGGCCTTCATGTGGTTGTACAGCACCTTGCCCACGATCGGGATCGGCTGCGGCATCGCCACCGACCACTTCATGCGCTCCGGTGTGATCGGGAACGGCGCCAGGCCGAAATGCGGAATGCCGGCTTCGTTGGCGACGTTGGACACCGCGATGGTCGGCGGCGTCAGCGCCGAGCCCATGATGATGTCGGCCTTGGATTCGGTCACGAAGCGGCGGCCGTTGGTGGTCGCGGTGGTGGGATCGCCGCCGTCGTCGAGCACGATCACCTTCAGCGGAACGCCGCCGATCTCCTTCGGCACGAACTCCAGCGCATTGCGCTCGGGAATGCCCAACGCTGCGCCCGGGCCGGTCGTGGTGGTGGTGATGCCGATGGTGACCTCGGCGGTCTGGGCCAGCGCGGGCACGGCCGGTAGCGCAAGCGCGGCCGCGGTGACGGCGGCGGTCAGGTAAAAGCGTTTCATCTATTCCTCCCTTTATGTGTTTCTTTGAAAGCAGAAATCGGGGGGTAATTCAGCCCCCTCTTTTGGTGATGTGGCGATTTAGCTCCGGGCCTCGCTCCCCGTGAATTTGGCTACCATTTCCGCAGGAAACGGTGCCGATTTCAGTTTGTCGGGGTTAACGGGGTCGCGGCCGACCAGGACACGGGTCTCGAAACCCTCGATCGCCAGCGCCTCGCCCTTGTAGACGCTGTGCTTCACCTCGAAACTCGAGCGCTTGATGCTCTCGACCTTCGTCTCGATGGTGATCCAGTCGCCGTAAGTCGAGGGGATGTAGAACTTGGCGCGCGTGTCGACCATGGGAATGCCCACCAGGCCGTATTTCTTGACCAGGTCCTGCTTGGAGAACCCGGCGACCTCGAACAGGGTCGACGTCGAATCGTCGAACATCGCGAAATAACGCGGGTAATAGACGATGTTGGCGGGGTCGCAGTCACCCCACTGGATCTGGACGTCGCGCCGGTTCACGAACATATGTCGCGCCCTATTTCGGTGCCATGCGCAGCGAGCCGTCGAGGCGCACCACTTCGCCGTTCAGGTAGGAATTCTCGACCATGTGCAGGGCGAGCGCCGCGAACTCGTCGGCGTGGCCGAGCCGGCGCGGGAACGGGATTGCGGCGGCGAGTGAGTCCTGGGCTTCCTGCGGCAGGTTGGCCAGCAGCGGCGTGAGGAACAGGCCGGGCGCGATCGTCAGCACGCGGACGCCGAACTGCGCCAGCTCGCGCGCGATCGGCAGCGTCATGCCGACGATGCCGCCCTTCGAGGCCGAATAGGCCGATTGCCCGATCTGGCCGTCATAAGCGGCAACGGACGCCGTGTTGATGATGACGCCGCGCTCGCCGGTTGCCTGCGGCTCGAGTTTGGACATCTCGTTCGCGGCAAGGCGAAGCATATTGAAGGTGCCGATCAAATTGACCTTGATCACCTTGTCGAAATCGGCGAGCGCCATCGGGCCGTCGCGGCCGACGACGCGCTTGGCAACGCCGATGCCGGCGCAATTGACCAGCACGCGCGCGGGTCCATGGGCCTTGGTCGCCTGCGCGATCGCCGCCTCAGCGGAAGCCGCATCGGAAACATCGCAGGTCACCGCGACGCCCTTGATCTCGGCGGCCACGGTTTCCGCGAGCTTGGCATTGAGATCGAACACTGCGACCTTGGCGCCCTGCGCCGCCAGCTTTCGCGCGGTCGCCGCGCCCAGTCCCGACGCGCCGCCCGTGACGATGACAGCCTGATCCTTCAACAACATGGCGTTCTCCCTGTAGTTTTCTTACCCGACCGATATCACACGGTCCGATGGATTGGCAGCGTAGAGCTCCTCGATCAGCAGGCTGCGATGCTCGAGCACCGCGCGCTGGTTGATCGAGCCCTTGTCGGTGACTTCGCCCTTGTCGATCGAGAGTGGCGTGTCCATGAGGATCGCGCGCGTGATCCGCGTCGAGGAGCCGGTAGCCGCGCCGAGAAAGCGGGTCAGCCGTTCACGAAATGCCTCGCGCACCAGCCGGTCGCGGGTCGCGACGACGAGATCGTCGGTCGGCAGCGTCGGGTTGATCAGCCGGCAGCCGTCGAGATCGAGCACGACGAGCGCGGAGACCTCGTCACGGTTGATGCCGGCGATGACGACGTCGCGCACCAGCGGTGCGCAGGCCGCAACGAAGCGCGCGCGCAACGGGCCGACGCTGACCCAGGTGCCGCTGCCGAGCTTGAAATCCTCACCGATGCGGCCGTCGAAATCGAAGCCGGCGTTGAGATCATCGGGATCGACGGGCTTGAGGGCATCGCCCAGCTTGTAGAAGCCCTCTTCGTCGAACGAATTTGCGGTGATGTCGGGCTGGCGCCAGTAGCCGGGCATCACGTTCGGCCCCTTGCAACGAACTTCCATCTTGCCGTTGTTCGGCACCAGCTTGGCGTCGTTGCCGGATACGGGAAGCCCGACATGGCCGGAGCGGCTGGTGCGCGGGTTGACGGACATGAAGAACGGCGCGGTCTCGGTTGCACCCAAGCCGGTCAGCATCGGCACGCGGTAGCCTTTTTCCTTCACCGCGAGCTCGTCGAGGCTGTTCCAGACGAACGGAGACAGCGCCGCGCCCGAGAAGAACATCGCGTGCAGCCGGTCGAAGAATTTTGCGCGCAGGCCCTGGTCGTCGCGCAGATAAGGCAGCAGCGACTCGTAGCCCTTGGGCACGTTGAAATAAACCGTCGGCGAAATCTCCTGGAGATTGCGTACGGTTTCCTCGATGCCTCCAGGCACCGGCTTGCCGGCATCGAGATACATCGAGCCGCCATTGTAGAGCGTCAGCCCGATATTGTGGTTGCCGCCAAAAGTGTGATTCCAGGGCAACCAGTCGATGATGACCGGCGGCTCGTCCTTGAGGAAGGCGAGCGTCTCGCGCAGCATCACCTGGTTGGCGCAGATCATGCGCTGGGTGTTGATGACCGCCTTGGGGTTGCCGGTCGAGCCCGAGGTCAGCAGGAATTTCGCGATGGTGTCGGGGCCGATCTTGCCGTGGATCTCCTCCAGATCGGCGCGGATCGGCGTCGCCATGAGGTCGGCGAGCAAGGTGACGTCGCGGCCCGGCACGCGGCCGTAGGACGCCGCGATCTCGGTGCCGAGCGAGACGTTGACCGCGAGCGCGTCGGCGAATTTGTCGGCGTCCTCGGCGAAGACGAGGCCGGGCGTCAGCAGCTTCATCAAATAGGAGAGCTTGCCGTAATCCTTCGACACCAGCGAATAGGCCGGCGACACCGGGCAGAACGGAACGCCGGCATAGAACGCGCCGAACGCCAGCAATGCGTGGTCGATCGAATTGCCGGAGAGGATGACGACCGGCCGTTCCGCCGACAACCCGCGCGCAATGAGCCCTGAGGCGATGTGCCGGCTCGCGGCGAGCAGCTCGGCGTAGCTGATCTTGCGCCAGAAGCGGCCGCCTTCGCGCTCGGCCATGAAGACGCGATCCGGCGTCGCGCTCGCCCAGTGATGCAGGCGGTCGGTGATGCGGGCCGGATAGTCGCCGAGCGGCTGTTTGGGCCGCAGGTAAATCGTGCCGTCGTCGCGCCGCTCGATATTCACGACGGGATCGCCGAATGAAATGGGCCGCAGCGGGGAAGTGCTCGCGCCGCGCTCCATGCTGGAAGAGGACGACGGCTGCGCGCTCATGATTTCGGCTTCACCTTTGCGGTCTTGTGTTCGAGGAACTCGCGAATCCTGCGCTTGGCTTCCTTGTCGCTCTGCGCCACCGTCGCCATCAGCGATTCCATCAACAGGCCGGTCTGCGGATTGGCCTCCGCGATCATCGGGAGCGCCTGGAGCACGGCGAAATTGGTTAGCGGCGCGTTGGAGGCGACCTTGGTCGCAAGCTCCATCGCCTTGCCGAGGCCGTTGCCGGCTTCCGTGACATATTGCGCAAAGCCGTAGGAGGTGCCTTCGGTCGCGGAATAGACGCGGCCGGTCAGCATCATGTCCATCATCCTGGCGACGCCGATCAGGCGCGGCAGGCGCACCGAACCGCCGCCACCGACGAAGATGCCGCGCTGCCCCTCCGGCAGCGCGAAATAGGTCGACGGTTCGGCGACACGGATATGCGCCGCACAGGCAAGCTCCAGCCCGCCGCCGATCACGGCGCCTCTGAGCGCCGCGATCACCGGCACCCGGCTGTACTGGATGCGGTCGAACACCCGGTGCCACATCTGGGAATGGAGAAGGCCGCCGGTGGCGTCATGGTCGGTCAGTTCGGAGAGATCGAGACCGCTGGAGAAATGGTCGCCGATGCCATGGATGACGACCGCGCCGATATCCTCGGGCAGGGACGCAAAACACTCGCCGATCTCCAGGATGATGCCGTCGTTGAGTGCATTGCGCTTCGCCGGCCGATTGAGGCCGACGGTCAAAACCCGATCCGCCCGCTCGATCTTCAATAGCCCGGAGGCGCCCGCGTCAGCGGTCTCGGCGTTTCCCTGTGTCATTTGCGTCCTTGTCAGAATAGTTATGTTGTATAACGAATTCAGGGGGAGTCAATACGGCTGACAGCGGGGAAGCCGATCCATAGTCCGCAAAAGGGACGACAGTCCGGGTGCAGCGCCCGTACCCGAATGCCGATGCGCAAGATTGGGATGAATATCGCCGACGCCGATGCTATCCGGCCGCTACGCCGCCTTGGTTCCGCTTTGGGGTTGCGCCACAAGATTGATACCCATGGCGTGGAGAACTTTTATCACAGTGCCGAATTCGGGTTTGGCCTCGCCGCCAAGCGAGCGATACAAGTTCTCACGGGATAGACCGGCCTTTTCGGCAATGGCGCCCATGCCCTGAGAGCGGGCTACGGCGCCGATTGCCATCGTTATTGCGGACGGATCGTCGGATTCGAAGGCTTCGGTGAGATAGGCCGCAATCATCTCGGGGCTGTCGAGGTACTCCGCAGTATCAAATGATTTCACTTTTGCCATTGCTCAGACCTCCAATTCGCTCGCGATCTTCTTTGCCAACGCTATGTCCCCCGGCTGAGAGCCTTTATCGCCCCCGCAAAGGAGAACAATGATCTCCTCGCCCTCGGGGCAACGTAATAGATCCGGTAGCCGGCGCCCTCATGGACTCTCATTTCGCTGATGCCGCCTCCGACCGGAGCAACGTCTCCGGGATTGCCGAGCGCCAGCCGCTCGATCCGGGCGAGGATTTTCGCCTTCGCTCTCCGGTCTCGCAGGTTTCTAAGCCAGTCAGAGAATTCGTCGGTTCTCTTGATCGTTGGCATTTGTAGCGTATACGCTACAGATGCCGTACTGTCAATGGACTAGCCGGTCCTTGGGTGCGGCGCGCGTTCACATCACCTGATGCACGTCGATCACGACGCGATCCGCATGCCGCGCTGCTGAACCGACAAAAATGTGCTGCATCAGCCAGCGGTAGTTCTCGTGCCCCGTTTCGAATTTCGGCACGGTGCGGAAATAGATCAGTTTGGGATCCACCGGCTCGCCGCGCTTGAGCTTTTGCAACAGCTCGACCGGGCCGAAGCGCATGCCCTTGTTCTCGACATAGACGACGGCGCCGTCGTCGGTTTCGAACGCGTACTTCGCTTCGAGATCGATCAGCTCATTCGGGCGGATGGTCTGGAAGTCGGCACCGAACGGCAGCACGCGGCCGGTGATCGCGCCCGTCACCTCGCCGCCGATGATCGGGATGATGCGGCGAATGCCGATGCCGGTCTCGCCGGCGGTGACGACGTCGCCGATGCGTGCGGTAACGGTGAAGACGTATTTGGTTTCCAGTACGGGTATGGTCATCGCTTCACCTCATCAATGCGCCATCATCCGCGTCGGCAGCCACGTCGCCAGCAGCGGGAAGGCGATCAGGATCACCAGGCGCACGAGGTCTGTCGCCACGAACGGAATCACGCCCTTGAAGATGGTGGAGAAGGAGACGTCCTTCACCACGCTCTTGATGACGAAGACGTTCATGCCCACCGGCGGATGGATCAGTCCGAGCTCGACCGTCATGACGATGATGACGCCGAACCAGATCGGGTCGAAACCGAGATGCATGATCACGGGGAAGATGATCGGCACGGTGAGAATGATCATCGCCATGGCGTCCATCAGGCAGCCGAGCACGAGATACATCACCATGATCAGCGCCAGCACGCCGTAGGGGCCGAGACCGAGGCCGGTGAGGAATTCCGTCACCTTCTGCGGGGTCTGCGTCACCGTGAGGAAATAGCCGAAGATCAGTGCGCCGATCAGCACGGTGAACACGGCCGCCGCCGTGCGCGTCGCCTGGAGCAGCGAGGCCAGAATCTTCTCGCGGTCGAGGCGGCCGGTCGCCACGCCGATGATGAAGGCGCCGGCAGCGCCGACGCCGCCCGCTTCCGTCGGCGTGAAGCGCGGCAGATAGGGCAGGCCGTAAAGGCCGCCGATCACGAACACGAACAGCAGCACCGGCGCCCAGATGTCCTTCAGACCGGCGAAGCGCTCGCGCCACGGCAGCACCTTGCCCTTGGGCAGGAAGTCCGGCCGGAAATAGCCGATCAGGAAGATCGTGATCATGTACATGGTCATCGCCAGGATGCCCGGGATGATGCCGGCGATGAACAGCTTGCCGATGTCCTGCTCGGTGATGATGCCGTAGACGGCGAGCACGGTGGACGGCGGCAGCATCGCGCCCAGCGTGCCGCCGGCCGCGATCACGCCGGTGGCAAACGATTGCGGATAGCCGAAACGGCGCATCTCGGGGTACGCGACCGCTGAGAAGGTCGCGGCGGTCGCGACCGAGGAGCCGCAGATCGCGGCAAACCCGCCGCAGGCGCCGACGGTGGCGATGCCGAGCCCGCCGCGCAAATGGCCGACGAAGCCGTTGGCGGCGCGGAACAGCTCACGGCTCATGCCGGAATTGCTGACGAAGGAGCCCATCAACAGAAACATCGGAATGACGCCGAAGGTGTAGTCGGTCACCGTGCGCATCGAGGTCTGGCCGACCAGCTTCAGCGCCGGCGTGGCGCCGACGAGATAGGAGAAGCCGGAGACGCCGACGAGGCCCATGGCCATGCCGACGGGCACGCGCAGCAGCATCAGGGCGAACAGGGAAACAAAGCCGATAACGGCGACGGCATCGGTGCTCATGATTACTCCGTCGCCTTCAGCTTGGGGTCGTGCATCTCTTCGGGATGGAAGATCAACCGGTAGGTGCGGATCGCGATCAGCAGCACGGCCGAGACGTCGCCGATCCAGGCGATCGCGAAGAACGGCCAGGTCGGCATGTGCATGTCGAAGGTCTGGACGTTGTCGTTGTAGGTGCCGCGCACCTTGTCGAACAGCGTCCAGGTCTGCACCGTCACGACGAACAGCAGCACCAGTGTCGCGAACACGTCGATCCAGCGCTGGTAGCGCGGCCCGACATTGCCCCAGACCAGATCGACCGTGATGTGGGTGCCGCGATAGGAGGTTGCGGCGATGCCCCAGAAGATGAGGATGCCGAGCAGCATGCGGCCGATGTCGAAACTATCGGGGATCGAATAGTTCAGCGTGTTGCGCAGCAGCACCGACAGGAAGATGTCGAGCGCGACGATGCCGACGAAAGCCGCGGCGATCCATTCGATCGAATCGATAACGCGATCCATCCAGCTGCGCTTCATGGGAGCTTCCAAAGAGATGCCATCCTCAGACGGGAGAGGGAGGGAACGCGCGATGCGCTCCTCCGTCTCGACCCGCTTGCAGAACAACGGCGGCGAGATGCATCCCGCCGCCGCATGTGTTTCGACGCGGAGCTACTCCGCCAGCGCGTTGTATTTCTTCAGCGAGGCCTTCAGCTCGCTAAGCGCCGCGTCCGGATCCGCGCCGGCCTTCTTCGCGCCGTCGGACCAGGTCTTCACCAGCGGCTCGGCGGCCTTCTTCCAGGCGGCGGTCTGCTCGGGCGTCAGCTTGTAGACCTCGTGGCTGGTCTCCGCCTTGACCTTGTCGATGCCGGCATCCTCGAACTTGCCCCAGTGCTCGCCGACCACGCCTGCCATCTCGACCGTGCAATTCTTGTCGATCGCCGCCTTCTGCTTGTCGGACATCGCATTGTACTTGTCCTTGTTCATGACGAACACGAAGGTCGTGGTGTAGAGCGGCGCCTCCATGTCGTATTTGGTCACCTTGTCGATGCCGAACAGCACCAGCGAGCCCCAGGGAAAGGTGACGCCGTCGGCGACGCCGCGCTCGATGATGTCGCGCACTTCGGGCGCGGAGGACTGCACATTGGTGCCGCCGAGCGAGGTGACGAAATTCGCCATGGTGGCGTGGGCGGGGCGGATCTTCAGCCCCTTCACGTCCTCCGGCATCACGATCTTCTTGGTCTTGGAATGGAAGGAGGAGGGCGAGTGGACGAAGGCGAGGCAGTACTTGACGTCCTTCATCTCCTTCTCGGCGTATTTGCGATACCAGGCATCCAGCCCCATCGAGCCGCCCTTGGCGTCCGAGATCAGGAACGGCAGCTCGCCGGCGCCGATGATCGGGAAACGGCCGGGCTGGTAGCCGGGATTGACGTAGGTGACGTCGGCGATGCCGTCGCGCGCCATATCGTAATGGTCGAAGGCCTTGCCCATCTGCTGGGCCGGGAACACCTTGCCCTTGATGGTGCCGCCGGAATCCTTCTCGACCGCGGCTGCCCAATCCTCGAGCGATTTCTGCAGCGGATGCGAGGCCGGCACCCAGTGCGAGATCTTCAAATCGAAGGTCTTATCCTGCGCGAACGCAGGGCTCACACTTGCTGCCAGCAGCAACGCCAGACAGGCTTTCCTCATCACGCGTCTCTCCCTCTTTTGACGGCGGGCTTCGATGGCCCGGTCTCGTTAATTAACATGTTATCTAATTGGCCGGCGCGTTCAAGCCGGAACTGGCGCGGCGTGCCGCCGCGCACTCCCTTTTGCCCAACCGTTATATGATATAATTATCGTGCGCGGACGGCTGCGACAAGCGAGCCGCGACGAAAGCCTACAGGATCGGGAGGAGCAAGTATTGCGGACAAAAGTCGCAATCATCGGGGCAGGGCCGGCTGGATTGTTGCTTGGGCAACTGCTGCACCGATACGGCATCGACAATGTCATTCTGGAGCGGCAGAGCCCGGATTATGTGCTCGGCCGCATCCGTGCCGGGCTGCTGGAGGAGGGAACCGTTGCGCTGCTCGACCAGATCGGCGCCGGCGCACGGGCGCATGCCGAAGGGCTGGTGCATGAAGGGATCGAGCTCGCCTTCTCGGGGCGCCGGCACCGCATCGACATGAAGGCTGCGACCGGCAAGACGGTCATGATCTACGGCCAGACCGAGGTCACGCTGGATCTGATGAATGCGCGCACGGCCGCCGGCCTCACCTCGGTCTACGAGGCCAGGGACGTGCAGCCGCATGATTTCGACGGCAGTCACCCGCGCGTAACCTACGTGAAGGATGGCGTCACCCACACCATCGATTGCGATTTCATCGCCGGCTGCGACGGCTTTCACGGCGTGAGCCGCGCCAGCGTTCCGGCTTCGGCGATCGAGGAGTTCGAGCGCATCTACCCGTTCGGCTGGCTCGGCATCCTCTCGGAGACGCCGCCGGTCAGCCACGAGCTGATCTATTCGAACCACGCCCGCGGCTTTGCGCTGTGCACCATGCGCTCGACCAGACGCAGCCGTTACTATGTGCAATGCGCGCTCGACGACCATGTTGACCAATGGCCGGACGACCGTTTCTGGGACGAGCTCAAGCGCCGGCTCGATCAGGACGCCGCGGACAGCCTCGTCACGGGTCCCTCGATCGAGAAGAGCATTGCGCCGCTGCGCAGCTTCGTCGCCGAGCCGATGCGTTTCGGCAAGTTGTTCCTGTGCGGCGACGCCGCCCATATCGTGCCGCCGACCGGCGCCAAGGGGCTGAACCTGGCCGCGAGCGACGCGCATTATCTGTCGAGTGCGTTCCGCGAGTTCTACGATGAAAAATCCAGCGCCGGAATTGATGGCTATTCGGCGAAGGCACTGGCGCGGGTCTGGAAGGCCGTGCGCTTCTCCTGGTGGATGACCTCGATGCTGCACAAATTCCCCGACACCGGCACGATCGGCGCGCGCATCCAGCTCGCGGAACTCGATTACGTCACGCAGTCGCAGGCCGCGATGACGTCGCTATCGGAGAATTACGTGGGGTTGCCGTTTTAGAGGCGCGGCTGGTACCGCATACTCCCGTCATTGCGAGCGTAGCGAAGCAATCCAGTGTCCCTCCGAGGAGGCAGTCTGGATTGCTTCGTCGCATCAGCGCAAAATTGCTTTGCAATTTTGTCGCGAGCTCCTCGCAATGACAGGGGGGCGACCATTTCAAACGCCCGCGCAAATGTCGTTTAAAACTTTGTAGGTGATGCAACCGTCACGTCCCTCGCGTTCAATGGCGGCCGCCACCAACGCGAGACAGACATGACCAGCACCGACATTCCGCTCGGCTTCGAGCCGCATTTCCGCAAAGCCCCGCTCACCGACCCCTGGGAGCCGCTTTACTCCAGGAAGACCGACAACGGCGTCACCGTGGGATTGCGGCTGGCAAAGCCGCACACCAACGCGCGCGGGCTGATCCATGGCGGCCTGATCGCGGCGCTGGCCGATGCCGCCATGGGCTACAGCTGCGCGCAGGCGACAGGCTGGACCACCTCGTTGGTCACGATCTCGCTGTCGGTCGATTATGTCGGCGCCGGCGAGATCGGCCAATGGCTCGCGGTCGAGGGCGAGGCGATCAAGACCGGTAGCACCATCTGCTTCGCGCAGTGCCTCGCGAAGGCCGACGACGCCGTGATCGCCCGCGCCAGCGGCACCTTTCGCGTCGTGCCGAAGAAGGGGTGACGTCTCCGTGCCCCGGACGCAGCGCAGCGCTCTTGCGTTGCGCTGCAGAGCCGGGGCCCATTCATCCACGCGCAAAGAACTGGGTCCCGGCTCGCGCTGCGCGCGTCCGGGACACGAGATCTACCCAAACCTCCACTCCGCGGTCTCGACCACGAGATCGACGAAGGCGCGCACCTTGGCGGAGAGCAGGCGCGAGGTCGGGTAAACGATGTGGATCGGCAGCGCCGGCTGCTCGTAGTTCGCCAGCACGATCTTGAGCCTCCCGCGCCGCAAGCCTTCGGCGGCCTGATAGGCCAGCACCCGGGTCAGGCCGCCGCCGGCCTCGGCATATTGCAGGGCGGCGTCGGCGCTGTTGCTGGCGAACCGTGGATTCGGCGCCACCTCGATATCGCGGCCGTCCTGCACGAACCGCCAGTTCGCAGATGCACCGAACGCGATGGTCTCGTGCGTAAGCAATGCCTCCGGCGTTTTCGGCTCGCCATGCCGCTTGAGATAGCCTGGCGTCGCCACCACGATCCGCCGCATCTCGCCGACCTGGCGCGCGACGAGGGAGGAGTCGGAGAGATGGCCGATCCGCACCGCGACGTCGACGGCATCTTCCACGAGATTGACCATGTTGTCCGACAGCCGCAATTCGCAGGCGACCTCGGGATAGCGCTTGAGGTAGGCGATCATGACAGGCCCGACATGGAGCCGGCCGAAGCCGACCGGCGCCGACACCACCAGCCGCCCGCTCGGCCGGTTGCGCTCCTCCCGTGCAGAGCCGTCGGCCTCCTCGACATCGGCGAGGATGCGACGCGCACGCTCAAGATAGCGCGTGCCCACGTCGGTCAGCCCCACCTGCCGGGTGGTTCGCTGCAACAGCCGCGCGCCGAGATGCTCCTCCAGCGCCGCGATCAGCCGCGTCACCGCGGAGGGGGACAGCCGCAGCTTTCGTGCCGCCGGTGCGAAGCCGCGCAGGTCGGCGACGGTGACGAAAACATGCATGGCTTCAAGGCGGTCCATGACATTGTTGCATATACCGCAATGATGAAGTGTCAAGCGGCCTGATTGTTTTAGCCGGTGAAAAGTCCATTTTAGATGGCGAAGACGCAGGGATGCGCCGGGATTTCAGGAGATGCTCCGATGACGGCAACTCACACCTACGCCAGCGACGTGGCATTCACGCCGGCGGTTAAGTCGATCCAGACCCGAAAGGGATCACGCGAAGGCTATGCGCATGCCGAGCAGCGCGGCTGGCGCACCGAGGTTGATGAGAACCTCGCGGCGTTTCTGGCCGACGCCAACAGCTTTTATCTCGCCACCGCCTCGGCCGACGGCCAGCCCTACATCCAGCATCGCGGCGGCCCGAAGGGCTTCTTGAGGGTGCTGGACAAGCAGACGCTGGCTTTCACGGACTACGCCGGCAATCGGCAATACATCACGCAGGGAAACCTGTCCGAAAATCCCAAGGCCTACATCTTCGTGATGGACTACGCCCATCGCCGTCGAGTGAAGATCTGGGGCGAGGCGCGGGTGGTCGAGGACGACGAGGCGCTGACGACATCGCTGATGCCGAAAGGCTATCGCGCCCGGCCCGAGCAGGTGATCCTGTTCAAGATCGAAGCGTGGGACACGAACTGCCCGCAGCACATCCCGCAGAAGTTCGACGCGTCGGATGTTGCGGCGGCGCTGGCGGCAAGGGATGCGAAAATCGCGGAGCTGGAAGCGGAGGTCGCGGCGCTGAAGGGGGAGACGAAGTCACCATCCAGTGAAAGCTAGAGCGGCTGGCGCGGTGCACCCTCTCCCCTTGCGGGAGAGGGTGGCTCGTCGCGGAGCGACGAGACGGGTGAGGGGTCTCTCTCCGCAGCCGATGGTCCCACGTCGTCATTAGCGGAGAGAACCCATCCGGTGCTTCGCGCCACCTTCTCCCGAAAGGGGAGAAGGAAGGCGAGTTCGCGGCGACGTTACAACCCGTTCGCGGCTTCGTGCTGGAAGCCGAGATAGCTGGCGGCGACGCGCTCGTTCGCCGCGATGTCGCTGGCCTTGCCGCTGAGCACGAACTCCCCGAGCTCCATGACGTAGGCCTGATCCGCGATCTTGAGCGCGGCCTGGGCGTTCTGCTCGACCAGCAGCACGGAGACGCCGGCGGCGCGCAGTTCGGTGACGATGCGGAAAATGTCGGCGACGATGATCGGGGCGAGGCCGAGGCTCGGCTCGTCCAGCATCAGGAGCTTGGGATCGCCCATCAGTGCGCGGCCCATTGCGAGCATCTGCTGCTCGCCGCCGGAGAGCGTGCCGGCGAGTTGCTTGCGCCGCTCCTTGAGCCGCGGAAACAGCGTGTAGACCCGCTCCATCGAGGTTTTCGCCTTGCTTCTCTCGATGCGGAAGGCCCCTAACTCGAGATTGTCCTCGACATTCATGGTCACGAACAATTCGCGGTGCTCGGGAACGAGGCCAAGCCCCATGGCAACGCGGTCCTCGATGTCGAGCCGCGACAGGTCCTGACCTGCGAATGAAACGCGCCCCTTCAGCGGCAAGATGCCGATGATGGCGGAGAGCAGCGTGGTCTTGCCGGCGCCGTTCGGGCCGATGATGGTGGTGATGGTGTGTTTTTGGCCACAGAAGCAGACACCCCGCCCCCGCCCCCCCCAAGCAGAAATCACCAATGGGGGCGGCCGCCGC
>NZ_JBVVPL010000022.1:0-79560 GCF_055807615.1 Bradyrhizobium sp. MV1.5 | reverse complement strand
TCGTGTGATTTGACTATAACGCCGCCCGCTCATGCTATATTCTGCCTTTTTGGTCGTTGTCCCGGGTTTTTTGGCGGCGGGGGGTGCCCCCCACGATGGTGACGATCTGGTTTTGGCCGACTTCGAGCGAGACCGAGCGCACGGCCTCGACCTTGCCATAGGCGACATGGGCGTCGGCGACGGACAACAGCGCACTCATGCCGCCACTCCGAGATAGGCCTTGATCACTTCGGGATTGGTCTTGATCGTGGCCGGCGTTCCTTCCGCGATCTTGGTGCCGAAATCGAGCACCACGATGCGGTCGGCGAGGTTCATGACGAAGCCCATGTCGTGCTCGACAAGCAGCACGCTCATGCCGCCGTCGCGCAGCTCCCGCAGCAGAGTCGCGAGCTGCTGCTTCTCCATGTGGCGCAGGCCGGCCGCCGGCTCGTCGAGCAGCAGCAGCATCGGATCGACGCACAACGCACGGGCGATCTCGACGATGCGTTGCTGTCCCAGCGACAGCGAGCCTGCGAGCTGATGCATCTGCTCGCCAAGTCCGACGCGCTCGATCTGGCGGGCGGCTTCGGCGAGCAGCTTTGCCTCATCAGTGCGGTCGAGCCGCAGCATCGACGAGATCGGCCCCGAATGGCCGCGCAGATGGGCGCCGATCGCGACGTTTTCCAACACGGTCATGTCGGGCACCAGCTTGACGTGCTGGAAGGTGCGGGAGATGCCGAGCTTGACGATCTCCTGCGGTGGCGCCCTGTCGACCTTGTTGCCGAGCACCGAGATCGAGCCCGAGCTGGCCGACAGCACGCCGGTGATCAGATTGAAGGTGGTGCTCTTGCCGGCGCCGTTGGGGCCGATCAGCGCGACGATCTCGCGAGCCTGAACGTCGAAGGAGACGTTGTTCACCGCGACCACGCCGCCAAATTGCTTCCGGGCCTTCTCGACCTGAAGCAGCACGCTGGATTGGCCGGGGGAGCGGGTGCGCTGCTCCAGTTTCAACGTAGTGTCCGGCTTCTTGCCATTGGTGCGTTGGGGCAGGAACGACATCAGCCAGGGCCAGACGCCGCCGGGCGCGAGCTGGAGCAGCGCCACCAGCATGATGCCGAACACGATGGTTTCGACCTGGCCGGAGCCGGGCAGGATCAGCGGCAGGTAACTCTGCAGCACTTCCTTCAGGACCACGACGAGCGCTGCGCCCAGGACGCCGCCCCAGACATAGCCGGCGCCGCCGACCACGGCGATGAAGAGATACTCGATGCCGGCCTGCGCACCGAACGGCGTCGGGTTCACCGCGCGCTGAAGATGGGCGTAGAGCCAGCCGGAGAGGCCGGCGAGCACGGCGGCATGGATGAACACCAGCATCTTGGCCCGCGGCGTGTGCACGCCGAACGCCTCGGCCGCGACATGGCCGCGCCGGAGCGCGCGGATGGCGCGGCCGGTGCGGGAGTCCAGCAGGTTCATCGTGAGCAGCGCCGAGAGGATCACGGCGACCCAGATCGCGTAGTAGATCGAGCCGGGGGAGAGCATTTTGAACGAGCCGATCGACAGCGGCGGGATCGCCGAGATGCCGTCGTTTCTTCCCAAAAATTCCAGCTTGCTGAAGAGATAGAACAAGCCGAGTCCCCAGGCCAGCGTGCCGAGCGGCAGATAATGGCCGGAGAGACGGACCGTGACGAGGCCGAGCAGCACCGCCAGCAATCCGCTGACCACCAGCGACAGCGGCAGTGTCAGCCAGGGCGACATGCCGTAGGTCGTCGACAGCACCGCAGTGGTGTAGGCGCCGAAGCCGACGAAGGCCGCTTGTCCAAACGAGGTCAGGCCGCCGACGCCGGTGAGCAACACGAGACCCATCGCGACGAGGGCCGCGAGGCCGATATTGTCGAGCAGCACGATCCAGAACGGGGGCATGCCCGGAACAAACGGGATCGCCGCCATGACAAGCGCGAAGATGAGGATGGGGAGCCGGCTCTGCATCTTGGCGTCAGTCCTTCTCTTCCTCGACCGCAGGCGCCGCGAGCGAGCGCAGCAGCAGCACGGGAATCAAGAGCATGAAAACGATCACCTCCTTGTAGTTGGAGGCATAGAAGGACGAGAACGCCTCGACGATGCCGACGACCAGCGCCGCGACGGCGGTGAGGGGATAGCTGACAAGCCCGCCGATGATGGCGGCGACAAAGCCCTTCAGGCCGATCAGGAAGCCCGAGTCGTAATACAGCGTCGTGATCGGCACGATCATGATGCCCGACAGTGCGCCGATGACGGACGCCAGCAGGAAGGCGATCTGCCCGGATAGCGTGGTGCGGATGCCGACGAGCCGGGCACCGAGCCGGTTCACGGCGGTCGCGCGCAGCGCCTTGCCGTAAAGGGTCAGCCCGAAGAACAGCCACAGCCCGACGATGAAGGCGATGGTAATGCCGTAGACGGTGATGCTCTGGCCTGTGAAGCGCAGCGCGCCGGTGGTGAAAGAGCCGGACAGTACGGCAGGTCCGCGCTGACCTTCGGCGCCGAAGAACAATAGGCCCAATCCCTGAAGTGCGAGGTGGACGCCCACCGAGGCGATCAGCAGCACCAGCACCGAGGTGTGCGCCAGCGGCTGGAATGCGATGCGGTAGAGAAACAGGCCGATCATCGCCACGATCACCAGCGACAGCGCGATGCAGACCGCAACCGGCGGCTTCTCGGCGGCGTAGTAGACGGTCAGCGCCAGCACGACGGCCGGTAGCACGATGTTGGTCAGGATGCTGCGTAGGATCAGGCGCCCGTGCAGCGCCTTGCGCGCCGCGAACAGGTCGAACGCGAAGGCGCCGATGCCCAGGGCGAGCGCGAGTTTCGCCGTGCCCGGCATCTGGCCCGCGGCCAGCGAGGCGTAGGTCAGCGCGCCATAGGTGACGAATTCGCCTTGGGGAATGAGGATGACGCGGGTGACGGCGAACACCAGCACCAGCGCCAGGCCGAGCAGCGCATAAATCGCGCCATTGGTGATGCCGTCCTGCAGCAGGAACAGCATGATGGTGGTATTCAAGACCGGACGCTCCCCCTCAAAGATTCAGGACCGGTCCCCTGATAGTCGTGGACGGTCCGTTCACAGCCATTGAAATACGCTGACGATATTTGATATGGTCCATAACAATTATCAAATATAACTTCAAGGGTGACGGACGACCCTCCCGAACTTAGCGGGATTACGAGCATGAGGCGATGACCGTTTCCAAAACCGCTGAAAAGTCCTCTGAAAAACCCGCCGAGACCGCCAAGGGCCGCAAGGACGCGGCCGACGGTTGCGAAGCCCTCCAGCTGGGCGAACTCTCGGAGCAGCTCGGCTATGTCCTGAAGCGGGCACAGCTCAAGGTGTTCGAGAACTTTCTGCGCTGCATGGCCTCGCTCCAGCTCACGCCGGCGCAGTTCTCCGTGCTGCTGCTGGTCGAGAAAAACCCCGGCCGTAACCAGACCGAGATCGCCTCTACCCTCGGCATCCTGCGCCCGAACTTCGTCGCCATGCTCGACAATCTCGAGAGCCGCGACCTTTGTGCGCGGATCCGCTCCACCAACGACCGCCGCTCGCACATCTTGGTGCTGACCGACAAAGGCAAGGCCGTGCTGGCCCGCGCCAAGAAGCTCGTCGCCACCAAGCACGAGGCGCGGCTGAACGAACTGCTCGGGCCGTCCAACCGCGAAGCCCTGCTCGGGATGCTCTCGAAGATCGCCAACGAGTTTTGACGGCTCATTACTCCGAAGCCCAGCATCGAACCCGGAATCGCGGGCGGGCTGGCGGCGGTTATGCCGCGGCGAACCGGTCGGGCATGGCAGGTGCTTCCGCGGACAGGAAGCGGCGCTCGATTTCCAGGGCGGGCAAGGGAGGGCTGAACAAATAGCCCTGCATTTCCGTGCAGCCCTCCGCTGCGATCCGGTCCCGTTGCTCCTCGGTCTCCACGCCCTCCGCCGTCGTGGTCATGCCCATTCCGCGCGCCAGCGCCGCCACCGCGCGCACGATGCTGAGGGATGCCGCATTGTTTTCCACGCCACTGACGAAAGACCGGTCGATCTTGATCTTGTCGAAGGGGAAGCATTGCAGATAGGTCATTGACGAATAACCGGTGCCGAAATCGTCCATGGCGACCTTGATGCCCAGCGCGCGGAGCTGGTGCAGCGTCGTCAGCGTCCCGTTCCTGTCCTGCAGCAAAACGCTTTCCGTGATCTCGATCTCCAGCCGCCGCGGATCGAGGCCGGAGGCCGCGAGCGCGCCGACGATCACCTCCGTCAGGCCCGGCTGGCGGAATTGCACCGCCGAGATGTTGACGGCGACGTGCAGATGGTCCGGCCACCGGCTTGCAGTGGCACAGGCCTGCCGGATCACCCATTCGCCGATCGGCACGATCAGGCCGATCTCTTCCGCAAGCGGGATAAAGCTGTTCGGCGCGACCAGTCCGCGCCGTGGATGTCGCCAACGGATCAAGGCTTCGAAGCCGCTGATCTCGCCGCCGTCGCTCTTCACGACCGGCTGGTAGTGCAGTTCGAACTCGCCGGCGGCAAGGCCGTTGTGCAGGTCCTGCTCCAGCGCGCGGCGGCTTTGCGCCTCTTCGCCCATGGCCGGTTCGAAGAAGCAGTGCATGCCGCGGCCGTCGCTTTTCGCGCGATACAGGGCCAGATCGGCATTGTGCAGGAGTTGCTCGGGCGTCGAGCCGTCGCCGGGCGCAATGGCGATCCCGATGCTCGCGCCCACAATAGCCTGATGTCCGTCGAGCCCGAACGGAGCACTCAGCGTGCTGACCACATCGCGCGCCAGCAGGTCAGCTTCGCTCGAATCGGAAATCGGCGACTGGAGGATCACGAATTCATCGCCACCCATGCGCGCGACGGTATCGCTGTCGCGGGCGAGCAGCTTGAGGCGGCGGCTGACATCCTGCAGCAGAATGTCGCCGGCCTGATGGCCCAGGGTGTCGTTGACGGCCTTGAACTTGTCGAGATCGATGTGGTGGATCGCGAACATCCCGCCCTGTTCGAGGGCCTGCTTGAGGCGCTGACCGAGCAGGGCGCGATTGGCGAGATCCGTCAGCGCGTCGTGGTGCGCCATATGCGCGATCTGCAATTCCGCCTTGCGCTGCTCGGTGATGTCTTCGTGGGTCGCGACCCACCCGAGATCGGGCATCGGTCGGTGCCTGATCTTGAAGGTTCGCCCGTTCCGCATCTCGACGATGCTGTCCATGGCCTCGGCCGACGTGGCGACATCGGTCCGCCATTTGGCGTATTCCTCCCGCGTCATCGCGGGCACGCTGCCGACTTCGTAGCGCAGGTCGAGGATCTCCTGGAGCGGCGTGCCCGGACGAACGCGGTCGGGCGGCAGGCCGTACATCTCGATAAAGTGCGTGTTGCAGACCACCAGCCGATGGCCGGCGTCGAAGAAGCAGAGTCCGTGCGACATGTTGTTGATCGCGATGTCGAACTGAAAATTGCGCTCCTGTAGCCGCGCACTGAGCTCTTCGCGCTCGGTAATGTCCTCGTGGGTCGCCATGCCGCCGCCGTCGGGCAGGGGATGGATGGTGTAGGCGATGATTCGTCCATCGGCGAACTGCTGGACCGTCTGCTCGCTGACGACCGAACCCTCGGTGCGGGCGCGGACATAGGCGCCGGCTTCTCCGCCGATGTTCAGGCCCAGTTTGAGCCGATGCTCGATCAGGTCCTTGATCGGCGTGCCCGGGTGCACCTGGTCGGGCGAGAGCGCGTACATCTCGCGGTAGCGCGGATTGCAGAAAATGACCCTGCGGTCGCTGCCAAACAGGATGATCCCAAGCCATAGATTATTGGCGGCGCATTTGAGCAGCTCGCCGAGCACGAGCGGATCAATGCTTGCGACCTCCTGATCACTTTCCGCCATGCGCGTTGCCCCCGGGACGACGCGATTAGAGCAGGCGGCGGTGAATCAGCCCAACAATTCGTCCAGTTTCGGGACATGTTCCTGAAACTGCGGCGAATGCGAGGTTAAAGGCGGCGATGCCGCCTCTGGAAAAGAGAACGCCGGCGAGAATCAGAGATCGTTAACCATGTCGTCCAGCCGAACGCGCGCGGCGCCGGCGGGACGGCGATGCCGCCGTGTCAGTCGACCAGGATTACCCTGATGTCGTTCACATTGGTCAGCGTGGGCCCCGGCAGCAACAGGTCGCCCGTCGCCTCGAAGAACGCCGTCGCGTCGTTGTTGTCGAGATAGACCTGCGGCTGCAGCCCCTGCGCCGTCATCTTCGCGAACGTCGCCGCGTCAACCAGCGCGCCGGCGGGGTCGGTGGGATGGCCGGCACCGCCATCGGCGCCGTCGGTGTCGCCGGCGAGCGCGGAGATGTCAGGCGTGTCCTTCAAGAGGCCGGCGAGCGCCAGCGCATATTCCTGGTTCGGGCCGCCGCGGCCATTGCCGCGCACGGTGACCGTGAGCTCGCCGCCGGAGAGGATCGCGACGCGCTTGCCCTGCGCGCGGGCCTGAAGCGCCAGCCTGGCGTGAGCGGCGGCAATTTCGCGGGCCTCGCCTTCGAGGTCGGCGCCGAGATCGATCGTCTCGTAACCGGCCTCATGCGCCAGCCTCACCGCAGCGTCGACCGATTGCTTCGGACGTGCGATCAATTCGAAGTGCGCGCGCGCGAACGCGGCGTCGCCGGGCTTGCAGCTCTCGTTGGCGGGGTCGTCCAGCGCGCGGCGCACGGCATCGTCGATGTCGAGCTTGTATTTGGCGACGATGGCGCGCGCATCATTGAGCGTGGTTGGATCGGGCACGGTCGGACCGGAGGCGATCGCGGAGGGATCGTCATGCGGCACGTCGGAGATCGCGAGCGTCACGATCTCGGCGGCATTTTTGCCCGCGCGCGCCAGCCGGCCGCCCTTGATCCGCGACAGGTGCTTGCGCACGACATTCATCTCGCCGATCGGCGCGCCGGAGCGGAGCAGAGCCTTGTTGACCGCCTGCTTCTGCGCGAAGCTGATGCCGTCCACGGGCGCGATCCAGTTCGCCGAGCCGCCGCCGGTGAGCAGCACCAAGAGCAAATCGTCGGGCCCGGCCTCGGCTGCGAGCGCGAGCGTATCGGCCGCGCCCTTCAGGCCGGCTTCGTCAGGCACGGGATGGCCGGCCTCGACCACGCGGATGCGGCGCGTCGGCACGCCGTAGCCGTGACGCGTGGTGGCGATGCCGACGAGGCGTTCCGGTACGAGCCCGAGCGTGTCGAGGTAATGCCGCTCGGCAGCGGCGGCCATCGCGGCCGCGCCCTTGCCGGCGGCGAGGCAGATCACGCGTCCCCTCGGCGCGGGCCGCAGGTGCGGCGCCAGTATGGTGCTCGGATGAGCGGCGGCAACGGCGGCGTCGTAGAGCGCGCGGAGCAGGGGGCGTCGGTCGGTCATGACGAAGGGCCTTGAGCGGACAGAAAAGACTGGCGGCAAACGCGCCGCTCACCTGCCTACCGCATCATGCGCCAAAGCGTAAGCCGGCTTCACCATCATTCGATTGTGCAATCGCGTGATCATAATCGACGCGCAAGCAAAAACCCCCTGCGATGGTTCGCAGGGGGTTTTCATCGTCGTGGATATCAGGCGGTTAGCCGCCGACGTCGGCGCTGATCACGTCGCCGAACAGATCCCACTTTTCGCCCTTGAACCGTTCGAGCCGAAGCTGGCTGATCGGTGCAAAGTCGGTTGCAGACGTGTTGATCTGGACACCCGGCAGTAGCACCTCGGTCCGGTAGTTCTTGAGGCTCGCGGCCTGCTTCATGATGTTCGCGCGGGTGAGATCGTCGCCGCACTGCTTTAGCACCTGGACGAGCGTCTGCGCGACGCCGTAGCCGACGATGGTGCCATGGTCGAGCTTGTCGCCGTCCGGGAAGTACTTCGTCATGAAGGCGAGGAAGTCCTTCATGCCGGGATCATTGTTCCACTCCGGATCGGACACGTCCTTTAGATAGTCCGCAGAGATGATGTCCTGCGCATTCTCGAAACCGGCAGGCTTGAGCACACTGCCGACCGAGGCCGAGACGTTGTTGAGGAAGTGCAGCGGCTTCCAGCCGATCTCGGCATTCTTCTTGATCGCCTGCGCCGCGAATTTTGGCGTCGTGATGTTCATGAAGACGTCGGCGCCGGTCGACTTCAGCTTGACGATGTGGTTGTCGATGGTCGGCTCGGAGGTCTCGTAGCTCTCCTCCATGACGATCATCGACGCGGCCTTGGCGCCGAGGCCGTCCTTCAGGCCCTTGAGATAATCCTTGCCGTAATCGTCGTTCTGGAACAGCACGGCGATCTTGGCATCCGGCTTGTTCTTGAGCAGCCATTTCGCATAGATCTGCGTCTCGCTCTGGTAGTTGGGCTGCCAGCCCATGGTCCAGGGGAAATCCTTCGGGTCGTTCCACTTGGTGGCGCCGGTGGCGACGAAGAGCTGCGGCACCTTCTTCGAGTTCATGTATTTGTGGATCGCCGAGTTCGGCGGCGTGCCGAGCGAGTTGAAGATGAACAGCACCTCGTCGCTCTCGACCAGCTTGCGCGCCTGCTCCACCGTCTTCGGCGGCGAGTAGGCGTCATCGTACGAGATGAAGTTGATCTTGCGGCCGTTGATGCCGCCTTCGTCGTTGATCTTCTTGAAATAGGCCGCTTCCGTCCGTCCGATGATGCCGTAGGCGGAGGCCGGTCCGCTGTAGGGCATGATGTTGCCGATCTTGATCTCGGTATCGGTCGCGCCGGTATCGTATTTCTTCTGGGCCGATGCAGTGGAGGCCGAGGCCGCAATGAGCGCGAGCGCGAGTGACGCGGCCGCAAGTTTGCCGGTGACAGCGGGCATTCCTATCTCCCTATTTTCTTGGTGTGTGCGCGTCCCTTTTCTTGTGTTGCCTGTTCTTGGTGACGCAACCGCAATTCAATACGATTTACCTGGTGCCTTCAATAGAAAGCCCCCACAGCGGGGGGGCAGGGGCTGCTTCTTTAGTAGTCAGGGATGGGCGCGCGCTCGTGTGCGACTGCGAGAAGGTGCATCCGTCTGAGTTGATGAACAGATCAGGGAGCGAGTTTGAGTTGCGCGGCTTCAGTGGCCAAGCTCGCTCGAGATGACGTCCCCGAACAGCTCCCATTTCCGGCCCTTGAACCGCATCATCTGGAGCTGCTCGATCGGGGCGAAATTATCGGCTGCGGTGTTGATCTTGATGCCGGGCAACAGGGTGTCGGGCTCGAAATCCTTCAGGCTGGCGGCCTGCTTCATGACGTTGTCGCGGGTGAGATCGTCGCCGCACATTTGCAGCACCTTCACCATGGTCTGCGCGGCGGCATAGCCGAACACCACGCCGGCATCGAGCTTGTTGGCCTTGGGATCGTACTGCGCGACGAAATTGTAGAATTTCTTCATGCCGTCGTCGGCGTTCCATTGCGGGTCGGAGCCGTCCTTGGTGTAGCTCGCCGACAGGATCCCTTGCGAGATCTCGAGCCCCGCCGGCTCGAGCACACCGCCGACCGAGGCCGAAACGTTGGAGATGATGTGGACCGGATGCCAGCCGATCTCGGCCGCCTTCTTGATCGCCTGCGCTGCAAATTTCGGCGTTGTGATGCTGACGAAGGTGTCGGCGCCGGAAGCCTTCAATTTCACGACATGCTCGTCAATCGCGGGCTCCGAAGTGTCGTAGCTGTCCTCCAGCACGATCATCGAGGCCTTGGGGCCGAGGCCTTCCTTCAGCCCTTTCAGATAGTCCTTGCCGAAATCGTCGTTCTGGTAGAGCACGCCGATCTTGCCGTCCGGCTTCTCCTTCATGATGTACTTGGCGTAGATGCGGGCCTCGCTGGCGTAGCTCGGCTGCCAGCCCATGGTCCAGGGATATTGCTTTGGATCGTTCCACTTCGAAGCGCCGCTCGCCACGAACAATTGCGGCACCTTCTTCTCGTTCATGTATTTGCGAATGGCGCCGTTGGTGGAGGTGCCGAGCGAGCCGAAGATCAGCAGCACCCCGTCGCTCTCGACCAGCTTGCGGGCCTGCTCCACCGTCTTCGGCGGCGAATAGCCGTCGTCGTAGGAGATGAACTTGATCTTGCGGCCGCCGATGCCGCCCTCGGCGTTGATCTTGTTGAAATAGGCTTCCTCGGCCTTGCCGATCGCCGCATAGGCGGAGGCCGGGCCGCTATAGGGCATGATGTTGCCGATCTTGATCTCGGTATCGGAAGCGCCGCTATCATATTTCTTCTGCGCCAGGGCTGGGTCGCTCATCGCAGTGCACAACGCGAATGCAGCCAGAACGCCCGCAACCTGAAATCGAACGGCAGTCATCTTTCTCCACCCGGAACGGATCGCCGCCGCATTGAACAAGATTGATGCGGGACGTCAACAAAAAGCCCCCGCGATCGTTCGCGGGGGCCTCTCGATGTGTCGGACTATGGCGTCAGGGCGTCACTCGGTGGCGATGTCGCCGCTGATGATCTCGCCGAAGAGTTCCCACTTCTCGCCCTTGAAGCGCTGCATCTGAAGCTGCGCGATCGGGGCGAAGTCGGTGGGCCCGGTGTTGATCTTGACGCCGGGCAGCAGGGTGTCCGGTGCAAAGTCCTTCAACGAGGCCGCCTGCTTCATGATGTTGGCCCGGGTCAGATCGTCGCCGCACGTCTCCAGGACTTTGGCCAGCGTCGACGCGGCGCCGTAGCCATAGACCATGCTGGTGTCGGACTTGTCGGCACCCGGCATGTACTTGTCGACGAACTCGTTCCACTTCTTCATGCCGGGGTCGTTGGCCCACTGCGGGTCCGTGGAGTCCTTGGCATAGGCCGCCGACAACACGCCCTGCGCAGCCTCGAAGCCGGCCGGCTTCATCACGCTACCGACCGAGATCGACACGTTGGTGAGGATCTGCAGTGGCTTCCAGCTCAGCTCGGCGGTCTTCTTGATGGTCTGGGCCGCGAACTTCGGCGTCGCGTAGATCAGCAGGACGTCGGGATTGGCCGCCTTGATCTTGACGATGTGACCGTCGATCGAGGGCTCGGACACCTCGTAGCTTTCTTCCATGATTATCATGGACGCGCCTTTGGCGCCCAGGCCGTCCTTGGTGCCCTTGAGGTAGTCTTTGCCGAAATCGTCGTTCTGATAGAGGATCGCGATCTTGGCGTCCGGCTTCTCCTTCAACAGCCATTTCGCGTAGATCTGCGCTTCGCTCTGGTAGGAGGGCTGCCAGCCCATGGTCCAGGGGAAGTTCTTCGGGTCGTTCCACTTGGTGGCGCCGGTGGCGACGAACAGCTGCGGGATCTTCTTGGCGTTCAAATACTTCTGGATCGCGCTGTTCGAGGGCGTGCCGAGCGGGTTGAACACGACGATCACTTCGTCGCTCTCGACCAGCTTGCGGACCTGCTCCACGGCCTTCGGCGGCGAATAGCCGTCGTCATAGGTGACGAAGTTGATCTTGCGGCCGTTGATGCCGCCCTTGTCGTTGATCATCTTGAAGTAGGCTTCTTCGGTCTTGCCGATGATGCCATAGGCCGACGCCGGACCGCTGTACGGCATGATGTTGCCGATCTTGATCTCGGTGTCGGAGGCGCCGGTGTCATATTTCTTCTGGGCGAATGCGGCGCCCGAGGTGAGAGTGATGACCGCCGTTGCCGTTACCAGCGCAGCGGTTCGCAGTGTTCTTTCAAAAAGCAATTCGGGTCTCCTTGGCTGAATCAAAGGGTTGTCAGTTGTTTCTGAGCCGGCCGACGAGTTGCTGGCCCATGATCGCGATCTGCCTCGCGCCGTGCGGCACGAGGTAGATGACGGCGAACAGGAGTACGCCGAACACGGCGCCGGAGAGGCCCTTGGAGATGCCCTCCGCCATGTTCGGCACGAAGATGATGAAGGCTGCGCCGACGAACGAGCCGGGCAGCCAGCCGACGCCACCGACGACCATGCCGAGGAACAGCGAGATCGCGAGCGTGATCGTGTAGCTGTCGGGCGCGACGAACTGCACGGCGATGGCGCCAAGCGAGCCGGCAACGCCGGTGATGCCGGCGGACACGCCGAAGGCCAGCGTCTTGTACAGTGCGACGTTGACGCCCATCGAGGAGGCCGCGATCTCGTTGTCGCGGATCGCCATGAAGGCGCGGCCCGACCGGGAGCGCAGCAGGTTCACCGAGAAGATGTAGATCGCGAGCACGACGGCAAGCGAGAAGTAGTAGAGCCACGTGTCCTGTGACATCGGCAACCCGAACGGCGCGTCGGGTTTGGTGACGACGAGGCCCTGCACGCCGCCCGTCCAGTGCTCGAGGAAGTTCAGCTTCAGCAGCTGCGGCATCGCGGTGGCAAGCGCAAAGGTCGCGAGCGCGAGATAGACGCCCGACAGCCGCAGCGCCGGCTTGCCGAACAGGTAGCCGAATCCGAAGCAGACCGCGGCGGAAATCGGAATTGTCAGCGCATAGTTGACGTTGAAGTATTCCATCAGCACCGCCGAGGTATAAGCGCCCACGGCGTAGAAGGCGCTCTGGCCGAGCGAGAACTGGCCGGAGCCGCCCGTCAGGATGTTCAAGGCCAGCACCGCGAGCCCGTAGATCAGGAGCATCGTCATCTGGAAGATGATGAAGTTCTTGACGAACATCGGCACGACCAACAGCACCGCCAGCACTAACAGGGAGGTGCCCGTGCCCAGCGTCATTGCCCGCTTCGGAACCGCCTCGACTGCCGTGGCTTCCGTGACGACGTCTTCTGCAGCGCTCATGATCAAACTCGCTTGACGATTTGCCGGCCGAACAGGCCAGCGGGTTTGACGACCAGGACGGAAATGATCAGCGCGAGCGCGATCGGAAGCTTCAGCTCGTTGCCGACGCCGGGAATGTAGGTGCCGGCGAGGTTCTCGAAGACACCGACCAGGAAGCCGCCGACCACGGCGCCGAACGGGCTGGTCAGTCCGCCGAGCACCGCCGCGGCAAAGCCGTAGATCAGCACGCCGCCCATCATGTTGGGCTCGAGGAACACGACCGGTGCGATCAGCATGCCGGCGATCGCACCGATCGCGGACGCCATGCCCCAGCCGAGCGCAATCATCCAGCTGGTGTTGATGCCGACCAGCCGCGCCGATTCAGGCACGGAGGCGGCCGCGCGCATGGCGAGGCCGATCTTGGTGTACTGGAAGAAGAAGTAGAGGCCGAGCAGCAGCAGCACGGTGACGCCGATCATGCCGGCCTGGTGGGTCGAGATCAGCTGGCTGCCGAGGAAGGGCGAGGAGCCGAACGGGGTCGGATACTGCTTGATGGTGAAGTCCCAGATCAGGCCGGCCGAGGAGTTGATGATCGCGAACAGCGCGATGAAACCGGCGACGTTGGTCAGCACCGGCGCCTTGGCGAGCGGCTTGAACAGGATGCGCTCGATCGCGATGCCGCCGACAAAGGACAATGCCAGCGTGATCACGAAGGCGGCCCAATAGGGGATGCCCCATTGCATCAGCTGCCAGGAGATGAAGGTCGAGAACATCGCCATCTCGCCCTGCGCGAAGTTGAGGTGGTCGATCGCCTGGTAGATCATGACCACGGCGAGCGCCATGCAGGCGTAGATCGCGCCCGTGGCGATGCCGGCCAGCACTTGGTTGGTGAACAGCTCCATCGTGCCGGCTCCTCAGTAACCCAGGTAGGATTTGCGGATTTCTTCGTTGTTCGCGATGTCCTTGGCGTTGCCCGACATCACGATGCGCCCGGTCTCGATCACATAGGCCTGGTCGGCGAGCTCGAGCGCGAGCTGGGCGTTCTGCTCGACCACCAGGATCGACACCTTGTCCTCGCGATTGATCTTGCCGAGGATGCCGAACAGGTCGCGCACCACCAGCGGCGCCAGGCCGAACGAAGGCTCGTCCAGCAGCATCAGCCGCGGCCGCAGCATCAGGGCGCGGGCGACCGCGAGCATCTGCTGCTCGCCGCCCGAGAGCGTGCCGGCCTGCTGGGTATGCCGCTGCTTGAGCACCGGGAAATGCGCATACATGCGCTCGATGTCGGAGACGATGCCGGCGCTGTCCTTGCGGGTGATCGCGCCGAGCTGGAGGTTTTCCTCAACCGTCATGGTGGTGAAGGTGCCGCGGCCCTGCGGCACATGGGCGATGCCGAACCGCACGATGCTCTCCGTGGAGCGGTTGTTCAGCGGCTTGCCGTCGAACTCGATGCCGCCGGTCGAGCGCACCATGTTGCAGATCGCGCGCAGCGTGGTGGTCTTGCCGGCCCCGTTGGCCCCGAGCAGCGTGGTCAGCGATCCCTCGCTGAGCGAGAAGGACAGGCCGTGGAGCGCTTGGACCTGGCCGTAGTAGGCGCGCAGGTCCTTGACGTTGAGCAGCGTCGTCATTGGTCCTTGCTCCCGAGATAGGCTTTGATGACTTCGGGATCCGCCTGCACCTGGGCGGGCGTGCCTTCCGCGAGCTTCTTGCCGAAATTCAGTGCGACGACGTGGTCGGCGATCGACATCACGAGGCCCATGTGATGCTCGACCAGCAGCACGGTCATGTGGCGGTCGTCGCGGATGCGACGAATGAGATCGCCGAGCGCGTAGACTTCCTCGTGGTTGAGGCCGCCGGCGGGCTCGTCGAGCAGTAAGATCTTCGGATCGGCAGCGAGCGCGCGCGCCAGCTCGACGCGCTTCTGCGTGCCGAAGGGCAGGCCCGACACGATGGTGTGGGCGACGTCCTCGAGGTCGAGATAGGCGAGGATCTCATGCACCTTCTTGTTGACGTCGTTTTCGCTGCGGCGAACCCAGGCCAGCCGCAGCGAGTCGCTGATGATGTCGCTGGAGGTGCGGGCATGGGTGCCGACGCGGACATTGTCCATCACCGACAAATTCGGAAACAGCGCCACGTTCTGGAAGGTGCGGCCGATGCCGATCTCCGCGATCCGGTGCGGCGGGCGCGTCAGGATGCTCGCGCCCTCCATCAGGATGTCGCCGGACGACGGCTGGTAGAGCCGCGAGAGGCAGTTGAAGAGCGTGGTCTTGCCGGCGCCGTTAGGGCCGATCAAGCCGAGGATCTGGCCCTTGTGCATGTCAAAGGACACGCCGTTGAGCGCGACGATGCCGCCGAACACGACGCTGACGTCGCGAACCGCGAGCAGGGGCGATGTCCCCTGCGCGAGCTGTGCCTGCGTCATCTCGTCTCGCCCACTGTGTTCAGTGAGCGAAGGGGCGATGTGAACCGCTCCCGATGACGACAAAGGCTATCTGATCCCCTCGGCCACACGCGCAACTTTCCCTCCTGATTTCAGCTTTTTGCTGACGTCTTTTTTGGAATGCGGCATCAGACCTCCAAGTGCCGCTTCGATGTTCCTTACCATCGCAAGCAGACGCGGTCCAATGTCGTTGATCAAACGCTCTTCCGTGAAGCGGAATGCCGGCGCGCCGCAATTGAATGCGTAGGGACCGGTTCCGTCGTTGAGCCTGAGCGCGACGCCGGCAGCACCGATATCGTCGTGCCAGTCGCCGACCGAAATCGCAAATCCGTATTTCGCGACCGTCTCGCCGGAGCGTTCCAAACCGTCGCGCATCTTCGGCCAGCGGCTGCCGTAATGTTCGCGCAAGACACGAGACAGTTCCGCCCGATCGTTCTCCTCGAGCGCCCAGAAATAGGCACGGCCCATCGCGCTGGTTGCAATCGGCACGCGGGAGCCGACGTCAAGTTGAACGCCGACCGTCTCGCTGCCGCGGCTTTGCCCGAAATAGATCATGCTGTGACGGTCGCGGCCGCCGACGGCAACGGCTCCGCCGGTCGCACGCATCATTTCCTCGCGGAACGGTTCGGACAAATGCCGAACGCCGAGATTGGACAACGCGGCGTAGCCGAGCGCCATCGCGGCCGGCGCAAGCTGATATTTCTCGAAGCGGGGAACCGGCGTCAGATAGCCGAGCTTGGTCAAGGTATAGGTCAGCCGCGAAACGGTCGGTTTGGGCAAATTGGTACGGGCCGCGATTTCCTGATTGCCAAGAAGTCCGTCGCTGGGCTGGAATGCACGCAATACGTCGAGTCCGCGGGAAAGCGCGACGACGAAATTCCGGTCGGTCGCTGTCTTCTTTCCTGTACGCTTCATCCCTGATCTGCTTCTTGCGCGGAGTCGTTGACAAGCCACGTGCTTCAAAATAACCCTGCCGTCAAGATGCGGAATTAAATTCCGCAATGCGAAATTGAACAAAAGTTACCCCACCAAGGAGGGACACCGTGAGCGAAGTGGTCAAGCTTGAGCGTCATGACGAAGTCGGGATCGTCACGGTCGACAGCCCTCCGGTCAACGCGCTGAGCGCCGCGGTTCGTGGCGGAATTCTGGAGTGCATCAAGGCCGCGGTCGCCGATCCCGCCATCAAGGGCATCGTGCTGACCTGTGCCGGCCGCACCTTCATTGCGGGCGCCGACATCACCGAATTCGGCAAGCCGCCGAAGCCGCCCGCCCTCAACGACGTGCTTTCCGAGATCGAGAATTCACCAAAGCCGGTCGTGGCCGCGATCCACGGCACCGCGCTCGGTGGCGGCCTCGAGGTCGCGCTCGCCTGTCATTTCCGCGTCGCGGTGAAGGAAGCCAAGCTCGGCCTGCCCGAGGTGAAGCTCGGCCTGCTGCCGGGCGCCGGCGGCACCCAGCGCCTCCCGCGCGCAGTCGGACCGGAGCTCGCGGTCAAGATGATCGTCGGCGGTGATCCGATCGGTGCGGCGGAAGCGCTGAAGAACGGTCTGATCGAGGAGATCGTCGAGGGCCCGGCTGCCGGAGGCGAAGCCTTCGTACGAAAGCTGCTGGCTGAAAAGCGTCCGCTGCGCCGCCTGCGTGACGACGACTCCAAGATCGCGGCGGCCAGGGCTGACCGCTCGATCTTCACCAATGCAGTCGCCGCCATGACCAAGAAGTCGCGCGGCCTGGAAGCGCCGTTCGCGGCGGCCGACGCCGTCGGCTACGCCATCGACCTGCCGTTCGACGAGGGCCTCAAGAAGGAGCGCGAGGGCTTCCTCAAGCTCGTCGCCAGCGATCAGTCCAAGGCGCAGCGTTATGCCTTCTTCGCCGAGCGCGAGGCCAGCAAGATCGCCGGCGTTCCTGACGGGACCAAGCCGCGGCCCGTGAACCGCGTCGCCATCCTCGGCGCCGGCACGATGGGCGGCGGCATCGCGATGTCCTTTGCCAATGCCGGCGTTCCCGTCACCCTGATCGAGACCGGCGAGGAGCAGCTCAAGCGCGGCATGGGCATCATGCAGAAGAACTGGGAAGCGACCGCGGCGCGCGGCGGCATCCCGGCGGACGCGCCCGCCAAGCGCATGGCGCTGATCAACGGCGTCGTGGGCATCGAGAACGTCGGCGATGCCGACCTCGTCATCGAAGCCGTGTTCGAGACCATGGCAGTGAAGAAGGAAGTGTTCGGCAAGCTCGACCAATACGTCAAGCCCGGCGCCGTGCTCGCTTCCAACACGTCGTACCTGAACATCGACGAGATCGCGAAGTCGACCAAGCGTCCGCAGGACGTGCTCGGCATGCACTTCTTCTCGCCCGCCAACGTCATGAAATTGTGCGAGATCGTGCGCGCCGACAAGACCGCGCCGGATGCGCTGGTGACTGCTGTCAACATCGCACGCAAAATCGCAAAGGTGCCGGCCGTGGTCGGTGTTTGCGACGGCTTTGTCGGCAACCGCATGCTGGCCCAGCGCGGCAAGCAGTCCGAAAAGCTGCTGTTCGAAGGTGCGCTGCCGCAGCAGGTCGACGCCGTCGTGACGAAATTCGGCATGCCGATGGGGCCGTTCGCGATGGGTGACCTCGCCGGGCTCGACATCGGCTGGCGCTCGCGCAAGGACCGCGGCATCAAGTCGGAGATTGCCGACGCGCTCTGCGAAGCCGGCCGCTTCGGCCAGAAGACCGGCAAGGGCTACTACAAATACGAGGCCGGCTCCCGTTCGGCGCTGCCCGATCCCGAAGTCGAGAAGCTGATCGACGAGACCCTGCTTCGTTTGGGCCGCAAGAAGCGCGTCGTCAGCGACGACGAGATCCTCGAACGCATGATGTATCCGATGATCAACGAGGGCGCGAAGATCCTGGAAGAAGGTATCGCCGCGCGCCCGTCCGATATCGACGTGGTCTGGCTCTATGGCTATGGCTGGCCGATCTACCGCGGCGGCCCGATGTTCTGGGCCGACACCGTCGGCCTCAAGCACATCGCCGATCGTCTCTCCTTCTATGCCAAGGAGACCAATGATCCCAGCCTCGAGCCCGCGCCGCTGCTGAAGAAGCTCGCGGCCGAAGGCAAGACCTTCGCGTCACTGGCCGCGACATCGAAGGCGGCGTGATGGGGGTTACCTCCCCGCTCGTCATTCCGGGATGGCCCAAAGGGCCAGACCCGGAATCCATTTGGCCGCTGAGCGCGCTGCTCGATGGATTCCGGGCTCGCGACTTCGTCGCGCCCCGGAATGACGATTGATTGTGATGATGAAATGACCCATCCCGGCGAACAGTTTTATCCCGAGGGCGTGCGCTGGGACGACACCATCGTCCAGGGTTCGCTGCCTGACCTGCTGGCAAAAGCTGCCGCCGAGTACGGACCGCGCACCGCACTGGAATTCCGGGATCGTCCGATCAGCTACACCGAACTCGCCGCGATGGCGGAGCGTGCGGCTGCCGCGTTCCTGCGCGCCGGCTACGGCAAGAATACGTCCATCGCCCTGTTCCTCGGCAATACGCCGGACCATCCCGTCAATTTCTTCGGCGCGCTGAAGGCCGGCGCCCGCGTCGCGCATCTCTCACCGCTCGACGGCGAAATCGCGCTGACGCACAAGATCTCCGATTCCGGTTCGCGCCTGCTCGTCACCTCCAACCTCGCGGCGCTGCTGCCGACCGCGCTGAAATTCCTGGAGAAGGGCCTGATCGATCGCCTGGTCGTCTGCGAGGACGACAATTGGGGCAAGGTCGGCACCCCGCAGGCACCGATCCCCGATGATGCCCGCATCGTCACCTTCAAGGCCTTCGTCGAGGGCGCCACCGCGCCAGCGCAGTGGCCGTCGGTGACGGCGGACGATGTCGCGCTGCTGCAATATACCGGCGGCACCACGGGCTTGCCCAAGGGCGCGATGCTGACCCACGGCAACCTCACCTCGGCCGTGTCGATCTACGACGTCTGGGGCAAGCCGTCGCGCGCGACGCGCGGCGACGTCGTCGAGCGCGTGATCTGCGTGCTGCCACTGTTCCACATCTATGCGCTCACTGTCGTGCTGCTGTCCTCGCTCAGTCGCGGTTATCTGATCTCGCTGCATCAGCGTTTTGACGTCGAAGCGGTGATGCGCGACATCGAAATCAAGCGCGCGACCTATTTCCCGGGCGTGCCGACCATGTGGATCGCGATCGCGGCCCTTCCCGATCTCGACAAGCGCGACTTCTCCTCACTGGCCACCATCGGCTCCGGCGGCGCGCCGCTGCCGGTGGAGGTCGCAAATTTCTTCGAACGCAAGGTCGGCAAGAAGCTCAAGAGCGGCTGGGGCATGACCGAGACCTGCTCGCCCGGCACCGGCCATCCGCCCACCGGCCCCGACAAGCCCGGCTCGATCGGCCTGATGCTGCCCGGCATCGAACTCGACGTCGTCGCGCTGGACGATCCGACACGCGTATTGCCGCCGGGCGAAGTCGGCGAGATCCGCATCAAGGGCCCGAACGTCACCAGGGGCTACTGGAACAGGCCCGAGGGATCCGCGGAGGCCTTCGTCGACGGCCGCTTCGTCACCGGCGACATCGGATATGTCGACACCGACGGCTATTTCTTCCTGGTCGACCGCAAGAAGGACATGATTATCTCCGGCGGCTTCAACGTCTATCCGCAAATGATTGAGCAGGCGATCTACACCCTACCAGGCGTGCACGAGGTGATCGTGCTCGGCATTCCCGACTCGTATCGCGGCGAGGCCGCCAAAGCCTTCATCAAGCTGAAGCCGGATGCAAAGCCGTTCTCGCTCGACGAGCTGCGCGCGCAGCTCGCCGGCAAGCTCGGCAAGCACGAATTGCCGGCGGAGGTCGAATTCGTCGACGATCTGCCGCGCACGCCGGTCGGAAAGCTGTCGCGCCATGAGTTGCGCCAGCAGCAGAAACCATCACAATCCGCCCAACTTGCCACCCGACTTGCATCAGGAGATCGCTCTTGACCGACGCCGTCATCGTTTCCACCGCCCGCACCCCGATCGGCAAGGCCTATCGCGGCGCGCTCAACGCCACCGAGGGCGCAACCCTGCTCGGCCACGCCATCGGCGAAGCCGTCGCGCGCGCCAAGATCGACCCCAGGGAGGTCGAGGACGTCGTGATGGGCGCAGCGCTGCAACAGGGCGCGACCGGCGGCAACATCGCGCGCAAGGCGCTGCTCCGTGCCGGTCTCCCCGTCACCGTCGCCGGCACCACCATCGACCGGCAATGCGCCTCGGGCCTGCAGGCGATCGCGCTCGCCGCGCGTTCGGTGATTTTCGACGGCGTCGAGATCGCGGTCGGCGGTGGCGGCGAGTCCATCTCGCTCGTGCAGAACGACAAGATGAACGGCTTCCATGCGCAGGACCCGGCGCTGCTCGAGATCAAGGGCGAGGTCTACATGCCCATGATCGACACCGCCGAAATCGTGGCCAAGCGCTACGGCATCTCGCGCGAGAAACAGGACGAATATTCGCTGGAGAGCCAGCGCCGCACGGCTGCGGCCCAGCAGGGCGGCAAGTTCAGGGACGAACTGGCGCCGATCACCACAAAGATGGCGGTGACCGACAAGGCGACCGGTGCGGTCTCGTTCAAGGACGTCACGCTGTCGCAGGACGAGGGCCCGCGCCCCGAGACCACCGCTGAAGGTCTCGCCGGCCTCAAGGCCGTGCGCGGCGACGGTTTTTCGGTCACCGCCGGCAATGCCAGCCAGCTTTCGGACGGGGCTAGCGCCTCCGTGATCATGAGCGACAAGGAAGCGGCAAAGCGCGGGCTGAACCCGCTCGGCATCTTCCGCGGCTTCGTCTCCGCCGGCTGCGAGCCGGACGAGATGGGCATCGGCCCGGTGTTCGCCGTGCCGCGCCTGCTCAAGCGTCATGGCCTGACCGTCGACGACATCGGCCTGTGGGAGCTGAACGAAGCCTTCGCGGTGCAGGTGCTGTATTGCCGCGACAAGCTGGGCATCGACCCCGACAAGATCAACGTCGACGGCGGCGCGATTGCGGTGGGCCATCCCTACGGCATGTCGGGCGCGCGCCTCACCGGCCACGCTCTGATCGAAGGCCGCCGCCGCAAGGCGAAGTACGCGGTCGTCACCATGTGCGTCGGCGGCGGCATGGGCGCGGCGGGGCTTTTTGAGGTGTTGCAGTAATTGCGTCGTCCCGGCCTAGTGCGCAATTGCGCACGGGAGCCGGGACCCATACTCCGCAGCAGGAGTTTGGCGCACAAACGATAATGGCCTTCGCAAGACAACGAAGGCCGGTGGTTATGGGTCCCGGCCTTCGCCGGGACGACAAGGGTAGGAGGATCCGATGGATCTCGCATTCACGAAAGAAGAGCAGGCGTTTCGCGAGGAAGTGCGGTCATTCTTCCGCGACAACGTGCCGCCGGATACGCGGCGCAAGCTGGTCGAGGGCCGCCACCTCTCGAAGGACGAGATGGTGACGTGGTGGCGCATCCTCAACAAGAAGGGCTGGGGCGTCAGCCACTGGCCGAAGCAATATGGCGGCACCGGCTGGACCTCCGTGCAGCACTACATCTTCAACGAGGAGCTGCAGTCCTATCCGGCGCCGCAGCCGCTCGCCTTCGGCGTCAGCATGGTCGGTCCTGTCATCTACACCTTCGGCAATGAAGAGCAGAAGAAGCAGTATCTGCCCCGCATCGCCAATGTCGACGATTGGTGGTGCCAGGGTTTTTCCGAGCCCGGCTCCGGCTCCGACCTCGCCTCGCTCAAGACCAAGGCCGAGCGCAAGGGCGACAAGTGGATCATCAACGGCCAGAAGACCTGGACGACGCTCGCCCAGCACGCCGACATGATCTTCTGCCTGTGCCGCACCGATGCGACCGCCAAGAAGCAGATGGGCATCTCCTTCATCGTGTTCTCGATGAAGTCGAAGGGCGTCACCGTGCGCCCGATCCAGACCATCGACGGCGGCGTCGAGGTCAACGAAGTCTTCTTCGACGACGTCGAAGTGCCCTACGAGAACCTGATCGGCGAGGAGAACAAGGGCTGGGACTACGCGAAATTCCTGCTCGGTAATGAGCGCACCGGCATCGCCCGGGTCGGCGTCTCCAAGGAGCGGCTGCGCCGCATCCGCGATCTGGCCGGTAAGGTCGAATCCGGCGGCAAGCCGATCATCCAGGACGCGGCCTTCCGTGACAAGCTTGCGGCCTGCGAGATCGAGCTCAAGGCGCTCGAGCTGACGCAGCTCCGCGTCGTCGCCGACGAAGGCAAGCATGGCAAGGGCAAGCCCAATCCGGCTTCCTCCGTGCTGAAGATCAAGGGCTCCGAGATCCAGCAGACCACCACCGAGCTGCTGATGGAGGTGATCGGTCCGTTCGCAGCACCTTATGACGTGCACGGCGATGACGGCTCGAACGAAGCCATGGACTGGACCGCCCAGATCGCGCCGAGCTATTTCAACAACCGCAAGGTCTCGATCTACGGCGGCTCCAACGAGATCCAGCGCAACATCATCGCCAAGGCGGTGCTGGGGCTTTGATCGTACACTATCAACACGCACTCACCGTCATGGCCGGGCTTGACCCGGCCATCCACGCCTAGCGCCACGAAAGAACGTGGATGTCCGGCACAAGGCCGGGCATGACGACATCGATACCGGAGAGCAAAGAACATGGATTTTGATCTGAACGAGGAGCAACGGCTTCTCAAGGAAAGCATCGACGGCCTCTTGACCGATTCCTATGATTTCGAGAGCCGCAAGAAGTACATGAAGGAGAAGGGCGGCTGGAGCAAAGCGGTCTGGGGCAAGCTCGCAGAGCAGGGACTGCTCGGTCTGCCCTTCGCGGAGGCCGATGGCGGCTTCGGCGGCGGCGGCGTCGAGACCATGATCGTGATGGAGGCGCTCGGCAAGGCACTGGTGCTCGAGCCTTATCTCGCAACCGTCGTGATCGGCGGCGGCTTCCTGCGCCATGCGGGCAGCGATGCGCAGAAGGCCGCGCATGTGCCCGGCATCGTCGACGGCAGCAAGACGCTCGCCTTTGCCCAGCTCGAGAAGAACTCGCGCTACGATCTCTTCGACGTCACCACGACGGCGAAGAAGAAGGGTGAGGGTTGGGTCATCGACGGCGAGAAGTTCGTCGTGCTCAACGGCGAGAACGCAGACACCCTCATCGTGACCGCGCGCACCAAGGGCGAGCGCCGCGACAAGACCGGCATCGGCGTGTTCCTGGTGCCGGCCGATGCCAAGGGCGTCGCCAAGAAGTCGTATCCGACCCAGGACGGCCTGCACGCCGCCGACATCACCTTCACCGGCGTCGAAATCGGTGCCGATGCCGTGCTCGGCAATCCCGACGACTCGCTCGGGCTGATCGAGCGTGTGGTCGACGAAGCCCGCATCGCGCTTTGCGCCGAAGCGGTCGGCCTGATGGACGAGTCTCTGAAGACAACAGTCGAGTACATCAAGACGCGCAAGCAGTTCGGCGTGCCGATCGGCTCGTTCCAGTCGCTGCAGCACCGCGCCTCCGACATGTTCGTCGCCGCCGAGCAGGCACGATCGATGTCGATGTTCGCGACCATGGCTGCTGATTTCGAGGACGCCAAGGAGCGCAGCAACGCCGTTGCCGCGGCTAAGGTGCAGATCGGCAAGTCGCTGAAGTTCGTGGGACAGCAGGCGATCCAGCTCCACGGCGGCATCGGCATGACCATGGAGGCGAAGATCGGCCACTATTTCAAGCGCCTGACCATGATCGAGAACTCGTTCGGCGACACCGACTACCACCAGCGCCGCGTGGCGGACGGTGGCGGGTTGATCTAGCCGCGGCAGCTGTCGTCCCCCGCGAAAGCGGGGGATCCAGTACGCCGCGGCTTCTCGGTTCTAGCCGCGCCGTCTCTGGAATACGGGATCGCCCGGTCAAGCCGGGCGATGACGTCTGAATGAGTGGCCTCAACGGAGCAACAAGAATGAAAAACACCCCGTTCGATCTCACCGGCAAGGTCGCCGTGGTCACCGGCTCCAGCCGTGGCATCGGCCGCTCCTCCGCCGAGCTGCTCGCAAAGCTCGGCGCCAAAGTGGTGGTCTCCTCGCGCAAGGCCGACGCCTGCCAGGACGTCGCCGACGGCATCAAGGCGGCCGGCGGCGAGGCCACCGTCATCCCCTGCAACATCGCGCGCAAGCAGGAGGTCGAGGCGCTGATCGCGGGTGCGACCAAGCACTACGGCAAGATCGACATCCTCGTCTGCAACGCCGCGGTGAATCCGTATTACGGCCCGCTGCTCGACATCACCGACGAGGCCTTCGACAAGATCATGGGCTCGAACGTCAAGAGCAACATCTGGCTCTCCGCGCTGGCGATCCCGCAGATGGCTGAGCGCGGCAACGGCTCCGTCGTCATCATCTCCTCGATCGGGGGCTTGCGCGGCTCGACCGTGATCGGCGCCTACGGCATCTCCAAGGCCGCCGATTTCGCGCTGTGTCGTTCGCTCGCCGGCGAATGGGGCCCGAAAGGCGTTCGCGTCAATTGCATCGCGCCCGGCCTCGTCAAGACCGACTTCGCCCGCGCGCTGTGGGAGGACGAAGCGAATCTGAAACGCCGCACCGCAACCACCCCACTTCGCCGCATCGGCGAACCCGACGAAATCGCAGGCGCGGTCGCCTACCTCGCCTCCGATGCGTCGAGCTTCATGACGGGACAAACGATCGTCATCGACGGTGGCGTGACCACGGCGGCGCCGTAACTCCTGCTCTACTTTAATTGTACGCCGGGCGCGTTTCACTTATCCTCCGCCGGAGGGGGAGGGTCGCTTCGCTGCATGCGAGCCCACCCTGCCCCTCCAGGGGAGGGTGGGAGGACAGCCGTCTTGACCTTCCCGCCCCAATCCGCTCCCTTTGAGCCGACACAATCTCCCATCACCGGACAACGCCGGGACAGCGCCAAAGAAACCCCAAGGTTCGCCGCCATGTCTTTCGTCCTCGCCATCGACCAGGGCACCACCTCCTCGCGCGCGATCGTGTTTCGCGGCGACATTTCCATTGCGGCGAAGGCGCAAGCCGAGTTTCCGCAGCATTTCCCCGCCTCGGGCTGGGTCGAGCACGAGCCCGAGGACATCTGGACATCGACCGTGACGGTCTGCCGCGAGGCGATCGCGCAGGCGGGCATCGGGCCCAAGGACATCGCCGCGATCGGCATCACCAACCAGCGCGAGACCACCGTCGTGTGGGACCGCGCCACCGGGCAGGCCGTGCACCGCGCCATCGTCTGGCAGGACCGCCGCACCGCTGACATCTGCGCGAAACTGAAAGCCGACGGCCGCGAGCCCGTGATCTCGCAGAAGACCGGCCTGATCATCGATCCCTATTTCTCCGGCACCAAGGTCGCCTGGATTCTCGACCACGTCCCCGGCGCCCGGGCGCGTGCCGCGCGCGGCGAATTGATGTTCGGCACCGTCGATTGCTATCTGCTGTGGCGCCTCACCGGCGGCAAGGTGCACGCCACCGACGCCACCAACGCCTCGCGCACGCTGCTGTTCAACATCCACACCGGCCAGTGGGACGACGAGCTCTTGGAGATCATCGGCGTGCCGCGCTCGATGCTGCCCGAGGTGAAGGATTCCTCCGCCCGCTTCGGCGAGAGCACGCCGGACCTGTTCGGCGGCGCCATTGCGATCTCCGGCATCGCCGGCGACCAGCAGGCCGCGACCATCGGCCAGGCCTGCTTTCGTCCGGGCATGATGAAATCCACCTACGGCACCGGCTGCTTCGCCCTGCTCAACACCGGCACCACGCCGGTGGCCTCGAAGAACAAGCTGCTCACCACCATCGCTTACCAGCTCGGTGGCAAACGCACCTACGCGCTCGAAGGTTCGATCTTCGTCGCGGGCTCGGCAGTGCAGTGGCTGCGCGACGGCCTCGGCATCATCAAGCACGCCGCCGAGACCGGACCTCTTGCCGATCAGTCGGACACCATGCAGAGCGTCTATCTCGTCCCGGCCTTCGTCGGCATGGGCGCGCCCTACTGGAATCCGCGCGTGCGCGGCGCGCTGTTCGGCCTCACCCGCAACACCGGCCCGGCCGAGCTTGCCCACGCCGCGCTCGAAAGCGTCTGCTACCAGACCTTTGACTTGTGGGCCGCGATGCGCGCGGACTGGCCGAGCTCGGAAACCGCCAGCGTCGTGCTGCGCGTCGACGGCGGCATGACCGCCTCGGACTGGACCATGCAGCGCCTCGCCGATTTGTTGGACGCACCGGTCGACCGCCCCGTGATCCAGGAGACCACCGCGTTAGGTGCCGCCTATCTCGCCGGTCTCCAGGCCGGCGTCTATCCCGAACCAACAAAATTCGCCGACAACTGGCGCCTCGAGCACCGCTTCAAGCCCAACATGAGCCAGGCGACGCGCGAGCGGAAGCTGGCGGGCTGGACGAGGGCAGTGAAGGGCGTGCTCGCGAGCGACGAGGGGGAGGGGTAGGCCGTCTCGTAGCCCGGATGGAGCGCAGCGAAATCCGGGGTTCTCTGGAAGCGATTACCCTGACGCCGTGGTGAATGAAGCCTATCCACAAACTCCGCCGTCGTCCTGGCGAAAGCCAGGACCCATAACCACCGAGCTAAATTGCCTTGGACCGCTGGCGGCCTCAGCCTGCCGCGACAGCGACCAGCTGTGGTTATCGGTCCTGGCTTTCGCCAGGACGACCCGGAATGTGTGGCCGGCGCTCAGCTTCAAAGGGACGCATCCCATGATCCTCCCCGACGGTTATTCCGACATCTCCGCCGGCAAGATCGCTGCCGTCGTCACCCATCTCGAGATGACAGCGACGCCTGCGCGCCGCAACGATCCGCCTGACGCTCCATCAGGTCCTCGGATCCTGCGCAAGGTCGATACCCCCGCGCTGCATTGGTATCGCGATCTCCATCGCCGCGTCGGTGAGGAGTGGTTATGGTTTTCGCGGGCGCGCATGAACGACCCGGAGCTCGCCGCAATTATCCACGCACCGGGCGTCGAGGTCTATGCACTGGTCGTGGACGGCCACGATGAAGGCCTGCTGGAGCTGGACTTTCGCGAGGACGGCCAGTGCGAGCTCGTGTATTTCGGTGTCACCGCAAAGCTGATCGGCAGCGGTGCCGCCCGCTTCATGATGAACCGTGCACTTGAGCTCGCATGGTCCCGCGACCTGTCCCGCGTCTGGGTGCACACCTGCACCTTCGATCATCCGTCCGCCGTGGCGTTCTACCAGCGCTCCGGCTTCCGTCCGTTCCACCGCCAGATCGAGGTCGCCGACGACCCGCGCCTCGACGGCACGCTGCCCCGGACGGCGGCGAAGCATGTGCCGATCATCGAATAGTGCGTAGCTGCCTCCTACCCGTCATTGCGAGGCGCCCTTGCGACGAAGCAATCCAGTCTGTTTCCGCCGAGAGATACTGGATTGCTTCGCTGCGCTCGCAATGACGGAGCGTGGCGCCGTCGTCGCCTTTCATTCGGGCTACGCGCTCCCGATCATGCGAAGCTCGCTAGCTGTTGAAATTGACCGCGTTGGTGTTCGCCCCGCAAACCAGCACCGCGACCCGCTCGCCGGGTGCCGGACGATAGCGACCGGAGAGCAAGGCGGCAAATGCCGCTGCGCCGCCGGGCTCGGCCACCAGGCGCAGGCTCGACCACAACGCTGCCTGCGCCTGCCTGATCGCATCGTCGGCGACCAGCACGACCTTTTCGACATGGGCCCGCGCAATCGGAAACATCAATTGTCCGACACGTCGCGGGGCAAGACTGTCGGCGGCGATGCCGCCCGCCGGCGCATCGATCGGCGCGCCCGCCGCGAAGGCGGCGTGAAGCGTTGGCGATTGCTCCGGCTCGACCGCGACGATGCGCGTCCTGCCGGCACTCCAGGCCGCCATGCCACCGATCAGGCCGCCGCCGCCGACTGCAACCAGCACCGTGTCGATACCCGGTGCATCCTGCTCCAGCTCCATTCCGACGCTGCCCTGACCGAGCAAGGTCTCGACCTGATCGTAGGCATGCACGGCCATGGCGCCGGTCTGCGCGACATGGGTTTCGCTCGCGGCGAGCGCGTCGGCATAGCGGCTGCCCGCAATCACGAGTTTCGCGCCATAGCCCCTGATCCGCTCGGCCTTGGCCGGCGAGGTGATGTCGGGCACGAAGATCGTGGCAGGAGCGCCGAGCCGCTGCGCCGCATAAGCTACCGCCGCGCCGTGATTGCCGCCCGATGCGGCGACGACACCGGTCTCCGGCAGCTGCCGCAACAGCAGGTTGGCGAAGGCGCCGCGCGCCTTGAACGATCCGGAATGCTGCAGCATCTCGAGCTTGAAAATGACGGGTGAAGCCGGCAGGCCGAAATCGGAGAGATCGGCCTGGAGGAGTGGCGTGCGCCGTATGTGCGGACGGATGACGGCCTCAGTCGCCGCGATCCGCTCCCGATTGATGTCCATTGTTGCTGTCATGATGCCGTCCTTGATAGCGCATCCGGCAGACGCTGTCGCGGCGTCGTTGCATCCGGCGCAATGCTCCGCTTCCATGATTTTGCTTGCGCCACTGCGGCCTTGCCGTGGAAACTGATCCGCCCTGCCTCGTCCAAAAGCCAGAAGAGCGCAAACCATGTTCCTGATCGGCCAATACGACTCCCCCTTCGTCCGCCGTGTCGCGATCGCGCTGCGGCTTTACGGCCTCGCCTTCGAGCACAAGCCGTGGTCGACCTTCGGCGATGCCGCGAAGATCGCGCCATATAACCCGCTGCGACGCGTGCCGACGCTGGTGCTCGACGACGGCGAGGCGCTGATCGAGAGCACGGTCATCCTCGATTATCTCGACGAATTGGTAGGGCCGGAGAAGGCGATGCTGCCGCGCTCCGGCGCCGAGCGCCGGCATCATTTGCGCATCTGCGCGCTCGCTTCCGGCCTTGGCGACAAGTCGGTCAGCCTGCTCTACGAGCGCGTGTTGCGAAAGGAGCAGCTTGCGCTGTGGGTCGAGCGCTGCGAGGCGCAGATCGCGGACGTGCTGAAAGCGCTGGAGGCCGAGCGCGCCAAGGTGACCACGCCTTACTGGCTGGGCGAGCGCATCGGTCACGCCGACATTGTGGTCGCCTGCGTCGTCCGCTTCACCCGCGAGGCGCACCCTCAATTGTTCGAGCCGTCGCGGTATCCGGCGCTGTCGGCGCACGCCGACGCCTGCGAGGCGCTGGCGCCGTTCAAGGAGATCGTGCAACCGCTGGCACCACCGAAGGGGTGAGGCTTTTTCAGGCTCTCCCGCAATTGCAGAGGATTTCACGAGGACCGCGCGGCTTGCTCCGCCTCTCCCGCTTGCGGGAGAGGCCGACGCGCCCCGGGCGATGCGCAGCATCGTCCCGCGCGCGGCGGGTGAGGGCTCTCACGACCCAGGGACTTCCTCCGCAATTCTCGACAATCCCGACGCGGAGAGACCCCCACGCGTTGCCGCAGGGCGCCGCTACGCAAACCCGACCTTGATCAGGATCATCAGAAAAAGGCCGCCGACAACCGCGCAGACCGCGGCGCCGATCAGCGGCCCCAGCGCGCCTTCCCGGCTTGCTGGCTCCAGCACGGCTTGTCCGGGCCGGTCCGGATCGTAATAGACCTGGACGCTCTTCCCAGGTCGATATTTCGCCGCGGCCTCTTCGGCGACCTCGCGCAGGCCGGAGATCATGGTGCCGTTCCAATCGACTTCGGTGCCGATGAAGTCGCGCTTGCCGACCCTGTAGGCGTAGCGCAGGTCGACCTGATAGCGGTGCACGAGCTTTGAAGTCGTCGGTCGATTGTCGTGCTCGGTCTTCTCCTCGACGATTTCCTCGATCACGTCGCAATGGGTGACCCTGCCCGATGCGGTCGGCCAGCGCAGGCTGGCGCTCGCCAGCCGGCGCGTCCGGACATAATCGGCGGCGAGGAACACCCCGCCCACGAGCACGATGATCGGCACCGCGAACGCGAACAGCGGAATGCCATTGTCGGCGTAGAGCACGTGGCCTGCGAACGAATGCGCGGTCAGGGTGGCGGCGATGACGCCGAACACCATCGTGAACGCCACCAGCGCCGCGACGTTCTGCGCGGCAGCGGGCTCCAGCAGCGCCTCGGTCGGTTGCTTCGGATCGACATGGACCTCGACATGGGCGCCGACCGGATAGCGTCCGGTCAGTTTTGCGGCCAGGACCCTCGTCGTGATGACGGTGCCGCCGACAAAGACCTTGTCGCTCTCCAGCTCCTGGCCGCCGGCCTGATAGCGATAGCGGATGATGGGCTTGGCGTCGTTCCGGTCGTCCGAGGAATGCGTCGCCGGCTGGTCGACCCGGGAGACCGTGATGATGCCCTCCACCTTGTCCCAGCTCCGCGCCGCCACCATCCGGCCCCGCATGCGGACCAGGTTGAACAGCGTCAATCCAAACAGCAGCACGGCGATGCCGGCGGCAATCTGGGTCCACATCAATTGTTGGGCGTTCAGCATCCGATTCCCCTGCGCTTCGGCGGCGACCGCCATTGGTCGCAGCCAACACGCTTTGCGTTCGATGCTGTGCGTTGCCCAGCACATGCCAGGCGTTGCTTCACCAATGTCGTCCTGGCGAAAGCCAGGACCCATTGCCCTAGCGGGTCATTTGCCGAAGACTGGTCGTTCGGTATCGCCTGCGATGGTCACCGATGGATCACCCGGCCCTTGGCGGGCTCATAGAAGTGCAGGTCTTTGTCGGTCACGGGCTTTTTCCTTCTCGTCATTGCGAGCGCAGCGAAGCAATCCAGAATCCCTCCGCGGAGACAGTCTGGATTGCTTCGCTGCGCTCGCAACGACGGAGTGTGTTGATCCGTCATTGCCCGCATGGATCCTGGCCTTCGCCAGGACGACACAGAACGTTCGACCGAACGTGTGGCATGCGCCCATGATCGCGGCGGACGAGGCAGCGAGTATCAAACGGACGCGGTCGGCAATGATGGAATGTTACAGGTGTTTTGCCCGACGCCGCAAGTCATTTCGGCAAGACCGAAAATTATCGAGCATCTTCAACCCCATGCCTACTGTGCATGGGGTTGATTTTCGCTTTTTTGTTTGGAGGGCGCCTAACCCGCCCCCGCACGCTTCTTCTGCCAGACCAGGTGCACCGCGCAGGTGCAGCCCGGCGGATGCGAGGCAAGCTCCTTCGACGTTTCGTCGTTGGCCGGTGTTGCCGCGAACGCCGCCTTGTCGCTCGCGCTCTCTCGCGCCGGGATGTAGTTCAGGATCGGCGCGAGCCAGCGCTCGGCCTCGGCGAGGCTCATGCCCTTGCGCGCAGCATAGTCCTCGACCTGATCGCGCTCGATCTTGCCGACGCCGAAATAATAGCTCTCGGGATTGGCGAGATAGAGCCCCGACACGGAAGAGCCCGGCCACATCGCAAAGCTCTCGGTCAGCTTCACGCCGGCGGTGTTCTCGGCGTCGAGCAGTTCGAACAGCGTCGCCTTCTCGGTGTGATCGGGCTGCGCGGGGTAGCCGGGGGCGGGACGGATGCCCTGATACTTTTCGAGGATCAGATCGTCGGTCGAGAGCGTCTCGTCCGGCGCATAGGCCCAGAACTCGCGGCGGACGCGGGCATGCATGCGCTCGGCGAAGGCCTCCGCAAGGCGGTCGGCCAGCGCCTTGCACAGGATCGAGGAATAGTCGTCATTGGCCATCTTGAAACGGTCGGCGACCACATCCTCGCCGATGCCGGCGGTGACGACGAAGCCGCCGACATAATCGGGCACGCCGGTGCCGGCAGGCGCGACGAAGTCGGCGAGTGCGGCGTTGAAACGGCCCTCGCGCTTCTCGAGCTGCTGGCGCAGCGTGTGCAGCGTCGCGATCGTCCTGGTCCGGCTCTCGTCGGCATAGAGCACGATGTCGTCGCCCTGCGCATTGGCGGGCCAGAAGCCGACGGTGGCCCGCGCGCGGAACCATTTCTCCTTGACGATCAGGTCGAGCATCTTTCGCGCGTCGTCGTAGAGCGAGCGCGCGACTTCGCCGACCTTGACATCGTTAAGGATGGCGGGGAAGCGCCCGGCGAGCTCCCAGGTCTGGAAGAACGGCGTCCAGTCGATATAGGGCACCAGCTCGGCGAGATCGTAGTCGTCGAAGCTCCTGGTGCCGAGGAAGGTCGGCTTCACCGGCTTGTTGGCGGCAAAATCGACCGGCACGCGGTTGGCGCGGGCGGTCGCCAGCTTCAGCCGCTTCTTGTCGGCCTGGGCGCGCATATGCGCGTCCGAAATCTTTGCGTACTCGGCACGCACTTCGGCGGCATAGGCCTCGCGCCTCTCGGGCGACAGCAGCGCGGAGGCGACGCCGACCGCACGGCTGGCGTCGTTGACATGCACGACGGGACCGGCGCGATAGCTCGGGTCGATCTTGACCGCGGTATGCACGCGGCTCGTGGTGGCGCCGCCGATCAAGAGCGGCAGCTTGAGGCCTTCGCGCTGCAATTCGCCGGCGAAAAACGCCATCTCATCGAGCGAGGGCGTGATCAGGCCGGACAGTCCGACGATGTCGGCCTTCTCCGCCTTCACGGTCTCGACGATCTTGGCTGCGGGCACCATCACGCCGAGGTCGATCACCTCGTAATTGTTGCACTGGAGCACGATGCCGACGATGTTCTTGCCGATGTCGTGGACGTCGCCCTTGACGGTCGCGAGCACGATCTTGCCGGCGGACGAGGAGCCTTCCGTGCCGATGCCGTTGGCGAGATTGCGCGCCTTCTCCTCCTCCATGAACGGCATCAGCCAGGCGACCGCCTGCTTCATCACGCGTGCCGATTTCACCACCTGCGGCAGGAACATCTTGCCGTCGCCGAAGAGATCGCCGACCACGTTCATGCCGGCCATCAGCGGGCCCTCGATCACGTCGAGCGGGCGCTTGGAGGCCTTGCGCGCTTCTTCGGTATCCTGCTCGATGAACTCGGTGATCCCATGCACCAGGGCGTGCGACAGCCGCTTCGCCACCGGCCATTCGCGCCAGGTGAGATCGGCTTCCTTGGTCTGGGTCTTGTTGCCGCGGAATCGTTCCGCGAGCGCCAGCAGACGCTCGGACGCACCGGGGTCGCGGTTGAGGATGACGTCCTCGCACACCTGGCGCAACTCGGGATCGATGTCGTCATAGACGATCATCTGCCCGGCGTTGACGATGCCCATGTCCATGCCGGCCTTGATGGCGTGATACAGGAACACCGAGTGCATGGCCTCGCGCACCGGCTCGTTGCCGCGGAACGAGAACGACAAATTGGACACACCGCCCGAGATATGCGCACCCGGCAGATTCTTGCGGATCCAGCGCGTCGCCTCGATGAAGTCGACGCCGTAATTGTTGTGTTCTTCGATGCCGGTTGCGATCGCGAAAATATTCGGATCGAAGATGATGTCCGCCGGCGGGAAGCCGACGCGGTTCACCAGGATGTCGTAGGCGCGCTTGCAGATCTCGGTCTTGCGGGCGAACGTATCGGCCTGGCCGACCTCGTCGAACGCCATCACCACGACAGCCGCGCCGTGACGGCGGGCGACCTTGGCCTCGTGAATGAACTTGTCCTCGCCTTCCTTCATGGAGATCGAATTGACGACCGGCTTGCCCTGCACGCATTTCAGGCCGGCCTCGATCACGGAGAATTTCGAGGAATCGACCATGACGGGGACGCGGGCGATGTCGGGCTCGGCGGCGACGAGGTTGAGGAAGGTCACCATCGCGGCTTCCGAGTCCAGAAGCCCCTCGTCCATGTTGACGTCGATGATCTGCGCGCCGTTCTCGACCTGGTCGCGGGCGACCTGCAGCGCGGCGGTGTAGTCGCCGGCGGTGACCAGCTTGCGGAAGCGGGCGGAGCCCGTGACGTTGGTGCGCTCGCCGACGTTCACGAAAGGAATCGCGTCGGTCAGGATGAACGGCTCGAGGCCGGAAAGCCGCAAGCGAGGTTCGATCTCCGGCACGATGCGCGGCTTGTGCGGCGCGACCGCAGCCGCAATCGCCGCGATATGGTCCGGCGTGGTGCCGCAGCAGCCGCCGACGATGTTGACGAGGCCATCGCGCGCGAACTCGCCGACCAGGCGGGCCATGTATTCCGGCGTCTCGTCATATTGGCCGAACTCGTTGGGCAGGCCGGCATTGGGATAGGCACAAACAAGCGTATCGGCGACGCGGCCGATGTCGGCGATATGCGCGCGCAGATCTTCCGCGCCGAGCGCGCAGTTGAAGCCGATGGTGACGGGCCTGGCGTGCTGCACCGAATGCCAGAACGCTTCCGGCAACTGGCCGGACAGCAGGCGGCCGGACTTGTCGGTGATGGTGCCCGACACCATCACAGGCATGTCGATGCCGCGTTCTTCCGTGATCTCGGCGATCGCGTAGAGCGCCGCCTTGGCGTTCAGCGTGTCGAAGATGGTCTCGACCAGCAGCAGATCGACGCCGCCGTCGAGCATGCCATTGATCTGCTCGCCATAGGATTTGCGCAGATCGTCGAATGTGACGGCGCGGTAGCCGGGATTGGAGACGTCGGGCGAGATGGAGGCGGTGCGGTTGGTCGGCCCGATGGCGCCGGCGACGAAGCGCGGCTTGCCGTCCTCGGCCTCGACGCGGCGTGCGGCGTTGCCGGCGAGGCGGGCGCCTTCGCGCGCCATCTCATAGACGATGTCGGCGAGATCGTAATCGGCCTGGGCGATCGACGTCGTGGAGAAGGTGTTGGTCGCGACGATGTCGGCGCCGGCACGCAGATAGGCGGCGTGGATGTCCTCGATCGCCTGCGGCTGGGTCAGGATCAGGAGGTCGTTGTTGCCGCGCAGATCGCGATGGAAGGTCTTGAAGCGCTCGCCGCGGAAGGCGGCTTCGTCGAACTGGAGGTTCTGGATCATTGTCCCCATGGCGCCGTCGAGCACGAGAATGCGCTCACGCGCGGCGTCGAGCAGGGCGGTTCGCTTGGGAGAGGTGGATACGGTCATGGTGTCTTAAGCCGCCTTCTGCGCGCTCTTGGCGCGGATGCCGAGCAAATGGCTGATCGCGAACACGAGATCGGCGCGGTTCATGGTGTAGAAATGGAAGGTGTCGACGCCGTGCTTCGCCAGCTTCTGCACCTGGCCGGCCGCGACGGTGGCCGCCACCAGCTTGCGGGTCTCGGCGTCTTCATCGAGGCCCTCGAACTTCGCGGCGAACCAGTCCGGCACCGAGGTGCCGTTGCGGGTGACGAAATTGCGAGCCTGCTTGAAATTATGCATGGGCATGATGCCCGGCACGATCGGAATGTTGATCCCGCGCGCGCGGACGCGGTCGAGATAGCGGAAGTAGAGGTCGTTATCGAAGAACACCTGCGTGATCGCGCGGGTCGCACCCGCATCGACCTTGGCCTGCAGCGTGTCGATGTCATCGTCGAAGTCGCGCGCGTCCGGGTGCTTCTCAGGGTACGCCGAGACCGACACCTCGATATCGCCGTGCCGCTTCTTGATGCCGGCGACGAGGTCGGCGGAGCTCTGGTAGCCATCGGGATGGCTGGAATAGGCCGTGCCGATGCCGCCCGCGGGATCGCCGCGCAAGGCCACGATGTGGCGTACGCCGACCTCGTGATAGCGGTCGACGATCTCGTCGATCTCCCCGCGCGAGGCGCCGACGCAGGTCAGGTGCGCGGCCGGCAGCAGCGCGGTCTCCTTGAGGATGCGCGAGATGGTCGAGTGGGTGCGCTCACGGGTCGAGCCGCCGGCGCCATAGGTGACCGAGACGAATTTCGGGTCGAGCGGGGCCAGCCGGTTGATGGTGTCCCAGAGATTGCGCTCCATATCTTCGGTCTTGGGCGGAAAGAACTCGAAGGAAATCGCAGGCCGCTTCAGGTGCCCGTCTTGCCCGTCGGTATGGGCAGTCGTCGTCACGTCAGTCATGGGCACCACTCACTCCAGGGGCTCGCCGGGTCGTTGGCGGTTCGGCGGTCAGGTCTAGATTGGGAGAGGCTAAGATAAGCCAAAACGGCCGCACTCGACAGCCCATCAGAGATGGGAAATTGCCCACTTTCTGCACATCGATTAAAAAAGTCTGAGGTATGAGGTCAAGGTGGGAAGATCGCTTTCAACTAAATCTTTTGTCTTGTCAGATAAATAACAAAAGATGGCGGCTTGCTCGTTGCGTATTTATCGGTGGGCAATATGAAAATCATAATGTAAGGGCGGTAATCGTCCCAACGCTGCGGCGAAGGCGCGCGAGCCCGCGGCCTGCACGTCAGACCTGCGCGCCCTGCCCATTGCCGCTGCGCCGCTCTCCACTACGTTAGCGCGCCATGATCCCGCTCTCAGTCCTCGACCTCTCCGTCGTCACAACTGGCACAAAGCCCGCCGCGGCGCTGCGCAACAGCATCGACCTGGCGCGCCATGTCGACGGACTCGGCTATGTCCGCTACTGGCTCGCCGAGCATCACAACCTCGCCTCCGTCGCGAGTCCGGCGCCCGACGTGATGATCGGGCAGATCGCGGCGGTGACCAAGCACATCCGCGTCGGCTCCGGCGGCGTGATGCTGCCCAATCACGCGCCGCTGGTCGTGGCCGAGCGCTTCAAGATGCTGGAGGCGTTGTTTCCCGGCCGTATCGACCTCGGCCTCGGACGCGCCCCCGGGACTGACGGTGCCACGGCCTATGCGCTGCGAAGCCGGCTCGACCGTCGCGAAGGCGACGATTTCCTAGAGCGGCTGCACGAATTGATCCTGTGGCAGACCCGTGAATTCCCCTCGGGCCATCCCTACCACAATGTCGTCGCGATGCCCGACGATACGCCGTTGCCGCCGATCTGGCTGCTCGGCTCCAGCGATTATTCGTCGGAGCTCGCTGCGCAGGTCGGCATGGGCTTCGCATTCGCCCATCATTTTGCGTCCCATGATGCGATCGATGCGATGGTGCATTATCGCAATCGTTTTCAGCCCTCGGCCTGGAGCGCGATCCCGCGCGCGATCCTCGCGGTCGCCGTCATCACGGCCGATACGGATGACGAAGCCGAAAAGCTCTCCGCGTCTTTCGACCTCAACCGCCTGCGCCGCGACCGCGGCCAGTATCTTCCACTGCCGAGCGTCGAGGAGGCGCTGGCCTATCCCTATACCGACTCGGAGCGCACCTCGATCCAGCGCAACCGCTCGCGCCTGTTCGTCGGCAGCCCTGCAACCGTGCGGAAGACGCTCCAGCCACTGATCGACGCGAGCAAGCCGGACGAGTTGATGGTGATCACCGCTGTGTATGATCACGAGGCGCGCAAGAAATCGTATTCGCTGCTGGCGGAGGCGTTCGGGCTTAAGGCGGTCGGATAAAGCTCTCGTGCCCCGGCTCGCGCTTCGCGCGCCCGGGACGCGAAACTACTCCATCGTCGCGCGGAACGGGTGACCCGGATACACGCCGACGATGCGGAATTCGCGTGAGAAGAATTTCAGCTCCTCGATCGCGAACGCGAGGCCCTTGTCCTCGGGGTGGCCGTCGACGTCGGCGTAAAACTGGGTGGCGAAGAAATTGCCGTCGACCATGTAGCTCTCGAGCTTGGTCATGTTGACGCCGTTGGTGGCAAAGCCACCGAGCGCCTTGTAGAGCGCGGCCGGCAAATTGCGCACCCGGAATACAAAAGTCGTGACCAGCGGACCGGAGCCCTGTGCGGCCCATTTCGGTTCGCGCGCGAGCAGCACGAAGCGCGTGGTGTTATGGGCCTCGTCCTCGATGTCCTCGGCCAAAATGTCGAGGCCGTAGATTTTTGCGGCGAGGCGCGAGGCGATCGCAGCCACGGTCTTGTCGTTGCGCTCGGAAATGTCGCGGGCGCTGCCGGCGGTGTCGGCGTGCACGATCGGCTTGATGCCGAGCTTGCGAATGATGCGCCGGCATTGACCGAGCGCGTGCACATGGCTCTCGACGCTCTTGATGTCTTCGAGCCTGGTCCCCTTCACCGCCATCAGCTGATGCCGGACCGGCAGAAACCATTCGCCGATGATGAAGAGGCCGGAGGCCGGCAGCAAATGATGGATGTCGGCGACGCGGCCCGCGACCGAATTCTCGATCGGGATCATACCGAGGTCGGCTTCGCCCGACGAGATCGCCGACAAGGCGTCCTCGAAGGTGGCGCAGGGCATCGGCTCGGCGTCAGGATAGGCCTCGACGATGGCGATGTGGGAATTGGCGCCAGGCTCGCCCTGGAATGCGATTTTCAGCTTGCTCATGCTCGGTCTTGTAACAGCGGCTCAGGATTTGGAAAGGATGCTGCGGGCCGTTTCCAGGTCCGCCGGCGTGTCGACCCCGCGGGGCACGGTATCGACGATGGTGAAGTCGATGCGCATTCCGGCCTCGAGCGCCCGGAGCTGCTCGAGCTTCTCCTGCAGTTCCAGCGGCGAAGGCGGAAGCCGGACGTAGCGCTCCAGCGCGGCGCGGCGATAGGCGTAGAGGCCGATATGGTGGTAACGCGGCCCGTCGCCGGTCGGCGCCGTTGCGCGGGTGAAATAAAGCGCGCGCATGCGTCTGCCGCCGAGCGAGGTCCCGATCGCCTTCACGACGCTCGGCGCGAGGTCCTCCTCCTCCGTATGGATCTGCGAAGCCAGCGTCGCGATATCCACGTCAGGGTCTTGCAGCGGCGGCAGCACCTCGCGGATGTTGTCGATCGTGATGGTCGGGAAATCGCCCTGCAGATTGACCACGATTTCGGCCTTGCCGTCCGGATCGAGCTTCTGCATGGCCTCGTGGATGCGATCGGAGCCGGACGGGTGCTCCGGGCGGGTCATCACCGCCTCGCCGCCATTGGCGGTCACGACGGACGCGATCTCCGCGGTGTCGGTTGCGACCGCGACCCGACCGATGCCGGCGGCCTCGGCGCGGCGCATCACGTGCACGATCATCGGCTGCCCCGCGATATCGGCGAGCGGCTTGCCGGGCAGGCGGGTGGCGGCCATGCGGGCCGGAATTAGCACCAGGATGCGGGGATCGATCATCGGTCAAGGGCCTGGAAACGGGGCGTTTTCCGCGCCGAGAAATCGGGTGGGGACGGGCGTGAAGCCCGCTCGCTTATACGGGTTGCCAGACCCCGGGCAAACCGATATCTCAATGGCAAAACTCGGGGAAACAGTAAGGAACGTTGATTCTCCGAGGCTCGTCCTGGCGGCCGCATTGGGCCGCTCGATCCTTCTTGCGGTGTGGGGCCTGGCCGGAAATGGACTCTTTCGAACTGAACAAGATTCTCGGTGCCGTGCTCGGCACCTGTCTCCTTTTGCTGGTGACGAGCTTCACCGCCCAGGCGTTGTTCTCGCCCAAGATGCCGGAAAAGCCGGGTTTCGAGATCGCGGTGAAGGAAGACGCCGGTCACGGCAAGGAAGGCGGCGCTGCCCCCGCGGCCGCCGAACCGATCGAAAAGCTGCTCCAGACCGCCTCGGTCGAGAAGGGCGCCTCCGCCGCCAAGAAGTGCGGCGCCTGCCACACCTTCGAGAAGGGCGGCCCGAACCGTGTCGGTCCGAACCTCTACGGCGTTGTCGGCGACCACGTCGGCGAGGGCCGCGGCGGCTTCAACTTCTCGGCCGCGATGAAGGCCAAGGGCGGCACCTGGGATTTCGAAGCCCTCAACAAGTTCATCGCAAATCCCAAGGCGGCTGTGCCGGGCACGGCGATGGGCTTTGCCGGCATCCCGAAGGATAGCGAGCGCGCCGACGTGATCGCTTACCTGAACAGTCTCTCCGACAGCCCGAAGCCGCTGCCCACGGCGGCGAAGTAAGGCCTATCGACTCCGATCTTAGTACGCGGCCAGGCTGAAAAGCCTGGCCGTTTGCTTATCCGGGCCTCGCGGCGTTGTTATCGGGGCGTTTGGCCGCAGCCATCAGCCAGCCGGCCTTCCAAGATGAGGAAAAAGCAACATATTCCGTCGAAACCTCGCCTATATTGGGAACTTAAAGGAGTAGCCTCCTTCAAGACAGGAATGTTGATTTGGCCCTTACCCGACGCGATCTCCTGCTCACCGGCACTGCTGCCGCAACGCTCCCCGCCCTTGGTTCCGTAGGGGGTCTTCCCGGCGTCGGCGCGGCACACGCGCAATCCGCCGGCGAGCCCACCTGGCGACACGCGCTGTCGCTGTTCGGACAGGTCAAATACCCAGCGGACTTCAAGCGCTTCGACTACGTCAATCCGGAAGCGCCAAAAGGCGGCGTCGCACGCCAGATCGCCGTCGGCACATTCGACAATTTCAACATCGTCGTCTCCGGTGTGAAGGGGCAAGTCGCCGGTGCCGTAGCATTCATCTACGAATCCCTCACGACGGCCGCGCTCGACGAAGTCTCGACCGAATACGGCGCGCTGGCCGAGGCCGTCAGCCATCCGGATGATTTCTCCTTCGTGACCTACCGCTTGCGGCCGCAAGCCAAATGGCATGACGGCAAGCCTGTTACCGCGGACGACGTGATCTTCTCGCTCGATTCCTTCAAGAAGCACCACCCGATGTACTCGGCCTATTACAGCCATGTGGTGAAAGCCGAGAAGGTCGGGGAGCGCGAGGTAAAATTCGTGTTCGACGCGCCAGGCAACCGCGAATTGCCGCAGATCGTCGGGCAGCTCACGGTCCTGCCGAAGCATTGGTGGGAGGGCACGGACGCGCAGGGCCGGAAGCGCGATGTCTCCGCCACCACGCTCGAAGTGCCGCTGGGTTCGGGCCCCTACAGGGTCAAGGAATTCGTTGCCGGACGGTCGATCGTGCTGGAGCGCGTCAAGGATTATTGGGGGCGCGACCTCGCGGCCAATGTGGGCCGAAATAATTTCGACGAGCTGCGCTATGAGTATTTCCGCGACGCCACCGTGGCGATCGAGGCTTTCAAGGCCGATCAGGTCGATTGGCGCACCGAGAACAGCGCGAAAAATTGGGCAACGGCCTACGACTTCCCGGCCGTCACCGACAAGCGCGTGATCCTCGAGGAGTTCGCCAATCGCAGCTCGGGCGTCATGCAGGCCTTCGTGCCGAACCTGCGCCGCGCCAAGTTCAAAGATCCGCGCGTGCGACGTGCGCTCAATTACGCGTTCGACTTCGAGGAGATGAACAAGCAGATCTTCTACGGCCAGTACAAGCGTATCAGCAGTTATTTCGACGGCATCGATGAGCTGATGGCGACCGGGCTGCCGCAGGGAAAAGAGCTCGAGATTCTCGATACGGTCCGCGCCGAGGTCCCGCCCGAAGTCTTCACCACGGCCTATACCAACCCGGTCGGCGGCAGTCCGGAAGCCGTGCGCGACAATCTGCGCGAGGCGCTGCGGCTGTTCAAGGAAGCCGGCTATGAGGTGCGCGACCGCAAGCTGGTCGACGTGAAGACCGGCACGCAGTTCTCCTTGGAATTGTTGAACTCGGATCCGAGCTTCGAGCGGATCACGCTATTCTACAAGCCGTCGCTGGAACGGCTCGGCATTGCCGTCAGCGTGCGGACGGTGGATCCCACTCAGTACGAGAACAGGACGCGCGAGTGGGATTTCGATATCGTCACCAACTCCTGGGGCGAGTCGCAGTCGCCGGGCAACGAGCAGCGCGAATTCTGGTCGTCGAAGACGGCCGACATCGCGGGTTCGCGCAACATTACCGGCATCAAGAATCCGGCGGTCGACAAGCTGATCGAGCGGGTGATCTACGCCAAGGGTCGCGACGATCTCGTCGCGGCAACCAAGGCACTCGACCGCGTGCTGCTGTGGAATCACTACGTCGTACCGCAGTGGACTTATACGAAGGTCCGCACCGCGCGCTGGGATCGGTTCGGCCGGCCGGCGGAATTGCCCAAATACGGTCAGTCCGGCTTTCCGTTCATCTGGTGGTACGACGCGGACAAGGCGGCGCGGATCGCAAAGAAGTCGTGAAGGACATTTCTCGCATGGCGCAGCTTTCACGCCGGCATGTGCTGGCTCTGGGTGCCGGTGGCGCGTTCAGCGCCGCCTGGCTCCGGGGTGCGGCAGCGTCCGAGATGCCTGCCGAGGGCCATGGCATGTCGGCCTTCGGCGACCTCAAATATCCCGCCGACTTCCATCACTTCGACTACGTCAATGTCGAGGCGCCGAAGGGCGGCACTTTCTCGCTTATCCCGTCGGTGCGCGCCTACAACCAATCCTACCAGACCTTCAACTCGCTCAATGCCTTCATCCTCAAAGGCGATGGCGCGCAGGGCATGGACATGACCTTTGCGCCGCTGATGCTGCGAGCCAATGACGAGCCGGACGGGATGTACGGGCTTGCCGCCAAGTCTGTAAAGATATCGGCAGACAGGCTGGTCTATCGCTTCACGATGCGGCCCGAGGCGAAATTCCATGACGGCACCAAGCTCACTGCTCACGATGTGGCGTTTTCGCTGACGTCGCTGAAGACGAAAGGCCATCCGCTGATCATCGTGCAGATGCGCGACATGGTCAGCGCGGAAGCCGTTGACGATGCAACACTTGTTGTGACCTTCGCCAAGGGACGCGCGCGTGACGTGCCACTCTATGTGGCGAGCCTGCCGATCTTCTCGAAAGCGTATTATGCCTCTCGCGCCTTCGACGAAACGTCGCTCGATATCCCGTTGGGCTCGGGCCCGTACAAGGTCGGCAAGTTCGAGGTCAACCGCTATATCGAATACGAGCGCGTCAAGGACTGGTGGGCTGCCGATCTGCCCCCCTGTCGCGGCAGCTACAATTTCGACGTCGTGCGCTACGAATTCTACCGCGACCGCGATGTCGCCTTCGAGGGTTTCACCGGCAAGAACTATCTCTACCGCGAGGAGTTCACCTCCCGCCTCTGGGCGACGCGTTATGATTTTCCTGCCGTGAAGGACGGTCGCGTCAAGATGGAGGTCGTGCCCGACGACACGCCCTCCGGCGCGCAAGGATGGTTCATCAACACGCGGCGCGACAAGTTCAGGGATCCTCGCGTGCGCGAGGCACTGATCGACGCCTTCGACTTCGAGTGGACCAACAAGACCATCATGTACGGTGCTTATGCCCGCACGGTGTCGCCATTTCAGAACTCGGACCTTATGGCGAGCGACGGGCCTCCGCCGCCGGAAGAGCTGAAGCTGCTGGAACCGTTTCGCGGCCAGGTTCCCGACGAGGTGTTCGTCGCACCGTTCACGCCGCCGGTCTCGGACGGCTCCGGGCAGGACCGCAGCCTGTTGCGCAAGGCGCAGCAATTGCTCAGCGAGGCCGGCCTGCCGATCAAGGACGGCAAGAGGATGCTGCCGAACGGCGAGATCTTCAGGATCGAATTTCTGTTGGACGAGCCTTCGTTCCAGCCGCACCATGGGCCCTACATCAAAAATCTCGCGACGCTCGGCATCGAAGCGAGCGTGCGTCTCGTCGATGCCGTGCAACACAAGGCGCGCCAGGAAGATTTCGACTTCGATCTGACGATCCAGCGCTTCAGCATGTCGGCAACGCCGGGCGATGCCATGCGCTCCTTCTTCTCGTCGCAGGTCGCGGCAACCAAGGGCTCGTACAATCTCGCGGGCGTCGCCAGTCCGGCCATCGATGCCATGATCGAGAAGATCATGGCGGCCGACAGCCGCGAGGAATTGACCGTCGCCTGCCGCGCCTTCGATCGCCTGTTCCGTGCCGGCCGTTATTGGGTGCCGCAATGGTACAACAAGACGCATCGGCTTGCTTATTGGGACCAATTCGGCCATCCGCAGAAGCCGCCGCGTTATGCCAACGGCGTCGGCGCCCCCGATATCTGGTGGTACGATGGCGGCAAGGCCGCTAGGCTCGAGCAGGCGAAGCAGCCATGAGCGCCTATATCGCCCGCCGCATCCTGCTGATGATCCCGACCTTGCTCGGGATCCTCTTCGTCTCCTTCATCGTCGTGCAGTTCGCGCCGGGCGGCCCGGTCGAGCGCGTGATCGCGCAGCTCTCGGGCGCCGACACCGGCGGGACCTCGCGCATCTCGGGCGGCAGCGACTTTGCGCAGCGCGCCCCGGGGCAGCTGGGGGCCGGCGGTGACGCCATCAATTCGAAATATCGCGGCGCGCAAGGCCTCGATCCCGATTTCATCAAGAAGCTGGAAGTGCAGTTCGGCTTCGACAAGCCGGCCCCGGAGCGCTTCGCGCTGATGGTCTGGAACTTCGCTCGCTTCGATTTTGGCAAGAGCTATTTTCGCGACGTCAGCGTCCTGCAGCTCGTCAAGGAGAAGTTGCCGGTCTCGATCTCGCTCGGCATCTGGCTGACGCTGCTGACCTACCTGATCTCGATTCCGCTCGGCATCCGCAAGGCGGTGAGGGACGGGACGCGCTTCGACACCTGGACGTCGAGCGTGCTCGTGCTCGGCTATGCCATACCCGGCTTCCTGTTCGCGATCCTCCTGATCATCCTGTTTGCCGGCGGTTCGTTCTTCAACTGGTTCCCACTGCGCGGACTAACGTCGGACGGCTGGTCGCAGTTTCCGTGGTACTGGAAGATCATCGATTACTTCTGGCATTTGACGCTGCCGCTGATCGCCATGGGACTCGGCGCGTTCACCACCATGACGTTCCTGACCAAAAACTCGTTTTTGGACGAGATCCGCAAGCAATATGTGATGACCGCGCGCGCGAAAGGCTGCAGCGAGAATCGGGTGCTCTATGGTCACGTCTTCCGCAACGCGATGCTGATCGTCATCGCCGGCTTTCCCAGCACCTTCATTCACGCCTTCTTCTCGGGCTCGCTTCTGATCGAGACCATCTTCTCGCTGGACGGGCTGGGGCTGCTCAGTTTCGAGAGCGTTCTCAACCGCGACTACCCCGTGGTGTTCGGCACGCTCTTCATCTTTTCGCTCGTCGGCCTCGTGATCAACCTGATCTCTGACCTGACCTATATGTGGATCGATCCGCGAATCGATTTCGAGGCGCGGGAGGTCTGATGACGCTGGCTGTCCCCACCACGCCGATCGAAACCACTGCGAAGTCGCCGCTCGGCAATGCCGTGCCGATCACGCGCAAACCGTTCGTGCCATCGCCGCTCAACAGACGCCGATGGCAGAATTTCAAGGCGAACCGGCGCGGTTATTGGTCGTTCTGGATCTTCCTGATCCTGTTTGTGGTGTCGCTGTTCGCCGAGCTGATCGCCAACGACCGGCCGTTCCTGATCAAATATGATGGCCACCTCTATTGGCCGTCCGTCGTCACCTATTCGGAAACCACTTTTGGCGGCGACTTCGAAACGGCGGCCGACTATCGCGATCCCTATTTGCAGAAGCTGATCAGAGACAAGGGCGGCAGCATCGTCTGGCCGCTGATCCGCTATTCCTACGACACCCACAATCTCGATCTGCCGACGCCGGCGCCGTCGCCGCCAACATGGATGTTGACGGAAGCGCAGTGCAAGCCCGTCGTCGAGAAGAAGGGCCTCAAGAGCTGCCGCGATCTCGAATACAACTGGCTCGGCACCGACGATCAGGGCCGCGACGTGGTCGCGCGGCTGATCTACGGCTTCCGCATCTCGGTGCTGTTCGGCCTCTGCCTGACCATCGTCTCTTCCGTCGTCGGCATCGCGGCCGGCGCGGTGCAGGGCTATTTCGGCGGCTGGATCGACCTGTTGTTCCAGCGCTTCATCGAGATATGGACCGCGATTCCATCGCTCTATCTGCTGCTGATCCTGTCGTCGGTGCTGGTGCCCGGCTTCTTCGTGCTTCTCGGCATCCTGCTGTTGTTTTCCTGGGTGTCGCTGGTCGGACTCGTGCGCGCGGAATTCCTGCGCGGGCGCAATTTCGAGTACATCCAGGCGGCGCGGGCGCTCGGGGTGTCGAACAAGGTCATCATGTTCCGGCATCTGTTGCCGAACGCGATGGTCGCGACCATGACGTTCCTGCCGTTCATCGTGTCGAGTTCGGTGATGACGCTGACGGCGCTCGATTTCCTGGGGTTCGGACTGCCGCCCGGCTCGCCGTCGCTCGGCGAGCTGCTGTCGCAGGGCAAGTCCAACGTGCAGGCGCCCTGGCTCGGTTTCTCCGGCTTCTTCTCGGTCGCGATCATGCTGTCGCTCTTGATCTTCATCGGCGAGGCCGTGCGCGACGCCTTCGATCCGCGCAAGACGTTCAGGTAAGCCAATGGACGCGATCAACCAGCCTTTGCTCAGCGTGCGCGAGCTCTCGGTGGCCTTCCACCAGGGCGGCGTCACCACGCTCGCGGTCGACAAGGTCTCGTTCCAGATCAGGCGCGGCGAGTGCGTGGCGCTGGTCGGCGAGTCCGGCTCCGGCAAGTCGGTCAGCGCGCTCTCGATCCTCAAGCTCCTGCCCTATCCGAACGCCTCGCATCCCTCGGGCAGCATCCATTTCAAAGGCCAGGAACTGATCGACCGGTCGGAGCAGGAGATGCGGGAGATTCGCGGCAGCGACATCTCCATCATCTTCCAGGAGCCGATGACCTCGCTCAATCCACTGCACACGATCGAGGCGCAGATCGGCGAGATCATCCAGCTGCACAATCCGACCAGCAATGCCGAGGCGCGCAGGCGGACGCTGGAATTGCTGACGCAGGTCGGCATTCCCGAGCCTGAAACGCGGCTGAAGAGCTATCCGCACCAGCTCTCCGGTGGCCAGCGCCAGCGCGTGATGATCGCGATGGCGCTCGCCAACGAGCCGGACCTGCTGATCGCGGACGAGCCGACGACGGCGCTCGACGTCACCGTGCAGGCGCAGATCCTGACGCTGCTCGCAGAGATCCGCGGCCGACTCGGCATGAGCCTGCTTTTCATCACCCACGATCTCGGCATCGTGCGTCGCATCGCCGACCAGGTCTGCGTCATGAAAGGCGGCGAGATCGTCGAGCAAGGACCTGTCGAGCAGGTCTTCAAAAGCCCGAAGCATCCCTATACGCGCGACCTGCTTGCCGCGGAACCGAAGCCCGATCCAGCGCCGCCGCAGCCGGATGCGCCGGTGGTGATGTCGGCCGACGACCTGAAAGTCTGGTTTCCGATCAAGCGCGGGTTGATGCGCAAGACGGTCGGTCACATCAAGGCGGTGGACGGTGTCAGCATCGCCGTGCGCAAGGGCGAGACACTCGGCGTCGTCGGCGAATCAGGCTCGGGCAAGACCACGCTGGGGCTCGCATTGCTGCGGCTGATCTCCTCGAACGGACGTATCGTGTTCCTGGGAAAGGATATCCAGGGTCTGCGCTTCAAGGAGATGCGGCCGTTCCGGCGCGACATGCAGATCGTGTTCCAGGATCCGTTCGGCTCGCTCAGCCCGCGCATGTCGGTCGCCGACATCGTCGCCGAAGGCCTCACCGTGCATCAGCCGCAGCTCTCGCGCGGCGAGCGTGAGGAGCGCGTCGTCAAGGCGCTCGAGGACGTCGGACTGAAGCCGGATACCCGTCACCGTTATCCGCATGAATTCTCCGGCGGCCAGCGCCAGCGCATCAGCATCGCGCGGGCGGTGGTGCTGGAGCCGGATTTCGTCGTGCTGGACGAGCCAACCAGTGCGCTCGACATGCTAATTCAGGCGCAAATGGTCGATCTGCTGCGTGAATTGCAGCGCCGTCGCGATCTCACCTACATGTTCATCTCGCACGATCTGCGCGTCGTCGCCTCGCTCGCCAGCCATCTGATCGTGATGCGCGGCGGCAAGGTGGTCGAGGAAGGCCAGGCCGCCGAGCTCTTCAAGAACCCGAAGACGGATTACACCCGCGCGCTGTTTGCGGCGGCGTTCCGGCTGGAGACGGCGGGGAACGGGTCGGCAGCGACATAGCGTCCGTCAGAGCCGCTTGATCGCGGTGACCTCACTGCCGGCTTGCCTGATCCTTGCGATGGCCGGCTCGACCGGTTCGATCACCGTTGCCATGTGATGCGCATTGGCGTGAACCATGGTGCTGCCATCACGGACGATGGCGACATGCCCCTTCCAGAAGATCAGATCGCCGCGGAGCAAGCTGCTTCGCTCATGCGGTTCCAGCGCACGTCCGAGTCCGGCCTGCTGCATGTCGCTGTCGCGCGGGCAGCCGATGCCGGCTGATGTCAGCGAGACCTGGACGAGACCGGAGCAATCGACGCCGAGGCTGCTCTTGCCACCCCAGAGATAGGGCGTGCCGACGAAACGCTCGGCGACTGCGACGAAATCGGGCTCGCGATGGCCAAGCGGAGCGAGATGAACCTTGGGCAGATATTGTCCGTCGCGCGTCACGGCGAAGCTGCCGTCCTCGCGTGCAACCGCGATCTTCGACCCCATCACCAGCGTGTCTGCCGGCGGCAGCTTGATCGAGGGACCGGGGAAGGCAAAGGTTCGTAAAGCACTGACCATATGGGTCGGCGCGGCCGCGGGCTTCATGAGCGCTGCGTCCGGCAGCCAGCCGACATATCCGTCACCGGAAAGCTGACCCCACGCCCAGCCTTCGCCGTTGCGGTCGTAGACCGTGATGCGCTCGCCGCGCAACGCTTGCGTCATCAGCATCGCGTTCGGCGACGGCTGTTCGCGCACGGGCGCGATCGCCTCGACTATCTCGAATTCCTCGCCCGTGACGAAGCGATGCGCCTGCACCTTGCCTTCGAGATATTTCGCGGCGAGGTCGCCCCGCGCCGGTGTCAGCCTTGGGTCATGTCCTGGATCATGCATAGCGCTCGCTCAGCAATGTGTAGATCGCGCGCGCGGCCTGGCACTCGCCGCCCTCGGGGCGTGCGGGCTTCGCCGACGGCGTCCAGCCGTAAATGTCGACATGCAACCAGCTCCTGGCGTGTTCGACGAAGCGTTGCAGGAACAGCGCGCAGATGATCGAGCCGGCAAAGCCGCCGGATGGTGCGTTGGTGATGGTGGCCGTCCTGGAGTCCAGCCACGCATCGTAAGGCGGCCACAGCGGCATGCGCCACAACGGATCGTTCTCCCTCACCGCGCATCGTGCGACGTCGGCGGCAAGCGTCTCATCATTGGTGTAAAACGGCGGTAAATCCGGCCCCAGCGCGACGCGTGCCGCTCCCGTCAGCGTGCCGAGATCGATCAGCAGGTCCGGCTTTTCCTCGTCCGCCAGCGCCAGCGCGTCGGCGAGCACCAGCCGCCCCTCCGCGTCCGTATTGCCGATCTCGACCGTGATGCCCTTGCGCGAGGTGAAGATGTCGAGCGGGCGGAAGGCATTGCCCGCGACCGCGTTCTCCACGGCCGGAATCAGCACGCGCAGTCGCACCTTCAGCTTCGCATCCATCACCATGCGCGCCAGCGCCAGCACGTTGGCGGCGCCTCCCATGTCCTTCTTCATGATCAGCATGCCGCTCGACGGTTTCAGGTCGAGCCCGCCGGTGTCGAAGCAGACGCCCTTGCCGACCAGCGTCACCTTGGGATGAGCCGGGTCGCCCCAGCCGATGTCGATCAGCCGCGGCGCGCGGTCCGAGGCCATGCCGACGGCGTGGATCAGCGGAAAATTCGTCTTCAAGTCATCACCGATGGTGCAGGCAAAGCTTGCGCCGAATTCGGCGGCGAGATCCTGCGCAACTGCGGCCAGCTCCTCCGGCCCCATGTCGTTGGCCGGCGTGTTGATGAGGTCGCGCGCCAGCATTGCGGCGTCCGCGATGCGGTTGATCTCGGTCGCGTCGATGCCGTCGGGGGGCACGAGGCGGACCTCGGGGCGATCGGCCTTGCGGTACCGGGCGAAGCGGTAGCTGCCGAGCGCGAAGGCGAGTGCGGCGAGCCGTGCATCGTGCGGCGCATTGGCGAAGCGATAAATGCCCGGCGGCAGCAGGCCGGGCAGGGCGCCCGGTCGGAACAGGTCGCTCGATCTTGCACCTTCGTCATCGAGCCCGAACAGCACTTGCGCGATCGAGCCATCGGGCGCGGGCAGGGCGAGATAGCCGCCCGGCTTTGCTGTAAAGGCGTTCGCGGTGGCGAACTGGCGTTGCGCCGCCGGTAGCCGCTCGGCGACCTGATCCCAACTCGACTTGGTGACGAAGGTGATCGGGATGGCGGTAGGCGACGTCTCGAAGACAGAAGGCATTGGCGGGTCCGGATCGTCAGATCGAGCGGGTCATACGAACGGACGAGATTTCGCAGAGTTTCGCCGCCGCTGCAATCAGCTTTGCTGCCACCTTTCAGTGATCCGCTACTCGCAGCAAGGGGGCCATGCTAGGTTCCGGCAACGGCCGTCAGGTGCGGAGATCTCCGGCGGCCGACGACAAAGCCGGCCGGGAGGAAATGCAATGGAATTTGTGTGGAGCGTGGTCACATTCTTCGGCCAGGCGGTCGAGGCGATCTTTGGCTATGTCGAGCATCATCATTGGATATTCGCGTTCCTTGCCGGCGGTTACGTCTTCTATCTCCACGACCGCTCCGTTCACGCGCGGTTCGATGCACTTGACAAGCGCATTGACGAAATCCGCAAACGGCTCGCCATCGAATATTGATCGGGTGAGCGAAACCTCCATTGGGCAGGCCCGTATCTCATGCTGAGAGCTGCCGTTCACGCAAGAGCGGCCACAGGGCTTTACTAGCGTTGCGGTTGTGGCATTATTGGCCAATATTTTAGATTGTGTCGTGCGGTTCTGTACGTGGCGAGAGTCGATTCATACCCCGGCTCATCATGGCCCGGGCTGATACCGGATTGAACCTGATCGTCGAAGGCATTTTTCTCATCGTTTGCGCGGCGCGGCATTCGCGAATAAGCGACGCAAAATGGATAGATCGTTCGTCATCGTACAGATTTCCGACCTGCATCTGGACGGGTCTGGTCGACTGCTTGCGACCATCGAGACGCTCAATGCCGCAATTCGCGAGAGGATGGCGGACTTCGCGGATGTTCCCGATCGCATCCTGCTGATCACCGGCGATATCGTGGACGACCCGACGCCGCCTGCGCTCGACGAAGCGCTCGCCGTCATTGCGTCCTTCCGGCAGACCGGGCTGTTCACCGACATCCAGGCAATTGCCGGCAATCACGACGTCAAGCGCCCGAGCCAGCGTGCAGGCCGCCACGACGTCTATGATTACCTGCACTTGCCGCGCACCTCGAAGAGCGTCTACTACCGTCAGGCCGGCCTAGATCTGGTGCTGCTGGATTCCAACCGCGCGAGCCTCACGACGCTCGCGAGCGGCAACGTCGACCAGAGCGCCTATAACGCCATGGTTTCGGATTCCGCGCGGCTGAGCGTCGAGCTCGCGGGCAGCCTCGGGTCGGGCGGCCGCGCCGATTATGCCGAGCCGGTGGAAAATCTCGTGCGCGTGCTGGCGCTGCACCATCATCCACTGCCGCAGGCGACCGGAGAAGGAAAGCGGTTTCTCGGTGTGCCCGACGAGCCGCTGATGTATCTCGCCGCCCCCGCGACCTTCCTCGAAGCGGCGACATCGCTCAATGTCGATCTGGTTCTGCACGGACACCGGCATGTCGAAGGGCTGACGCGCTATTCGATTCCCGATCCGCGCGTCACGTCGAGTGAGAGCGATGAAGCATTCTGGCGCACGATCTACGTCTTGTCCTGTCCGTCGTCGACCGGGCAGGCCGGTGACGATGCCGGCTTCAACGTCATCCATTTCGGCCCGATGTCCCATGGTGACCGCACCGAGTATCGCTTCGCGATCGCCCGCTACTCACGTCCGCGCAAGGATGCTGTCTTCAGGCCGCTCGATTCCAACCTGCCGCACGGCGTCGTCAGGCTGCCGGCTGGACGGGATTTTTCCCGAGATCCGGCCGTCCAGTCGGGCATCGAGATCGACGCATGCACGACGCTGAAACCGGATCAGGTCGCAGCATTCGCGCGCCGGCTCCTGCTGCGCCGCGCCTTCTATGCCGACGGCGAGGTGGATTGGGCCAATTTGCTCCACGTCTATCTCGTCACCTCTCATGTCTGGGCCGATCTGGAAAGCAAGTTCTCGAGATCTGCACGTAAGCATGAGGTCGAGGCCGCAGCCGCGGTGACATCACTACTGCGCCGACTGATCGAGCAATCTGCAAATGTGCTCGGCATCGACGACGTTCAGTTCGACGAGCTCCGCACGAGGCGTCTGGTCAATCGTGACGATCTTCGACGCGAATTGCCGAGGGGCGTGCGCCCGGACATCGATGTCGAGATCGAGATGCGGCAACGACTGCAATTGCTGCGGGACCTGAACGAGCAGGCGAAGGCGCTCGGCCTCGATCCGGGTCTTGGCAGCAAGATGCCTCCGCAGACGCCGTAGTGACGGGCGCGGGTCGGGGCATTAACCCGCCGTTAGGGTTAACAGTCTATTGCTGGCGCGTTCGGCTCGATCAATCGGCTCGAGAGTCAAAGCGTCATGCGTCAACGGTTCAGTCGTGAGCGATTAAGTCTTGCCCGGCTTCTTGCGTCCACCTCGCTCGTCGCGGCGGTGGCCATGGGCCTCGGCGGCTGCACGGCAATGTCGAAACTCTCCGACGTCACGGGCTCGGTCGGGCCGCGGGCGGAAGCCGCTCCCACCGATCCCGCGCGCGCCGCTGAAGTCTATGGCGAGCGCTATCGCGCCAATCCCAAGGACGCCGACGCGGCGTTGGCCTACGGCCAAGCCCTGCGCGCCAACGGCCAGCGTGCCCAGGCCGCCGCCGTGCTCGAGCAGGCGACCATCGCCAATCCCGGCAACAAGGCGCTGATGGCCCAATACGGCCGCGCGCTCTCCGACAACGGCAATTTCCAGCAAGCCTTCGACGTGCTGTCGAAGGCGCATTCGCCCGATAATCCGGATTGGCGCCTGCTCTCGGTGCAGGGTACCGCACTCGATCAGATGGGCCGTCACGAGGAAGCGCGCTCCTATTACGCGAGTGCGCTCAAGATCGCGCCTGGCGATCCCGGAGTGCTCTCCAATCTCGGCCTGTCCTACATGTTGTCGAGAGATCTGCCGAGGGCCGAAGACGCGCTGCGGCAAGCCTATGCCTCGCCGCACGCAAGCGCGCGGGTGCGGCAGAATCTCGGTCTGGTCGTCGGTCTCCAGGGCCGTTTCGCCGAAGCCGAGACCATCGTGAAGGCGGACCTGCCGCCGGACCAGGCTGCGGCCAATGTCGCCTATCTCAAGGAAATGCTGACCCGCAGCGACGTCCGGCGTGGTGCGCCGAAGCGGACGCCGGTCGCCTCGCTCGGCCAGTCCGACTGATCAGACGTGATCTTCCAATCTTGGTCTTCCAGTCTTGAAGGGGCGTCCGCGGACCGTACGCGGTCCACGTCTAGCGTCATTGCATCTCGGTGACCTTGATGCCCGTCGGTCCGAGAATAACGACGAACAGCACCGGCAGGAAGAACAGGATCATCGGTACCGTCAGCTTCGGCGGCAGTGCTGCGGCCTTTTTCTCGGCTTCGTTCATGCGCATGTCCCGGTTTTCCTGCGCCATCACTCGCAAAGATTGGCCGAGCGGGGTGCCGTAACGCTCCGCCTGCTGGAGCGCGAGACATACCGACTTGACGCCTTCGAGCCCGGTGCGCCGCGCAAGGTTCTCGTAGGCGACCTTGCGATCCTGCAAATAGGACAGCTCGGCCGTGGTCAGGGTGAACTCCTCCGACAGCGCGATCGACTGGGTCACGATTTCGACCGCGACCTTCCGGAACGCCATCTCGACCGACATGCCGGATTCGATGCAGATCAGGAGCAAGTCGAGCGCATCGGGAAAGGCGCGCTTGATCGAAAGTTGGCGCTTGGAAATCGCGTTCCTGAGGAACAGCATCGGCGCCTGAAGTCCGAGATAGGCCGCACCGACGCAGATGCCGATCTTGATCGGCATCGACTGCTGCATGTGCGCGATCAGGAACACGTAGACGACCGAACCGACGAACAGCACGATCGGGGCAACCAGGCGGGCAAACAGGAAGGTGATGTAGGGCGCCTGGCCTCGATAGCCCGCCATGATGAGCTTGTCCCGCGCAGCTTCCTGCGCGAGCCATTTGGTCAGGTTGAAGTCATCGACGACCTTCGAGACGAGCTGCTTCGGCGTCTGGCGCAGCGAGACTTTTTCACTCTTGTGGAGGCGCTCGCGCTCGCGCTGCCGGATGCGCTCACGTTCGTTCGCCACCGCCTTCATCCGCTTGGAAAGGCCCTCGCCAGCGAACAGCGGCATCACCAGTGTATAGACGGTGGCGCTGGCGGCAATGGCCGCCAGCAGCATCGTCATGAAGTGGACGTCGTGAAGTTTCGCAACGAGGAACTCTACCATAAGGCACCATCAGAAGTCGAAATTGATCATCTTCTTCATCACCATGATGCCGATCGACATCCAGACGACGCAGCCGACCAGCATGAGCTGGCCCGTGGGATGAGTCCAAAGCATGGAGATGTATCCCGGCGTCGTGAGGTAGACGAGGAACATCACGATCGGCGGCAGCGAGCCAATGATGCCGGCCGAGGCCTTGGCTTCCATCGACATCGCCTGGATCTTCTCTTTCATCTTCTTGCGGTCGCGCAGCACCTTGGAGAGGTTACCGAGCGCTTCGGAGAGGTTGCCGCCCGATTTCTGCTGGATCGAGATGACGATGCCGAAGAAATTGGCCTCGGGCAACGGCATGCGATCGTAGAGTCGCGTGCAGGCCTCGCCGAGCGGCATTCCGATCGCCTGTGTCTCGATGATGGACAGAAACTCGGAGCGCAGCGGCTCTGGCGCGTCGGCGGCGACCACCTTGATCGATTCGAACAGCGGCAGGCCCGCCTTGATGCCGCGGACGATGACGTCAACGGCATCGGGCAAGGCGGCCAGGAACTTGTTTTCACGGCGCTTCTTCAGGAAGCTGAGCGCCCAGCGGGGCAGACCGAGCCCGCCGGCAAACGCGAAGCCGGCGGCACCGAGCAGGCCGCCGCCGATGAACAAGGCGACTGCGAACAGCACGCCCGCCACGACGGCGGACACGATCCAGAATTTCTGCGGCGCCCAGTCGAGGCCGGCCTGCGACAGGCGAACACTGAGCGGTACGCTCTTCTCCTGCTGGCGCCGCGCCTCGAGATCCTTGAGCGAGGTTTCGACCTGCTCGCGCCGCGAGCGCTGCGTCTTCTCGGCCGCGCGGGCCGTGGGCGCCTCGGCCCGCGCGATCGAGGCGCGGCGGCTCTCGGCCTTCCGTTCCCCGGACAGCATCGGATAAAGGAAGACCCAGGCGAGGCCGCCGACGGTCGCGGTGGCAAGGAAGGCGAGGGCAAGGGCTTGCATGTTCATGGCTGCGCTGACCTGCTCACGTCGGGGGCGCCACTTCCGCGGCGTCGAGCGCCGCGGCAAGGCGCTTCTCTTCGCCGTAATAGCGGGCGCGTTCCCAGAATTTCGGGCGGCCGATTCCGGTCGACCGGTGCCGGCCGATGATCTTGCCGTTGGCGTCCTCGCCGACCATGTCGTAGAGGAAGACGTCCTGGGTGATGATGGTGTCGCCTTCCATGCCCATCACCTCGGTGATGTGGGTGATGCGGCGCGAACCGTCGCGCAGGCGCGCGGCCTGGACGATGACGTCGATCGAGGCGCAGATCATCTCGCGGATGGTGCGTGAAGGCAGGGAGAAGCCGCCCATCGTGATCATGGATTCGCAGCGCGATAGCGCTTCGCGCGGATTGTTGGCGTGCAGCGTGCCCATCGAGCCGTCATGGCCGGTGTTCATGGCCTGGAGCAGGTCGAACGCCTCGGGTCCGCGGACTTCGCCGACGATGATGCGCTCGGGACGCATACGCAGGCAGTTGCGCACCAGCTCGCGCATGGTGACCTGGCCCTCGCCCTCGATGTTGGGCGGGCGGGTTTCCAGTCGCACCACGTGCGGCTGTTGCAGCTGGAGTTCGGCGGCGTCTTCGCAGGTGATGACGCGCTCGTCGTGTTCGATGTAGTTGGTCAGGCAGTTAAGCAACGTGGTCTTGCCAGAGCCGGTACCGCCGGAGATCAGCACGTTGCAGCGGACGCGGCCGATGATCTGGAGGATTTCCGCGCCCTCCGGCGAGATTGCCCCGAACTTGACGAGCTGATCGAGCGTCAGCTTGTCCTTCTTGAACTTGCGGATCGTGAGCGTGGGGCCGTCGATCGACAGCGGGGGCACGATGGCGTTGACGCGGGAGCCATCGGCCAGGCGCGCGTCGCAGATCGGCGAGGATTCGTCGACGCGCCGGCCGACCTGGCTGACGATACGCTGGCAGATGTTGAGGAGCTGCTGATTGTCGCGGAAGCGGATACCGGTGCGTTGGATCTTGCCGGCGACCTCGATGTAGACGGTGTCGGCGCCGTTGACCATGATGTCGGCGATGTCGTCGCGCGACAACAGCGGCTCGAGCGGACCGTAGCCGAGGACGTCGTTGCAGATGTCGTCAAGCAGCTCTTCCTGCTCGGCGATCGACATCACGATATTCTTGATCGCGATGATCTCGTTGACGATGTCCCGGATTTCCTCGCGCGCGGACTCCGAATCGAGCTTGGCGAGCTGGGCGAGGTCGATGGCCTCGATCAGCGCGCCGAAGATGGTCGCCTTGACCTCGTAATAATTGTCCGAGCGGCGGGCTTCCATGGTCGGCGCAGGCTTCGCCGGGGCGAGCGGCGGCGAGGAGACTGCCGGCGGCGGCGGCACGCGCGACACGGCGGGCGCCTGAACCTGTGCAGGCTCTGGCGACACGGCACCGGGCTTGGGGGCCCGGACGTCGGCGTCTGTTCCGCTACGCTTACCGAACACTTAAGAACTCCATGCGGCGACCTATTTTCCCCGCAACTTGTCAATCAGGGGTGAAAGCAGGGACGACTTTTGCTTCTTCGTTTCGCTGCGGCCGGTCAGGCGCTGGGCGATCTGAAGGAACATCTCGATCGACTTATGGTTGGCCGAGATCTCCGCGATCATCTGGCCGTTGTTGGCCGCCGAGCCGAAGATCTGCGGCTCGAACGGGATTGAGACGACCGGCTGGCTCTCGATCGCCTTGGCGAACTCCGCCGCGGCGATTTCGGGCCGTTTCGGTACCCCGACCTGGTTCAAACAGTAGAGCGGCGGCCGGTCGTTGGGGCGCGCGGCCTTCAGGAGATCGAACATGTTCTTGGTGTTGCGCAAATTGGCGAGGTCGGGCGCCGCCACGATCAGGATGTCGTCCGCTCCGATCAGGGCGCGTTTGGTCCAGCCCGACCATTGGTGCGGAACGTCGAGCACGATGCAGGGCATGGTGGAGCGCAGCGTGTCGAACACGGCATCGAAGGCGTCGGCGCCGAAATCGTAGACCCGGTCGAGCGTCGCCGGCGCCGCCAGCAGGCTGAGGTGGTCGGTGCATTTCGACAGAAGGCGGTCGATGAAGGCGGTGTCCACGCGATCGGGCGAGAACACGGCGTCGGCAATGCCCTGCGGTGGATCCTGGTTGTAGTCGAGTCCGGCAGTGCCGAAGGCGAGGTCGAGGTCGGCGACGACCGCGTCCATCGCGAGATCGCGGGCGATCGCCCAGGCGACATTGTGGGAGATGGTTGACGCGCCGACGCCGCCCTTGGCGCCGACCACGGCGATGATGCGGCCGACGGCCTTGGCTTCCGGCGCCGAGAACAGGTTGCAGATCGAGCGCACGACGTCGATCGCGCCAACCGGCGCGAGCACGTAGTCGCTGACGCCGCGGCGCACCAGCTCGCGGTAGAGCATGACGTCGTTGATGCGGCCGATCACGACCACGCGGGTGCCGGCGTCGCAGACGGTCGCGAGATGGTCGAGCCCGCCCAGGAGGTCGTTGCGGCCGTCGCTTTCGAGCACGATCACGTTCGGCGTGGGTGCCGAGCGGTAGGCTTCCACCGCAGCCGCCATACCGCCCATCTGGATCTTCAGATGGGCCTTGCCGAGACGGCGATCTTCGCCGGCCGACTGCACGGCAGCCGCCGTTTCCACGGTCTCGCAGAAAGCCTGGACGGAAACGCGGGGCGCCGGTGCAATATGCTCCTCGACCGGCGGGAGCGATGCCTCGGACTGTTCTTCTTGGGGCTGGCGAGCGTAGCTGATCATCTGCCGGTGTCGCTGAGTTTGGCCTTGTCGGCCTCAGGATAGGCGACCGCCGTCGGCATTCCCTTGCGATACTTCTCGAACGCGGCGGTCCGCCGCGGCGTGTAGGACGGCGTTTCGGGCCGCGGCTGCTCGAGATCCGACGGATTGTCGACCATCGCTGCGAGGTTGCGCTGATAGGCGCAGCCGTAATTGTAATAGTCCTTGTTCTCGAACCAGCTCTTGTTCTTCATCGAAGGGCCGATATCTTCCGGCCACAGGCCGCAGGGACCCGCGACTGCAGCGATCTTGGAATAGGTGAGCCGGATCGGCGGCAGGAAGCGCTTGTCTTCCGGCTGGTAGGAGCGGGCGCTGATGCCGCGCGGCGGAACGCCCGCCGCCGACAGCATTGCCTGGATTTCGCGCATGGTATCCGCGACCGGACGCGCGTTGGGCGTGCCGGACGGTACGTCGATCCGGATCGCGCCGGTGCCTTCGTGCATCCAGGCCGACGCGACGCCCATCACGTCGGCGCGCTGGGCGGCGGTCAAGCCGCCGCGAGCATGGCCGACGAAGACGACGATGGAGCGATTCTGCTCCTCGATCGCGATCGGATGGCGCTGCTTGTAGTCGTCGGGAATGGAGGCCGTGACCGCTTCGTCGTGCTGGCAACCGCCAAGGGCGAGCGCCATGCCGACGAGCGCGCCGCCGAGGTGGATGGCGCGTCTGCGAATCTGGGGTGGTCTAGTAATCTTCATGAAGTCCCCGTTCCGCCTCAGTCGGTGATGAAGCCGTAGGTGCCGCGGTAGTTCTTGGCCGGTTCGGTCCGGCCGGGCACGCCGTAGATGCGGTTGATGTTGCCGAGCAGTTCGGCCTGCGGATCAGCCGGCGCGGAGAAGCCATCATCCGGCCGCGATAGATCCTTTTGCGCAACTGCGCGAACGATGTAGGGCGTCACGATCACGACCAGCTCGGTCGCGTTGTTGACGAAGTCGCGGCTACGGAACAGCGTGCCGAGGATCGGGAGCTGCATCAGACCCGGCAGTCCGCTGACCGCTTGCTTGGTCTGCTGCTGGATCAGGCCGGCCATCGCCATCGCGCCGCCTGAGGGAATTTCCAGCGAGGTTTCTGCGCGGCGGGTCTTGATCGAGGGCACCGTGAGCGAGTTGACCGAGGTCGAGGTCACGGCCTGGGACAGCGTGATCGCGTTTTCGTTCGAGAGCTCGGACACCTCGGTCATCACCCGCAGGCTGATCTTGCCCTCGGTGAGAACGACGGGGGTGAAGTTGAGCGAGATGCCGAACTTCTTGAAGCTGATCTGGGTGGTACAGACGTGCGTGGTGGGGTCGCACGCATAGCCCGCAGGCACCGGAAATTCACCGCCGGCAATGAACGTTGCCGATTCACCGGAGATCGCGGTCAGATTCGGTTCGGCCAGCGTCCGGATCACGCCCGCGGTCTCCATCGCACGCAGCGTGGCCTGCACCGACGGGGCCGCGCCGAACTTCGTGGTCAGGTTATTGCCGTCGACGAGGTTGTGGCCGAGAGCCGTAAACGGATTGGAGTTGCTGAAGCTGACGACCGAGGTGCCGTAGCTGAGGTTGGCGGTGAGGTCGATTCCGAGCTGCTTGACGATGCTGCGCTGGACTTCCGCGACCGTCACCTTGAGCATGACCTGATCGCGGCCGCGGACCACGATCGAGTTCACGACCTTCTCGGGGCCGCCGGCGAGGCGCACTGCGAGGTCGTTGGCCTGCTGGGCTTCGGCTGGATTCGCGGCCGAGCCGGTCAAGATGATGCCGTCGCCTAGTCCGTCGATCTGGATGTCTGAGTTCGGCAGGACCTGCTTCAGCGCGGCCCGCACGCCGTTGAGGTCGCGCTTGACCGCGATGTCATAGGCCGCGATCTGCTGGCCGGCGGAATCGAAGAACACGATGTTGGTCTGCCCGATCGAGGCGCCGATGATGTAGGCACGCTGCGCCGAGCGGACGACCGCATTGGCGATCTTGGGATCGGCGACAAGCACGTCCTTGATGTCGCGCGGAAGGTCGATCACGATCGACTTGCCGATGCCGAGCGAGAGGAATCGCGCGTTCATCTGACCGTCGGCCGCAGCCTGCGCGACAGGGCGATAGTCGGCGGCGACCACAGGGGTCAGCACCGGGCTGAGCGCGAGCGCGACGGCGGCCGAAAACGACAGGGCGCGGACCACATGGGTTCGCATCGTCGCCAAATTCGCCCTGCATTTCATGTCGACAGTCCTCATCGTGCCTTCGCCGTCGAGCTTGGGATACCGTACCGAATGATCGAAACGCCCTCGCGCTTCTGTGCGGGGTCATCGAGCGTGATCTCGCTCAGCTTGACGTCGGCGATACTGCGCAGCGCCAGCGACAGCGTGCCGCTCTGACGTGCGGAGGAGAGCGTCGCAGTCTGCGCCGGATTGAGTTCGAGGGTGACGGTCTTGCCGACCACCGCGTTCTGCCCGTCCTTCTCCTTGGGAGCCTGGTCGATGGCCAGGACGCGGATATTGGCCAGGATGATCTCGGACGTGATGACATCGGGAGCGCCGCTGCTCTGGTCCGGGTTTTTGAGACGGCGCGTCAGAAGCACGTCGACGCGGTCGTTGGGGAGGATGAAGCCACCTGCGCCGGTTTCCGGCGAGATCTCGGTCGAGATCGCCCGCATGCCGGTTGGCAGGATTGCCGCCATGAAGCCGGAGCCTTCGGCCTTGACCAGCTTCTGGTCCCGGATCGGCTCACCCTGGATGAAGGGGGATCGTGCGATCGAGCCGGTGACCTGGGTTACCCCCTCGGGGCGCTCGTTGCGGCGGATGAAGGTGGTGCTGGCGGTCGCGGACGGCCATGTCTGCCATTGCACGTCTTCCGGCTTGACGGTCTGGCCGAGGCCGATGTCGTTCTTCGCGACCAGGACGTCGACGGTGGGAAGCTGCGCGACCGGAGCCGGAGGCGGTGCAGAATTGTCCGAGCCGCTCGCCAGATACGCGGCGACACCGCCGGCGCAGATGGCGACCGTCAGGACGACAATGCGTGCCCTATTCATACGCTTCACTTTCCAACAAACGCCGCGACGCTGACGCCGCCGTAATCGGCAGTTGACCAGCTATTCGTCAAAGCATGGTTAATGAGGCGTATCTAAATCGCCTTAACGCCGGGTTTACCCGATGCGTTCAGCGCAATGCGAGGTGAGCGAGGTCGATCGCCTTCACCCATTCGGTCTCCGGGTAGACCATCAGCGCGCTCAGTGCGAGCGCGATGCCGTAGGGAATGCCGCTCTCCTTGGCGTGCAGCCGCGCGAGCCAGGTCTGGCCCGCCAGCCCGTAAGGCAGCGGCCACTGCCGGAACTGGAGCAGGAGCAGCGTCAGCGCCCCGCCGAACAGCGAGGCGTAGAGCAGAAAGTTCATCAGCTGTGCGAACCCGAACCAAAGCGCGACGGAGGCCGCCACCTTGGCATCGCCGCCGCCGACCCAGCCCATCGCAAAACAGGTAAAGGCCACGACCAGGACGAGCGCGCCGGCGCCGACATGGCTCAGCATCTCGTAAGGTGCCATGCCACCGGCGAGAGCGAGCGCGAAAAAGCCGGCGACCAGCGCCAGCGATACGCGGTTCGAGATCGTCATCGTGAAGAGATCGCTTGCGGCGGCAAACGCCATCAGGGCCGGGAAGAGCAGAAGGCGCGCAAGGTCGAGGATCATGGGCTGCGTCATGAGGCCTGGGTTTGCCGCGGAGCTGGCGTCGCCGGATTCTAGCCGGCAGTGCTAAACAAACCGAAAACGGCGGCGGCGGTCTCGAGGGGCGGAACCAGCCGAATGCGTGCTCACCAGAGGCAGGCGATGCGTGCGGCGAGCGCGACGGTCGCAAGCAGCAGTGCCAGACAGACCCAGTAAGCCGGCGAGCCGGTCTGCGCCGCCTCCGCCGCGTTTGCCGCGACCGCGGCATCGGTTCTGTACTTGCTGAACGCCACTGTAACTCGCCGTCTGAAAAACAAAGGCCCCGGAGGCCCGGGGCTTTTGCAGTCGTTCGTCGATCGCCTACTTCAGCGAGCTGCTGATCGAGGTGAACTTGGCGTTCAGCGTGGTGCCGAGATTGTTGACGACGGTGATGATGGCCAGCGCGATGCCGGCGGCGATCAGACCGTATTCGATGGCGGTGGCGCCGGATTCATCTTTCGCGAAACGCGCAATCAGGTTCTTCATGAACAAAACTCCATCTGGGGTGGGATCGCCTCGTTCGGCGCTGTGCTTGACGCAACGACCATGAGATCCGAGCTCTTTCGGGAGAGTTAATTCGATCGGGCAAACCCGCTTGCCGCTGGCCAGAGTGAATTTCCCCTTAAGGCAACCAGCCGCAATTCGTTCCGGTTCCGGATGTGCAGCAAGCGCAGCACCGGCTTCACCGTCCCTTAAATTTGGGGGAGTACGCGTAGGCGGGACCAGCAATTCGCAAGAGAGGCGACAATGTCGAGCCTGCCCATGGAAATCGCCCTGATGCTCGGCGAGACCATCGCGAAGGTGATCCCCACGACCTTCGCACTCGCGGTGGTCTTCACCGTGCTGGAGCATGTCTGGGCCTGCAATCCCGGCGTGCCTTGGTGGCGCAAGCGGGAGATCGTCACGGACATCTGCTACTGGTTTGTCGTTCCGGTGTTCGCACGCGTCATGCGGATCGGCCTTCTGATCGTCGGTGCGAGCTTCGTCTTCAACATCCATGATGCCGACGGGCTCATCGCCTTCTACGACAACGGGCATGGCCCGCTGGCGCTATTGCCGCTCTGGGTCCAGGCCATGCTGTTCCTGGTGCTATCCGATTTCATGCTGTACTGGCTGCACCGGCTGTTCCACGGCGGCGGGTTCTGGAAGTACCACGCGATCCATCACTCCTCGGAGGAGATCAGCTGGATTTCTGCGGCCCGCTTCCATCCCGTCAATCTCGTGCTCGGTACCATCGCGGTCGACGTCGTGCTGCTGATGGCCGGCATTTCGCCGAACGCCATGGTCTGGCTCGCCCCGTTCACGACCTTCCATTCGGCCTTCGTGCACGCCAACCTGAACTGGACCTTCGGGCCGTTCAAATATGTGCTGGCGACGCCGGTGTTCCACCGCTGGCACCACACCGCGCTCGCAGAGGGCGGCGACACCAATTTTGCCGGCACGTTCCCGATCTGGGACGTGCTGTTCGGCACTTTCCGCATGCCTGAGGGGCAACTGCCGCAGGATTACGGCAAGGATGAAGCCACCATGCCGAAGGAAATCGGAGGGCAGCTTGCCTATCCGTTCCGCCGCTAGGTTCTCGAGGGCCGCGAATCGCCAGTCCGTTCAAACAATAGTCGGCGAATTTGCGGAACGTTCACGAATTGAGGGCAGGTTAGCCGGGTCGGGCACCGGCTCGGCTGTTATCTGATCGCTTCTGCCGGTTTGTGACGTCCCGGGGGTAAGAGTATGCGTAAACAACTGCTGCGCCGTCATGCGCGCGTCTGTCTTCTGGTTGCGGCCGCGGTGCTGGCATCGCCGGCTGCCGTCGTTGCCGAGTCCGCCGATGCCATCGCCGTCAATGTCGACCAGGCCAAGCTGGTGCGACTGCCTGGCAAGGTGGCAACCATCGTGGTCGGCAATCCCCTGATCGCCGACGTCACGCTCCAGCCCGGCGGCATGATCGTCGTCACCGGAAAGGGTTATGGCGCCACCAATTTCATCGCGCTCGACCGGGGCGGCGAGATCCTGGTCGACCGCCAGATCCAGGTCGAAGGTCCGAGCGATCGGCTCGTTACCGTCTATCGCGGGATCGAACGCGAGTCCTATAGCTGCGCGCCGCTTTGCCAGCGCCGCGTGACGCTCGGCGACAGCGACACCTACTTCAACAGCGCGATGAGCCAGGCCGGTTCGTTGAGCAGCTCGGCCAGCGGCAGTGCCGGTGCGGGCGCCAAGACGAATTGACCAAGACGAACTGACCAAGACCAACCAAGTAAGACCAACCAGCGAGTTTGATTGGCGGGTTTGCCGGGGCAAGGATCGTCCTCGCCCGCCGCACGCGCGCGAGTTTCTCTCTCCGCGTCCTCGTCTCCATGCTCTCGTCTCCATGGTCTGGGTCGTTCGCGGTTAACGCGGCCTTAACGGCCCGGGCCGCCGGGTGCGGATCGCCTGAAACACTTAAACAATCAGTTTCCGCTATTGAACATGGCAGATGATTGCTGCTGCTGGGGAATTTGATGCCTTCGCCTGCACCTACGAGATTCACGCTCCTCGCCACGTTGCGCCGGTTTCGTGGCAGCCGCCGCGGCTCCGCAGCCGTCGAGTTCGCGCTGGTCGCGCCGATGTTCTTCGCGTTGCTGTTCGCCATCATCGAGTCGGCGCTGATGTTCTTGGCGAGCCAGGTGCTCGAGAGTGCCTCGCAGAATTCTGCGCGCGTGCTGCTGACCGGGCAGGCGCAAGGCGGCACGCTAACGGCCTGCGCGGTCTCCGGCGTCAGTACACCCTGCTCGCAAACGACGTTCAAGGCTTACGTCTGCAGCCAGATCCCGGCTCTGTTTGATTGCAGCAAGCTCTACGTCGACGTGGTGAGTACAAACTCGTTCGGAGCGCTAAGCCTCACGAATTATGGCAATTCCTGCAGCTTCAATCCAACCGGCGTGCAGTACAGTGCCGGGGCCGCCAACCAGGTCGTCGTGGTGCGGCTGTTCTATCAGTGGCCGCTCTTCGTCACTGGCCTTGGCTTCAACATGGGCTGCGGCAACAAGCGGCTGCTGATTGCGACCGCGGCCTTCAAGAATGAACCCTTCTGAGACAGATGGACCCGGGCGGACCGATGCAGGCGATTGCGAATATCTGGAGGAATGCCCGTAGCTCTGTGCGCGGCTTCCTCGCCGACAGGCGTGCGATCGCGGCGACCGAGTTCGCGGTCATCGTGCCGCTGATGCTTGTGATGTTCTTCGGGACGGTCGAATTTTCATCGGCCGTGGCGATCAATCGCAAAGTCACAATGATTGCACGGACTCTGTCCGATTTGACGTCGCAGTCGACGGGGGTCGACGATGGCGACATGCAGGACACGTTCACCGCAAGCATATCGATGATCATGCCTTACGACGCTACGCTCGTGAACGGCACGGTGGTTCAGATCAAAATCGATTCAAGCAGTGTCGCCAAGATCCAATGGAGCAAGTCCGCCACCATTGCCAACGGTGCGACGCAGGCCACGCTGACGGCTCCGCCCCCGGCTCTGGCTGCTGGTACCACGGTCACCTCGATGATTCCGCCGACGCTCTTGATCCCGTCGACCTACCTCATCTTCAGTCAGGCAAGTTACCTCTACACGCCTTCCGTCAAGTTCGTCCTGAAGTCGGGCATCACGATGAGCGATGTCTCCTACACGCGGCCGCGCCAGGTCACCTGCGTTCGTTACAACAATGCAGCGTGTTAGCCGTAGTGTTGAGGTCTGCGAGCAGATAGCGGGATGAAAAAGGCCGGGCATCGCGCCCGGCCTTTTCGTTGATTTGTTCGCTTGAGCCGATCGGGGCCGTAAGCGGCAAGCTCAGCCGGCGGAGCGGAGGTTGTCCGCTGCCGACTTGCCGGAACGGCGGTCGGCCACGATCTCGTAGGAGATCTTCTGACCTTCGCGCAGCGTGCCGAGTCCTGCACGCTCCACAGCGCTGATGTGGACGAACACGTCCTGGCCGCCATCGTCAGGCTGGATGAAGCCGAAGCCTTTGGTCGCGTTAAACCACTTCACGGTTCCCATGCTCATGGGGGTAGTCCCTTCTCAGATAACACAATGTCAGAGCCCGCTTGCGCGGACAGGTTAGATCGAATTTTTGGAAGGGTCGTCAGCGTGTCTGAACCGGCTGTACCGGTGGATGCTAATGTCGTCCGGCCGAAAATCGATTAATTCATTTTATTGGAAACAGAACCCCAAAACAATGCTGACGTGCACGATTTTTTGATCCGCCGTGATGGTCACGGCGGATCAGCATACACGTCGGAATTTCGGGTCTGCGCTCGCGCGCTGGCCCCGACTAGCGGCGGCGGAACTGACCGCCACGCTGTCCGGGACGCGGAGGTCCGCCCATCCCGCTCGGACGTTCGTCCTTGTGGCGGAAAATCAGCCGGCCCTTTTCGAGGTCATAGGGCGACATCTCTACCGTCACGCGGTCGCCCGCCAGAGTCTTGATGCGGTTCTTCTTCATCTTGCCGGCGGTGTAGGCGACGATCTCGTGTCCGGCGTCGAGCTGCACGCGGTAGCGCGCGTCGGGGAGGATTTCGGTGACCAGTCCTTCGAACTGGATCAGCTCTTCCTTAGCCATGAATTTCTCCAGGTCGTGGACGGCTAGTGCGAATGGGGTTTGCGGGTCGGTTGGCCATTCGGCCGACTCTCGCGGCGCAAAAAGGCAACGCCTTGTATCCCATCAGACGCCCCGGCGCTATGCGCGGAACGCTGTTCCGGACGGCCGTTTGGCGACGAATGCGCCTTGCCTCCGGAGCGGCCGCGAGGAGCTGCCTTCGGGCCACTGCCGGGCCTTCCGTCGCCCTGCTTGGCGGCACTGTGGTGGCGCCCGTCCGCATGCCTTTCGTCGGCGCGGCGGCCGTCAGCGTGGCGTCCCTCACCATGTCTTGCGCCTTGCGGACGCTGGCCCGGGCGGCCCGGCCGACCCTGTCGTTGCTGCTGCGGGGGAGGGCCCGCATCGCGGCGGCCGGCATCGGTGCGGCGATCCTCACGCGGCAGCGCCACTTTGATCAGCCGCTCGATGTCACGGAGATAGCTGAGCTCCTCGCCGCCTGCGACCAGCGAGATCGCGGTGCCCTCGGCACCCGCGCGCGCGGTGCGGCCGATCCGATGCACATAGGTCTCCGGCACGTTGGGCAGATCGAAATTGATGACGTGGGTGATGCCGTCGACATCGATGCCGCGGGCGGCGATATCGGTGGCGACCAACGTGCGGATTTCACCGGTGCGGAACTGGGCAAGCGTCCGTTCGCGATGGTTCTGCGACTTGTTACCGTGGATAGCGCTGGCGGGAATGCCGGCCTTCTCGAGCGTCTTCACCACCTTGTCCGCGCCGTGCTTGGTGCGGGTGAAAACCAGCGCGCGGTTGACCTGCTCCTGCTTCAACAGCTGAGCGAGGAACGCCGGCTTGGCGGAGAAGTCGACCTGGATAATGCGCTGCTGGATGCGCTCCACGGTCGAGGAGACCGGGGTCACGGCGACGCGGGCGGGGTCGCGCAGCATGGCGTCGGCCAGCTCGGCGATGTCCTTCGGCATGGTGGCCGAGAAGAACAGCGTCTGCCGCTTGATCGGCAGCTTGGCGACGATTTTGCGGATGTCGTTGATGAAGCCCATGTCGAGCATGCGGTCGGCCTCGTCGAGCACGAGGAATTCGACGCTTCCAAGCTTCAGCCCGTTGCTCTGCACGAGGTCGAGCAAACGGCCGGGGGTGGCGACCAGCACCTCGACGCCCTGCATCAGCGAGCGGACCTGACGGCCCATCGGCACGCCGCCGATGGCGAGCGTCGAAGACAGGCGGATGTGGCGGCCATAGGCGTTGAAGCTGTCGAGGATCTGGCCGGACAGCTCGCGGGTCGGCGACAGCACCAGGACGCGGGCCGTCTTCGGCTGCGGCTTGATGCGATTTTCGAGCAGGCGGTGCAGGATCGGCAGCGCGAAGGACGCGGTCTTGCCGGTTCCGGTCTGGGCGATGCCGACGACGTCGCGGCCGGTCAGCGCGGTCGGAATCGTCTGGGCCTGGATGGGGGTGGGGGTGACGTAGTTCTCTTCGGTGAGAGCACGGGCGATGGGCTCGGCGAGGCCGAAATCCTGAAACGAAGTCAAAAGATGGGTTCTTTCCATGTCATAAGCGGGCGCCCGGCGCATTCGGCGCGGCGCGCGCAAAAGGGTGTCGAGAGGGACACCTGCGTGTTTGGGGTGTCGGATGGCTTGATGGGATGGGGCAAGCCAGACGCCCGTAAGGGCTTAAGAACACGCGGCTCGCAACGGTCGCCTGATTCGCAGGAGACCTCGACTTCATATGGAACATTGAGGCGGCGCTTTCAAGGCACGCCCCACACAATCGGCGATCGCGGTGCAGAAATAGTTATGCTGGAAATTTAGCCAGAGTGGCAAATTTGCTCATAAAATAACCTGCCTGCCGCATTCGCATACATTTGAATTGCTCAATGTTTAGGCTGCGCAGCGCATGCGATACTTCGTTTTCTGTCAATTTCATTAGCAATATCAGTAGCTTGATTGGTGCCAAATCCATGGCACGGTTCTTGCGAATCCGTTAATCGCAGGCGGCCGTTGGGGCCGTTTCGCAGCGTTTTTCACGTCTGCGTCAGGGAGATGAGACACTCATGCATAGCAAATCCACTCACGATATAGCGGCGCCATTTAGCCGCCGTGGCATTCTCGCCGCGACCGCCGGACTGATGCTTGGTCTGGCTTCCATTTCTGGTGCGAAGGCCGCGGACGACACCATCAAGGTCGGCGTGCTTCATTCCCTCTCCGGCACCATGGCCATCAGCGAAACCACGCTGAAGGACACCATCCTCTTCCTGATCGACGAGCAGAACAAGAAGGGCGGCGTCAACGGCAAGAAGCTCGAAGCCGTGGTCGTCGATCCCGCTTCGAACTGGCCGCTGTTCGCCGAGAAGGCGCGCGAACTGATCACCAAGGACAAGGTCTCGGTCGTGTTCGGCTGCTGGACCTCGGTGTCGCGCAAGTCGGTGCTCCCGGTGTTCAAGGAGCTGAACAGCATCCTGTTCTACCCCGTGCAGTACGAGGGCGAGGAGAGCGAGCGCAACGTGTTCTACACTGGTGCCGCGCCGAACCAGCAGGCGATCCCTGCCGTCGACTATTTGATGAAGGACGAGAAGGTGAAGCGCTGGGTGCTCGCGGGCACTGACTACGTCTATCCGCGCACCACCAACAAGATCCTGGAAGCCTACCTGAAGTCCAAGGGTGTCGCCCAGGAAGACATCATGATCAACTACACGCCGTTCGGTCATTCCGACTGGCAGACGATCGTGGCCGACATCAAGAAGTTCGGCTCGGCCGGCAAGAAGACCGCGGTGGTCTCGACCATCAACGGCGACGCCAACGTTCCCTTCTACAAGGAGCTCGGCAACCAGGGCATCAAGGCGAAGGACATCCCGGTCGTCGCGTTCTCGGTGGGTGAGGAAGAACTCGCCGGCATCGACACCAAGCCGCTGCTCGGCCATCTCGCCGCCTGGAACTACTTCCAGTCGATCAAGTCGCCGGAGAACGAGAAGTTCATCAAGGCGTGGCAGACCTACACCAAGAATCCGAAGCGCGTGACCAACGATCCGATGGAAGCGCACGTGATCGGCTTCGACATGTGGGTCAAGGCGGTCGAGAAGGTGAAGTCGACCGATCCGGACAAGGTGATCGATGCGCTCCCGGGCATCGAAGCCAAGAACCTGACCGGCGGCACCTCCAAGATGCTTCCGAACCATCACATCACCAAGCCGGTGTTCATTGGCGAAATCAAAGCCAACGGCCAGTTCGACGTGGTGTGGAAGACCCCGGGTCTTGTCGCGGGCGACGCCTGGTCCAAGGAGCTCGACGGCTCCAAGGACCTGGTCGGCGACTGGGTCGGCAAGAAGTGCGGTAACTTCAACACCAAGACCAACAAGTGCCTCGGTTCGGGCTCCTGATCCGGATCTGACGCTCCATTGCACGATCGGAGAAGGCGGCGATCCCGCCGCCTTCTCCACCCTTTTCTGCCGGGGTCTTTCACAGTGCCAGCCAATTTGTCCGCCCGCCTCTGTTCGCTCCTGCTCTCGTTGTTCCTGATCGCGTTCGCACTGCCGGCCTTGGCCGGCCCGTTCGAGGATGCGGTCGCCAAATTCGCCAACGATGATTATTCCGACACGGAAGAGGCGATCGGCGTGGTCGCAAGCAGCGGCAATACGCTGGCCTTTCCGATCATCAGCGCGCTCCAGGACGGCCGGCTCATGGCCGACCCCGATAGCAAGAAGGTTTACGTCACCGGCACCGACGGCAAGTCGATCGATGCCGCGACCGGCCAGGCCGTGGCCAGCGTGCCCGACAGTGCAAGCGCGGTCCGCCTCAACAACCGCCTGCGCCGCAGCGTCGATGCCGCGATCGGCAGCCTGACTCTGCAGTCACCGGACATCGGAGCGCGGCTCCAGGCCGCGCAATCCGTCTTCAAGTCGCATGAGGAGACGTCGCTCGAAGCCGTCGATGGCGCGCTCGCCAAGGAAACTAACCGATCCGTCAAGGTTGCGCTGGGTGACGCCCGCGCAGCGATCCTGTTGTTCAAGCCTGATGCCACCGAGGTCGAGAAGCTCGAAGCTGTTGCCACCATCAAGGCGCGCGGCGACCAGGAGGCGATGGCGCTGCTCACCGGCATGGGCGACCAACCGGCCTCGGTGACCAAGGCTGCGGCGAGCGCAATCGGTTCGATCCAGAGTTCGCTCGCGGTCTGGTCGATGGTGCAGAATGCCTGGTACGGCCTCTCGCTCGGTTCGGTGCTGCTGCTTGCCGCGATCGGGCTTGCCATCACTTTCGGCGTGATGGGCGTCATCAACATGGCCCATGGCGAGATGGTGATGATCGGGGCCTACACCACCTTCGTGGTGCAGGAGGTGATCCGCACCCGCTATCCCGGCCTGTTCGACTATTCGCTGCTGATCGCCGTGCCGCTCGCCTTCCTGGTGGCGGGCGCACTCGGCGTCGTGATCGAGCGCAGCATCATTCGCTTTCTCTACGGCCGTCCCCTGGAGACGCTGCTGGCGACGTGGGGCCTGTCGCTGGTGCTGCAGCAGGCCGTGCGTACCATGTTCGGCCCGACCAACCGCGAGGTCGGCAACCCCTCCTGGATGAGCGACGCGTTCGAGCTCGGCCAGATCACCATTACCTACAACCGGCTCTGGATCCTGGTCTTTACGCTCGCGGTGTTCGTCATTCTGCTCGCGATGCTGCGCTACACGGCACTCGGGCTCGAAATGCGCGCGGTGACGCAGAACCGCCGCATGGCGGCCTCGATGGGCATCGCGACTTCGCGTGTCGACGCGCTGACCTTCGGACTCGGCTCGGGCATTGCCGGCATCGCCGGTGTGGCGCTGTCGCAGATCGACAATGTCAGCCCCAATCTCGGCCAGAGCTACATCATCGACAGCTTCATGGTCGTGGTGTTCGGCGGAGTCGGCAATCTCTGGGGCACGCTGGTCGGCGCCTTCACGCTCGGCATCGCCAACAAATTCCTGGAGCCGGTCGCCGGCGCCGTGCTCGGCAAGATCGCCATCCTCGTTCTCATCATCCTGTTCATTCAAAAGCGGCCGCGCGGCCTGTTCGCGCTCAAGGGCCGTGCGGTGGAAGCATGACCCCTCACATGCTGACGCGATCGCTGGATCGCGGCGCGACCATCTTCCTTGCCATCGTCGTGGCCTGCGGCATCCTCATCCCGCTCTCCAACCTGCTGCTGCCCGCGGGTTCGTTCCTGCAAGTGCCGACCTATCTCGTCGCGCTCTGGGGCAAATATGTCTGCTACGCCATCCTGGCGCTCTCGATCGACCTGATCTGGGGCTATTGCGGCATCCTCTCGCTCGGCCACGGTGCCTTCTTCGCCCTCGGTGGCTACGCGATGGGCATGTACCTGATGCGGCAGATCGGCAGCCGCGGCGTCTACGGCAACCCGATCCTGCCGGACTTCATGGTGTTCCTGAACTATTCGAAGCTGCCCTGGTACTGGTACGGCTTCGACATGTTCTGGTTTGCCGCGCTGATGGTGCTGATCGTACCGGGGCTGCTCGCCTTCTGCTTCGGCTGGCTCGCCTTCCGCTCCCGCGTCACGGGAGTGTATCTGTCGATCATCACGCAGGCGATGACCTACGCCCTGCTGCTTGCCTTCTTCCGCAACGATTTCGGCTTCGGCGGCAACAACGGCATGACCGACTTCAAGGACATTTTGGGCTTCAACGTGCAGGCCGAGGGCACGCGTGCCGCGCTGTTCGCGCTGAGCTGCCTGGCGCTGATCGCTGGCTTCCTGATCTGCCGCGCCATCGTCTCGTCCAAGCTCGGCAAGGTGCTGATCGCGGTGCGCGATGCGGAATCGCGCACGCGCTTCCTCGGCTACCGCGTCGAATCCTACAAGCTGTTCGTGTTCACGGTGTCGGCCTGCATGGCCGGCGTCGCCGGCGCGCTCTATGTGCCGCAGGTCGGCATCATCAACCCGAGCGAATTCGCGCCGGGCAATTCGATCGAGGCGGTGATCTGGGTTGCGGTCGGCGGCCGCGGTACGCTGGTCGGCGCCGCGCTCGGTGCCGTCGTCGTCAACTACGCAAAGACGTTCTTCACCTCCGGCATGCTCGCGCCCTACTGGCTGTTCATGCTGGGTGCCATGTTCATCCTGGTAACGCTGCTGCTGCCCAAGGGCATCGTCGGCACTTTCAACGCCTGGTGGGACTCGTCGAAGGAAAGGCGCGACGCCGCGACCATTGCGAGCGCCGCGGCCGAAGATGGCGTCGCCGAACCCAAAATGGCGGAGGAGGTGCAATGAACGTCATGGACACCCGCGCGACCTCCGCAATGCTGTATCTCGACGGCGTGCACGTCTCGTTCGACGGCTTCCACGCCATCAACAACCTCTCGCTGACGCTCGAGCCCGGTGAGATGCGCGCCATCATCGGCCCGAACGGCGCCGGCAAGACCACGATGATGGACATCATCACCGGCAAGACCAAGCCCGACGAAGGCACCGTGCTGTTTGACGGAGTCACCGATCTGACGCGGCTGGACGAGACCCGTATCGCCGAGCTCGGCATCGGCCGTAAATTCCAGAAGCCGACCGTGTTCGAGAGCCAGACCGTGCAGGACAATTTGCTGCTCGCGCTCAATGTCGACCACAGCGTCAAGGGCACGCTGTTCTGGCGCGGCAGCCGGGCGGAATCCGAACAGATCGACAAGGTGCTGGAGACGATCCGCCTCACCGATGCCCGCAACCGTCTCGCGGGCAGCCTCAGCCACGGCCAGAAGCAGTGGCTCGAGATCGGCATGCTGCTCGCCCAGGATCCGAAACTGCTTCTCGTCGACGAGCCCGTCGCTGGTATGACCGACGTCGAGACGCATCTTACGGCCGAGCTTCTCAAGGAAATCAACAAGACCCACACCGTGATGGTGGTCGAGCACGACATGACGTTCGTGCGCGAGCTCGGCGTCAAGGTCACTTGCCTGCACGAGGGTACCGTGCTCGCGGAAGGCACCATCGACCAGGTCTCGTCCAACGAGCGGGTCATCGAAGTGTATCTGGGGCGGTGAGCGATGCTTGAGGTCAAGGACATCAACCTGTTCTACGGCGCGGCGCAGGCGCTGCGCGGCGTATCGATCGCGGCCGAGCCCGGCAAGGTCACCTGCGTGCTCGGGCGCAACGGCGTCGGCAAGACCTCGCTCTTGCGCGCCATGGTCGGGCAGTACCCGATCTCCTCGGGCGCGATCGTGCTCGACGGCAGTGATATCACGGGCCTGAAGCCCTATGAGCGCGCGCGCAAGGGCATCGGCTTCGTGCCGCAGGGGCGCGAGATATTTCCGCTTCTGACGGTCGAGGAGAATCTCAAGACCGGCTTCGGCCCGCTCAGGCGCGAGGACAAGCACATTCCGGACGACGTGTACTCACTGTTTCCGGTGCTGCAATCCATGCTCGGACGGCGCGGCGGCGATCTCTCCGGCGGCCAGCAGCAACAGCTCGCGATCGGGCGCGCGCTGGTGATGCGGCCAAAGCTGCTGCTGCTCGACGAGCCGACGGAGGGCATCCAGCCCTCGATCATCAAGGACATCGGCCGTGCCATCTCGTACCTGCGCAACCTCGGCAACATCGCCATCGTGCTGGTCGAACAATATCTCGACTTTGCCTGCGAACTCGGCGACAGTTTTGCGGTGATGGATCGCGGCGCGGTGAAGTTCACCTGCGACCGCTCCAATCTCGACGCGAGCGAAATCAGCCGCCAGATGGCGCTGTAGGCCATTCTGCCGCGACCGGCTGGGGAGGCGGATGCGCAGCGACGTTTCAGCGACATCTTCGGTGTTCGACGCCAACCGTGCCCGCGGCGCGGTGCGCTTCGACGTCCACGCGCGCGACGGTGTGACGCGTCGCGGGATCTTGCATGAGTCCGGCTCCCTGCGCGTACGCTTCCCTTCGCCGGAGGACGAAGGGCTCTCCGGCGTGTTCGTCAACACGGCCGGCGGTGTCGCCGGCGGCGATCGCTTCGACATCGAGATCGCCGCCGCAGATGGTTCGAAGCTGACGCTGACGACGGCGGCCGCGGAAAAGGTCTATCGCGCGCCAGGGCAGGCGGCGGAGCTCAATATAGCGCTGAAGGTTGCCGCAGGCGCGCATCTCGGCTGGCTGCCGCAGGAGACTATCCTGTTCGACCGGGCGCGCGTACGCCGTCGCTTCGACATAGACCTCGATGCGACTGCCTCGCTCCTGCTGTGCGAGATCGTGGTGTTCGGCCGTACCGCGATGGGTGAACGGATGGCGCAGGGCGAGTTCGTCGACCGCTGGCGGCTGCGTCGTGGCGGCAGGCTGGTGTTCGCCGAGACCGTCAGGCTCGACGGCAATATCGGCGCAAAGCTTGCGCGATCGGCGACGGCGAAGGGCGGCGCTGCGATCGGGACGGCGCTGATCGTGCCCGGCGACGAGGCCCTGATCGAGCGCATCCGCGAGGCGTCGGAATCCTTCGTCGGCGAGGTCGGGATATCCGCCTGGAATGGCTTTGCAATGGCGCGGTTCTGTGCCCAAGATGCGGCGCGCCTGCGCGCCGACATGATGGCCGTGTTGGCGCGCACCGGTGCGGCGCTGCCGCGGCTCTGGTTGAATTGACGAAGTGAACGGAAGAGATTTTGTATGAACCTGTCTCCCCGCGAAAAGGATAAGCTTCTGATCTCGATGGCGGCGATCGTGGCCCGCCGCCGGCTGGATCGCGGCGTCAAGCTCAACCATCCCGAGGCGATCGCAATCATTTCCGACTTCATCCTCGAAGGCGCGCGGGATGGCCGCACCGTCGCCGAGTTGATGCAATCGGGTGCGCAGGTTCTCACCCGCGACCAGGTGATGCCGGGCATTCCCGAGATGATCCACGACGTCCAGGTCGAGGCGACCTTTCCGGACGGGACCAAGCTCGTCACCGTCCACGAGCCGATCAGGTAGTTTTGAATTCGTCATTCCGAGGCGCCTGAAGGGCGAACCCGGAATCCAGAGGTTGTTGATTGAGATTCCGGGTTCTCGCTGCGCGAGCCCCGGAATGACGAGGAGGATAGAATGATCCCCGGCGAACTCTTCATCCAGGACGGCGAGATCGAGCTCAATGCCGGCCGCAAGACCGTGACGCTGACGGTTGCCAACACCGGCGACCGCCCGATCCAGGTCGGCTCGCACTATCATTTCTTCGAGACCAACCCGGCGCTGAAGTTCGACCGCAAGAAAGCCCGCGGCATGCGCCTCGACATCGCCGCCGGCACCGCCGTTCGCTTCGAGCCCGGCCAGACCCGCGACGTCCAGCTCGTCGCGGTGGCCGGCAAGAAGACCATCTACGGCTTCCGCGGCGACGTGATGGGGAAGCTGTGAAATCCACAGGAACGAGCGTGGCGCGGCATGGTTGAGGCGAAAACGGAGGACTTTGCCATGCTGTCACCTGTCCGCCTCGTTTCCGAAGCCGCCGAACTCGCCGCGCGCCGTCACAACGGGATGGCGCGCAAGGGCCGCGGTCATGAGCCTTACATCAACCACCTCACCGAGGTCGCGAACCTGCTTGCCACTGCGACAGACGGCGCCGACGCCGAACTCGTTGCCGCCGGCTGGCTGCATGATGCGATCGAGGACACCGACACCACGCGCGAGGAGCTCGCGCAAAAATTCTCTGACCGTGTCGCGTCGCTTGTCGACGAGTGCACCGACGATATGAGCCTGCCTAAGCCGGAGCGGCGGCGGCGTCAGGTGCTCGACGCACCGAAAAAATCGGCTGGCGCCAGGCTGATCAAGATCGCCGACAAGATCAGCAATATCGGCGCGCGCGTACATTCGGATCCGACGGCCGAGGAACGTGACGACCTCGTCGATTACACCGACTGGGCCGAGCAGGTTGTCGCCGGTTGCCGCGGCGCCAACTCTTGGCTCGATATGACATTCGACGACATGGTGCTCACAGCGAGGACCTCGCTGTGAGCACCGATCCCAAATTCAAACGCAAACGGGGCTTGTGATGTCCGTCAAAATAAAGCGTTCCGTCTATGCCGACATGTTCGGTCCGACCACCGGCGACAGGGTGCGGCTGGCCGACACCGACCTCATCATCGAGGTCGAGAAGGATTTCACCACCTACGGCGAGGAAGTGAAGTTCGGCGGCGGCAAGGTGATCCGCGACGGCATGGGCCAGTCGCAAGTTACCAACAAGCAGGGCGCGGCGGATACCGTCATCACCAATGCGCTGATCGTCGATCACTGGGGCATCGTGAAGGCCGACGTCGCGATCAAGGACGGCATGATCGCCGGCATCGGCAAGGCCGGCAATCCCGACATCCAGCCCGGTGTCACCATCATCATCGGCCCCGGCACCGACGTGATCGCCGGCGAAGGCAAAATCCTCACCGCCGGCGGCTTCGACAGCCACATCCACTTTATCTGCCCGCAGCAGATCGAGCACGCGCTGATGTCTGGCGTCACCTCGATGCTAGGGGGCGGCACCGGGCCCTCGCACGGCACGTTCGCCACCACCTGCACGCCGGGGCCGTGGCACATGGGGCGGATGATCCAGTCGTTCGACGCATTTCCGGTCAATCTCGGCATCTCCGGCAAGGGCAACGCCTCGCGGCCCGCCGCGCTGGTCGAGATGATCAAGGCCGGCGCCTGTGCGCTGAAGCTGCACGAGGACTGGGGCACCACGCCGGCCGCGATCGACACCTGCCTGTCGGTCGCCGACGACTACGACATCCAGGTGATGATCCACACCGACACGCTGAATGAATCCGGCTTTGTCGAGGATACCATCAAGGCCTTCAAGGGCCGCACCATCCACGCCTTTCACACCGAGGGCGCCGGCGGCGGTCACGCCCCCGATATCATCAAGGTCGCGGGGCTGAAGAACGTGCTCCCGTCTTCGACCAACCCGACGCGGCCCTTCACGCGCAACACCATCGACGAGCATCTGGACATGCTGATGGTCTGCCACCATCTCGATCCCTCGATCGCGGAAGATCTGGCGTTTGCCGAAAGCCGCATCCGCAAGGAGACCATCGCGGCCGAGGACATCCTGCATGATCTTGGCGCGCTCTCCATGATCTCGTCGGACTCCCAGGCCATGGGCCGCCTGGGAGAGGTCATCATCCGGACCTGGCAGACCGCCGACAAGATGAAGAAGCAGCGCGGCTCGCTGCCGCAGGACAAGGGCAAGGACAACGACAATTTCCGCGTCAAGCGCTACATCGCCAAATACACGATCAATCCCGCGATCGCCCATGGCGTTTCGAAGCTGATCGGCTCGGTGGAGAAGGGCAAGCTCGCCGATCTCGTGCTGTGGTCGCCGGCCTTCTTCGGCGTCAAGCCGGATTGCGTCGTCAAGGGCGGCATGATCGTCGCGGCTCCCATGGGCGATCCCAACGCCTCGATTCCGACCCCGCAGCCGGTGCATTACCAGCCGATGTTCGGTGCCTTCGGCAAGGCGATGACCGCATCCTCGGTGGTGTTCACCTCGAAGGCCGCGATCACCGGTGGCCTCGCGCGAAAGCTCGGCATCGACAAGAAGCTCTATGCGGTCCAGAACACCCGCGGCAGGATCTCGAAGAAGAGCATGATCCACAACGACGCCACGCCCAATATCGAGGTCGATCCGGAGACCTATGAGGTCCGCGCCGACGGCGAGCTCTTGACCTGCGCCCCCGCCGAGGTGCTGCCGATGGCGCAGCGATATTTCATGTACTGAAATAGCGCCTCGACGCATGTCTCAGGAACATGTCCTGGCCGCATATCCGGGAGCAGCTTTTCCGGGTTTTGCGTTCGATCGCGCTTGGTCTAAGGTCCCGCCCGGTATCTGAAGCCCAGAAGAAAAGCCGGGAGGATTTCTCGTGATCTACGTCGTTGCCACCCTGACCATCAAGCCCGAAACGCGCGCCGAATTCATTGCAGCCGCCACCGCCTGCATCAAGGAGACGCGGAAAGAGCCCGGCAACATCGCCTATGATCTGCATGAGAGCGTTACCGATCCCGCCAAGATGGTGTTCGTCGAGCAGTGGGAGAATGCCGAGGCGCTGGTGCCGCATCGCGCCATGGAGCACATGAAGACGTTCGGCCGCGTCGCGGTGAAGTGTTTTACGGCGCCACCGAAGATCGAAGTGATCACGCCGGAGAAGGTCGAGACACGGTAACGGGCAAAAGCGCATGATCCGGGCGACGCAGGTCAGGGGACAACACCGCTTCGCGGAAGCGCCGGCGGATACGGTCGTGCTCGATTTTGACGATCGACACCGCCGCCGCATGGCGATGACGGGGACGCGGGGGCTCGAATTCCTGCTCGACCTGGAGAATGCCGTCGCGCTGCGCGGCGGCGATGCGCTGGTGTTGGAGGACGGCCGGCTGATCGAGGTGGTCGCCGCGCCCGAGCCGTTGCTCGAGATCCGCGGCCACGATCCGCACCACCTTATTCGCGTCGGTTGGCATCTCGGCAATCGCCATCTGCCGACGCAGATCATGGCCAAGGGCCTGCGCATCCGCCGCGACCACGTCATCGAAGCCATGGTGAAGGGCCTCGGCGCACGCGTGATCGAGATCGAGGCGCCGTTCGATCCCGAAGGCGGCGCCTATGCCGATGCCGGTCATGCGCATGGACACGACGGCCACGCGCATCACGATCATGGCCACGATGATCATCACGGTCATGATCACCACCATGATCATGCCGCACATGGCGACGGTCACTCTCACCACCACGACGAGCATTGCGATCACCCCGATCATCACCACGGCCACAAGCATGCTCATGACCACAAATGAGCCGCTCGCGGCCCGCGACCTCGCGGAGCGCGAGGCGGCGGCGCTTTACCGGCTGATGACCTGGCTGTCGCCCGCATTTCCCGTCGGGGGCTTTTCCTACTCCAGCGGCATCGAATGGGCGGTCGAGGCTGGCGACATAGCCGACACCGCGTCGCTGGCGGACTGGCTCGATGCGATGCTTCGCGATGGCTCTGGCTTCTGCGATGCGACGTTTCTGGTCCACGCCTATCGCGCCACTGAAGCGGGCGAGGGCGACACCTTGGGCGATATCGCAGAGCTCGCCGCGGCCTTCGTGCCGTCGCGCGAGCGGCAGCTGGAGACGACATCGCAGGGCCGTGCCTTCATCGACATCGCCCGCGCCGCATGGGATGCCGATGGGCTGGATGCCATGGTTTCGGCATGCTGCACCCCATTGGTCTATCCAGTTGCTGTTGGCGTGGTCGCCGCGATGCACGGCGTGCCGCTGGCGCCGACGCTGCACGCCTTCCTGCATGCGCTGGTCTCGAACTGGATTTCCGCGGCCAGCCGGCTCATTCCGCTCGGCCAGACCGACAGCCAGCGCGTGCTGGTGAGGCTGGAAGCCGCGGTTGCGGCGACGGCGAATCGTGCGCTGAATGCGACGTTGGACGATGTCGGCGGCGCGGCATTTCGCGCCGACCTCGCCAGCCTGCGGCACGAGACGCAATATACGCGGCTGTTCAGATCTTGAGCACGAGCCTCACTCTGTCGTCCCGGCGAAGGCCGGGACCCATA